>CAVZWH010000031.1:0-6214 GCA_963778905.1 Candidatus Staskawiczbacteria bacterium | reverse complement strand
GACACTTTTGTGCCAACATCAACAAGCCAATTTTCTTCTTTGCCATCTGGATTTTTGATCCGAATACACAAATAAGGCTTTAAGTACGGCACAGGATTATTTGGGTTTGGTTTTGTTCTCATAAAGACATCTCCTTGCCTATTTATAACTTGGAAAAGAACATTCAGACACATTTTTTCTAATTCTACTCTTGTCAGAACTGATGTCAATGCTAATGCCAAGAAAAAACCCGCTTTCGCGGGTTTTTAATTATTTAATACCAATAATTTCTATTTCTGTGTACGGCTGCCTGTGGCCAATTTTTCTGCTTTCTCTTTTTTTGGCTTTATATTTGAAAACAATTATTTTATCTCCTTTCCCGTGGCTCAAAATTTTTGCTGTAACTTCTGCTTTTACCAATGGAGTTCCAATTTCTATTTTTTTGCTTTTTTCTACCAACAAAACATCGAAAAAAGAAATTTCTTCTCCTTGTTTTTTATCCAGTTTCTCAACTTTTATTTTGTCTCCGGGTTGAACAAGATATTGCTTGCCTCCGGTCTTTATAATTGCGAGCATAATTTATTAGTTTAGCAATTTATTCTCTATTCGTCAAGCGTGGGGCGATTAACCTCGTCTATTTCTATTTTTGATTCGCCGCCAGTAAGTTTTATAACATCTTTATCAACTTTGCCAAATTCTAATTTAGCTTTGTTAAAACTGCTTACCGTTGTATCCAAATGCTGGCCCAAACGATTAAAATGTTCTGCGTACACAAACAAATGCTTGTTTAATCTTTCAACTTCTTTGATAATTGTCTGCGCCTGCTCTGAAATTTTCTGGTTTCTCAATCCTTGTAAAACTGTCTGCAAATATGCCAAAAATGAGGTCGGCGAAACCACAACAACTTTTTTCTTACCGGCATAATAAATTAAATTATTTGTGTCTTCAGCAATTACTCCAACTTTATTTATCAGCAAATCGTAATAAACTGCTTCCGAAGGAATAAACATAAATGCAAAATCCATTGTTTTTTCTTCCGGCCTGACATATTTTGCGGTTTCATCAATTCTTAATTTCAAATCATTTACAAAGGCAGATTCCAATCTCTTTTTTTCATTAGCGTCATTTGTCTGCAACATTCTGTTATAGTTGTCCAAAGAAAATTTTGAGTCAATTGGAATTATTCTTTTATCTACAAAAACAACTGCGTCAACAATTTCGCCATTTGAAAATGCATATTGCATTTGAAAACTGCCCGGCGGCAAAACATTTTTCAAAACAGTTTCCAAATAATATTCACCCAGAATCCCCCTCTGTTTTGGATTTTTCAAAATATCCTGCAAAGATTTTAACTGGTCAGCAAATCCCACAACCTGCCTGTTTGTTTCATCTAATTTAGTTAATCTTTCCGTGACATTTTTAACAATATCAACCGAATGTTTGAATTGCTCCTGCGCATTTTTATTTGATTCAGATAATTTTAAATCAACCGCCTGCGCAATTTGATTCATTTGCTGCTGCAACATCAAAAGCGAACCATCATCTTTCTTCTCCGGCTCTAGTTTTTTTCTCAACAACAAAAAAATCGCCACCACCACCCCGACCGCAATTATAATTAAAAGTATTATTGTTAAATCCATTTTTTTACTTTACTACAAAATCTGGCGATTTCCAATATCTAAAATAAATTAATTTTACCAGCTCTGACATTATAAAATAGGCGCCGACGAGGAAAAAGACAATCAGCAAGGGAATAATTGGCGGAACCACAAAATGGAACCAGCTTTGTCCGATTTTCAGAAATGGCAAAGCGATAATAAGTATGCCGTCTAACGCCGTGAAAAAAATCAAAAGAAAACTTGGCCTTTTAGCTTTCCAAAATTGGCGTCTTGTCCTTACAATAAAAATAAGAAAAATTTCCGTAAAAATTGTTTCAATAAACCAAAGCGTCTGAATTACCGCCGGCGGATTTTTGTAAACAACTGAAAAGAAAATAAAATCAAAAAGGGTGCTCACTAATCCCAAGGTAACAATTAAAGGCAAAACATTGTGCAGCTCGTAAACTTTTGGTTTTCTCAATTCTTCAATGTCCACAGAATCGGTGGCAACAGAAATCAAAGGAAAATCAGATAAAATATTTCCCAACAAAATCTGCACCGGCAGCATTGGCAAAAAATTTATAAACAAAGAAATTACGGCAATTGAATAAAAATTTCCGAAATTGTTTGCCAGCGCGCATTTTATATATTTATTTATGTTTGCAAAAATTATTCTGCCGTCTTTAATGCCGTTTACAACAACTCGCAAATCTTTTTGCAAAAGCACCACGTCCGAAGCTTCTCTGGCCACGTCGGATGCCTCAACAACGGCAATTCCCACGTCGGCAGTTTTTAATGCTGGTGCATCGTTTACTCCTTCGCCCAAAAACCCGACCTCATATTTTTTTTGCAAAGATTTTATTATTTTATGCTTTACGTCCGGCGAAATTCTGGCAAAAACAATTTTTTCATCACAGGCGTCGTCAAAATCGTCTTTTGACATTTTTTCCAGTTCTTCACCCAAAATCAAATCTTGCGGACTCAAAGCCAGCCCGGTTTTTCTGGCAACATATCCTGCAACTTCTTTTGAGTCGCCGGTAATAATTTTAATCTGCACTCCTAATTTTTTAGATAACTCAACTGCCTCTTTGGCTGTATTTTTCAAAGGATCTTCAAAAACAAAATATCCTAAAAAAGTTAAACCTTTTTCATCTTGAATTTTAACGCTGGATATTTTACTATCAATTTTTTTGAAAGCCAAAGCCAAAACTCTTCTTCCTTCCTGGCCTTCTTTTTCCGTATCTTCTTTAATTTCTTTTTTGTCAAAATTTCCACTGAACTTGGAACAATTTTTTATAATTGATTCTGGCGCGCCCTTAACAATTAAAAATTTTTCATTCTTTGCAGATTGAATTAAAAAAGCAGACCTCATTCTGTAAGAATCAAACGGCAATTCCGCAATTATTTTGAATTTTCGCGATTCTCTTAAAATATCTTCCGGCACTCTTTGAAATAAAGCGTAATCAAACGGATTTAATATCTTCTCGTTTATTTTATCGGCACCGGATGATAAGATTCCGTACAAAAAACATTTTTTCTTGTCAGAAGAAACAATTTTTTCTAAAGATAATTTATTTTGGGTTAAGGTCCCTGTTTTGTCGGTGCATAAAACTTCAATGTTTCCCAAATCTTCAATAGCTGATAATCTTTTTACAACCACTTTTTGTTTTGCCATTTTTAAGCTTCCTTCAGACAAGGCAAATGTCACAACAGCCGGCAAAGCTTCTGGCAGAATGCTTACTATTAAGGCAACTGAAAACAAAAGAAGTTCTAAAACATCGCTTATACCCTTTAATAAAATATTTGCAATAAAAATTAAAATTATTGTTACAACAACAATTCTTAAAATTAATTTGCAAAAATACAAAATGCTTTTTTCGTAGGTGCTTTCTCTTCTTATGCCAGAAATTGTTTTTACAATTCCGCCAAAAACCGTGTCTTTTCCTGTTGCAACAACAACTGCGCTTGCTTTTCCGGAAATAACAGAAGTTCCTGAAAAAATAATATTTTTTGCCTTAAAAATTTCTTTTTCTTCTCTTTGCAAAGTGTCAACAATTTTAGAAACCGGCACAGATTCGCCGGTTAAAGCCGACTCGTCTACTAAAAAATTTTGCAAATTTATAACCCTCAAATCTGCCGGAGCCAAATCCCCTGCTTCCAACAAAACAATGTCGCCTGGCACTAAAAATTTTCTGTCAATAATTTCTTCTTTTGAATCGCACAAAACTTTTATTTTTTGGGGAATAAATCTTTGCAAAAGAATAACCGCTCTTTCAGCTCTGTATTCCTGAAAAAATCCGATAACAACATTTATAAAAATAAAAGCTAAAACAGCAATACTATCAACCAGTTGGCCGATTAAAATTGATATTGCAGCTGCAATTAAAAGTAAATAAGTAAAAGGAGATTTAAGCTGCCTTATTAAAATTTGGAAAGCATTTATATTTCTTACTTTAATCTCGTTTAATCCATATTTTTGCTGATACAAAAGAGACTCTTTTTTTGAGAAGTCCAGAAAGAGAAGTTTTGAATATTCTTAAAACTTCGTCGGCGCTTTTATTGGTGTATTGAGAAAAACTCATTAGTGTTTAATAAAAATTTCTACGAATAAAAATATAATATAAATAAACAGCAAGAGCAGAGCTTCTTTTTTTGTCAGTTTTTTGTCGCTTCGCAAAAATACCAGGAAAAATAGCGCCGCTATAATCGTAAATATTCTGGCGATAAGAAAAGGCGACATATCTTTAATTGCAAAAGGAGAAACAATGCCGATTATGCCCAAAACTAATGTGGCGCAGACAATTACAGAGCCCATCATGTCTCCTATAATCATCCATCCTTCACCTTTTATACCTGATACAATTCCAAAATATGTTTCTGGAAAACAATTTCCCATAGCAACAATTAGAACTCCTACCAAAGACAATGAAATTCCTAAATTGCTGGAAAAATACTGCGCGCTACTGATGACTCCCTGGGCGGCAAAATAAAGTACGACTATAATAACAATTATTTTCAGCAAATTCATCAAAAAACTAAAAAATCTTTTTTGGGGATCCGCTGATTCCTGTTTTGTTTTTCCATAAATCTTTTTGTATCTGCCGTCCTTGGAAAATAACCAATAGGCATAAACAAAAAATGCTAAAAGCAAAATCGCTCCGTCAATGCGAGTGATTTTTCCGGTTGCAATTAAAAATATCGGCAGTATGGCGATAAGAAAAGTAAAAATAGCGCTTCCTTGAACCATCTTGCTATCTGTTGAAATCGGCTTCCTGCTGAAAAAAACAACAACAGCCATGGCCAAAGTCAAATCAATCAAATTGCCTCCGATAATATCCCCGAATGAAATTTGTGGCAAATGTTGCAGGGCAGCGGGAAGGTCAACAAATAAATTTGGCAATGAAGCGGCAAAACCCATAACAAAAAAAGCTATAATAAATTCTCTGATATGTAAATACTTCGCTATCTCAATTAAAGACTTAATCAAGTAAGAACTTAGCCACGAAAGCACAAAGCAGGAGAATAAAAATATGACTATATAAAGATACCAAACCATAATAAAAAATTCTATTTAATAAAATATATTATTTCGTAAATTACTCCCAGCAAAAAAACCAGGGACAAAGGATAGATTACTATATTTTTTCCTCCGATTTTTTTGTACATTAATAAAATTAAAATGCCGTCTATTCCCAGCAAAACTCCGCCGGTAAGAGAAATCACGGGAATAAAAGATTTTAATCCTATCAAAAAAAGTATCAACGGCGTAAAACAAGTAATCACAAATGCCTGCCAGTGTTTGATTTTCAAATCAAACATCAAAGTTTTTTTGAAAATAATTCCCTGTGTGATAAATGCGGTCAATGTTGCTACGGCTCCAACCAAAAGAGAAATTAAAACCAATGAGTTTGGCAAAAAATTTTTAAGACCGGATAAAGCAGTTTGGTCTGTTTTGTTTCCTGTGATTCCTAATATCAATAAAACAAATAATAAATAAAAAACTGAAATTATTATAGTAGATATTGTAATTATTTTTTTGAGGTTTTTTTTCTTTTTTATTATCATCTCCTCAAGCTCGGGTATCAATCCAATTCCCCAAAGTGCAAACAACAATGCACCATACGGCAGAAAAAAATTATTAAATCCTCCGGAACTTTGTATAAAAATATTGCTTAATTTTATATGCGAAAATTCTTCTACAAATACAAAAAATAAAGATAGAAAAAGCAAAATTATAATCCAAAATTCTACTTTAGAAATTACCTTTATATCAAAATATATAATTATGCTGACAAGAAAAAAATAAATGAACACATATACCAGTTCGCTTCCAGAAAACAGCGGTTGAAAAACCGATGTCAAAAATTGGCTGCCAATTAATAAATAAACCAAAAGCACGCCAAAAGTTCCCAAAATCGTTAAAACCATGGCAAATTGCTTTGCTAAACCTCCTAGATAATATCCAACAAATCCGGGAAATCTTTTGAAATCAGGAGTTTTTAAGCTTATTTGGCAAAAAATTAAATTAATTGCAATAATTAAAGCTGTTAAAACCAAAAAATATCCCAGCATCAGCCAAATTCCCGACTTTAACGCAATATAAGGCAGAGATAAAAAACCAACCCCGATCATCCCGC
>CAVZWH010000030.1:0-24341 GCA_963778905.1 Candidatus Staskawiczbacteria bacterium | reverse complement strand
AGAAACATCTTGCGACGATACTGGGATTGCGATTTTAGAGACCTCAAAGTCCGGCGATTTCAAAGTTTTATCAAATATTATTGCCTCGCAAGTTGAAGTTCATAAAAAATATGGCGGAGTTTATCCGATGATGGCAAAACGTGAACACCAAAAAAATCTGGTGCCGGTTTTAGTTAAAGCGCTGAAAGAAGCTAAATTATTAAAATCAGAGTTAAAAAACAAAAATCCAAACTTTGATAAAATATTGGAACGCGAGCCGGAATTGGAAAAAAAGTTAATTCCGTTTTTGAAAAAATATGCAAAGCCAGATATTGATTTAATTTCTGTCACAAATGGGCCGGGATTAGAACCTTGCTTATGGGTTGGCGTTAATTTTGCAAAATGCCTTTCATATTTTTGGGATATCCCAGTTGTGCCAGTAAATCACATAGAATCCCACATTTTGGTAAATACTCTAAAAAATCCACGAATTAAATTTCCCGCTATTGCCTTGATTGTCTCTGGCGGACACACCCAACTAATTCTAATTAAAAAAATTGGAAAATATAAAATTTTAGGAGAAACAAGAGATGATGCAGCTGGAGAATGTTTTGACAAATGCGCAAAATTATTAGGACTCGGCTATCCAGGTGGCCCAATAATTTCCGAACTAGCTTCAAAAGCTAGCGGGTTTGCGAAACCCGCGAAACTGCCGAGGCCGATGATTGGGACGAAAGATTATGATTTTAGTTTTTCTGGGTTGAAGACAGCTGTTTTGTATGCAGACAGAAAAGTTAAAAGCAAAACAAAAAAGTATAAAATAGAAATGGCGGCTGAAGTTCAGCAAGCGGTAATTGATGTCCTAATCAAAAAAACGATAAGGGCTATTAAAGATTTTCATGTAAAATCTTTAATTTTGGGTGGTGGAGTTTCGGCAAACCAAGAATTACGAAAACAGTTTAAAATCAAATTAGAAAAAGAAGCCCCAAGCACAGATTTTTTTGTACCAAAACCAGAATTATCAACCGACAATGGTTTGATGACCGCAATAACCGGCTTTTATCACAAAAATAAAACCGTCGATTGGCAAAAAATCAATGCAGATGGTAATTTACGCATAAAATAAAAGCTGTTGAAATCTTGCGAAATCAACAGCTGAATCATCTCGACAAATCGACCTTAGCTCAAACTCTTTTGAGCGGGTCAAAATTGCCAGATCTAATCTCGGCCACGAAGCATAGGGCGTAAAGCGCACCTCCGCCAAGGCCGACATAAAGGACTGGACCGCGCAAATCACCGGTAAAAATAAACCAGAGACAAAATGCACCAGCCGCTACTCCACTTCCGAAGTAAGGCAAATGCAGTATGCCCAGCCAGCTTATTTTCCCGATGTCGGGAAATCCCATGTCTGGCTTGTGACCTTGGCCCATACACATATTTGCGAACCAAAGCCCAAGTACTACAACCGCAGCAGCAAAGACGCACCAATGCCAAACACCAAGGCACCCGTGCACAGCTAAGTGCACGAAGGCCGTGTCGATTAGGGCAACTCCAACAAGATCTCCCCAGGTCATTGTCCAGAAGTCTTGCATGTACAAAAACTTCTGGTTTGTCCCAGGAATTAAGGAATTGCGCACGGGCAAACTATTGTCGAGTTCTTGCGCCACAAACATGACCGCAATCCAAGCCAAGTTTGCCAAAAACACCAAACCTAAAATCGTCCACGAAAAATCCATGATCGGACTCCTTCCAAAAAAAATTGTGGAGAACTGCGAGGAGGGCGAAATACCCACCTTCTTATTATATTATAACATATTACATGTTCCATGTCAAGATTTACCCATCACTAACTTTTGATTATAATAGGTCTATGCATTATGTTTATCTATTGAAAAACCAAGATGGAGAGATCTATTATGGAAGTACAAATGATTTAAGACGGCGATTTAAGGAGCATAATTCCGATAAATCTTTTTCAACAAAAGGACATTTGTGGAAATTAGTATACTATGAAGCTTATCTATGTGAAGATGACGCAAGAATGCGTGAAAAACAATTAAAATACCATGAGCAGGCGTTTGCTCAATTAAGGCGCCGTCTTAAAAATTCTATCAAAAGTTAGTGATGGGTTTACCCGAATTAATAATTTTGATAAGATTAACAAATAAAAATCATGGAGTTGCCGACATCTTATAACGCAAAAGAGGTTGAGGATAAAATTTACCAGCTTTGGGAAAAAAGCGGTTTTTTTAATCCTGACAAATTGCCTCGTCGCCACAAAAAACCATTTACAATTGTAATTCCGCCGCCAAATGTTACTGGCGAACTTCACATTGGACACGCGTTAAATGCAACTATACAAGATATTTTAATCCGCAGAAAAAGAATGCAGGGATTTAAAACTTTATGGCTGCCGGGGACCGACCACGCCGGAATTGCAACTCAAAATGTTGTTGAAAAAAAATTAAGAAAAGAAGGGAAGACAAGATTTGATTTGGGCAAAGAAGAATTTATAAAAGAAGTTTGGAAGTGGAAAGAAGAAAAAGGAAACACAATTTTGAATCAGTTCAAAAAAATTGGCGCTTCGTGCGACTGGTCGCGCACAAGATTTACCATGGACGAGGGATACACAAAAGCCGTGCAGGCGGCCTTCTTGAATTATTATAAAAAAGGCTGGATTTATAAGGGAAAAAGAATTGTTAACTGGTGCAAAAGATGCGCCACTTCGCTTTCTGATTTGGAATTAGAATACAAAGAAGAAAAAGGAAATTTGTGGTTTATTAAATATCCATTAAAAGAAGGAGGATTTATTACTGTGGCTACAACAAGGCCGGAAACAATGCTGGGAGACACTGCGATTGCCGTAAATCCAAAAGACCAAAGATATAAAAATTTGGTTGGAAAAACTGTTATTTTACCTTTAGTAAATAAAGAAATCCCAATTATTTCTGATATTTTAATTGATTCTGATTTTGGAACCGGCGCTGTAAAAGTTACTCCAGCTCACGACACAACAGACGAGGCAATAGGAACCCGCCATAAATTAGAAACTGTTCAGGTAATTGATGAAAAAGGAAAAATAATAAACAGCCCTGAAAAATATAATGGATTAAAAACAGAAGAGGCAAGAGAAAAAATTGTGGAAGATTTGAAAAATTTAAATCTTTTGGAAAAAGTTGAAGAATATGTTCACCAAGTTCCAAAATGCTACAGGTGCGGCACAACAATTGAACTAATCCCCTCTTTGCAATGGTTTTTGAAAATGCAAGAGTTGGCGAAGCTGGCAGAAAAACCTGTAAAGTCCGGGAAAATAAAATTTAATCCCAAAAATTTTGAAAAACCATATTTTGATTGGCTAAAAAATGTAAAAGACTGGTGCATTTCCCGCCAAATCTGGTGGGGGCACAAAATTCCAATTGAAGGCGAAGACAGCGTTTTAGACACATGGTTTTCTTCTGCCTTGTGGCCGTTTGCTGCTTTAGGCTGGCCGGAAAAAACAAAGGACTTAAAAATCTTTTATCCAACATCAGTTTTATCAACTGCCAGAGATATTATAAATTTATGGGTGGCAAGAATGATTTTTTCCGGGCTTGAATTTATGAATGAAATTCCCTTCAAAGATGTTTACATACACGCTACTGTTTTGACAAGAGACGGCCAAAGGATGTCAAAATCATTGGGAACCGGAATTGACCCTGTAAAATTAATTGACGAATTTGGAGCCGATGCCACAAGATTTGGAATTGCTTACCAGATTATGGGAAACCAGGATATGAAATTTGTCACAGATAATATTTTAATGGGCAAAAAATTCTGCAACAAAATTTGGAATGCGACAAGATTTATTTTATTAAAAATTTCAAATTCAAAAATAAAAATTTCTAAAAAAGCCCCGACAGGAAAAACTTCTGCTGATAAAAAAATACTAAACCAATTAAAAAAAACCATAAAATCAGTTAATGATGATTTAGATAATTTTAATTTTGGCAAGGCCTGCCACACTTTATACGATTTTTTCTGGCACGATTTTTGCGATGTTTACATTGAAAAATCCAAAAAGCAAAATGACAAAAAAACCAAAGATATTTTAATTTATGTTTTGTTTAATTCCCTTTTGCTTCTGCATCCTTTTATGCCTTTTATAACAGAAGAAATTTATCAGCAGCTGCCGGTAAAAAACAAAAAAGAGTGTATAATGATAGAAGAATGGATTACAGAATAATAATCTATATAATTTTTGGAATATTGCCATCTTTGACCTGGCTGGCTTATTATCTTAGAAAAGATGCGCACCCCGAGCCCAAAAGAATGGTATTAAAAATATTTTTGTGGGGAGCTTTAATAACTCTGCCGGTATTTTTTGTGCAAATCGGCTTTACATATTTATTGTCTGGAATTAATCTAAATCCCATAGCAAAAGAATTAATATATTGGTTTTTGGTAATAGCTCTTTCAGAAGAATTTTTCAAATATTTAGTAATTAGAATTAAGGTAATCAACAGTCCTCATTTAGACGAGCCATTAGACGTAATGCTTTACATGGTGGTTGCCGCATTGGGTTTTGCCGCATTAGAAAATGTTCTTTATTTATTCGCGCCCACAGGACAAATGTCTTTTGCCCAATTAATAGACAGAACTTTACTTTTAAGCTTGGTAAGATTTATAGGCGCAACTTTCCTGCACACTTTGTGTTCTGCGGTAATAGGATATTCTTTGGCTATTTCTTTCTGCGAGGTAAAAAGAAAATATTTATCTCTTGCTTTGGGCATATTTATAGCCATGCTCTTGCACGGACTCTATGATTTCTCTATAATGCAATTAGACGGCTATATGCAAATTGCAATTCCCGCAGTTGTTATAATAACGCTTGCTTTCCTTGTTTTTTCAGGATTTGAAAAACTCAAAAAAATGAAAAGCATATGTAAGATAAAATAAAAAATTTACAAAAATTTTATGGCTAAAAAAATAAAACCCGAGAACGTAGAAGAAAAAAAAGAGAATACAGCTCCTGGAGAAATTTTTAACCAAGACGGCGAGCTTGTTGTAGATGTTTTTGAAACAAATTCCGACTTTGTGGTTTTGGCGGCAATCGCCGGAGTGCAAATAAAAGATTTAGATATTTCTTTAGAAAAAGATATGATGGTTATAAAGGGAAACAGGTGCGATCCGCACGAGATTCCTGATAAAAAATATTTTTACCAGGAATGTTATTGGGGCCCGTTTTCCAGAAAAGTTATTCTGCCTGAAAACATTGATATAGATAAGGCAGACGCTCAAATGGATAAGGGAGTTTTAACAATAAAAATTCCTAAAAACGAAAACTCTGGCAACGGAAAAACCCCGTTAAAAATCAACTAATGTGGTATGTCTATTTATTGCAAAACGAACAAGGGCGTTGGTATATTGGCTCGACAAATAACATACAAAAAAGAATTTTAAGTCATAATACAAGAAAAAATATAGCCACAAAACACTGGGCTCCGTGGAAGCTAATTTATTGCGAAATAAGTTTAGTCAGAGAAGATGCCAGAGCAAGAGAAAAATATCTCAAATCTGGTATGGGCAGAAAATATTTAAAGAATAGATTAAAATTCTTTTTTGTACAAGATTTTTAACGGGGAAACTCGGAGTAAAAGTAAATTAATATACTAAAACAAAAAACCGCTTCAAAGCGGTTTTTTGTTTTTGGTGCGGGTAGAGGGATTTGCACCCCCACAGGATTTCTCCCACCAGCTCCTAAGGCTGGCGCGTCTGCTGTTTCGCCATACCCGCATAATTTAATATTTATACCACATAAACAAAAAAAAATCCCGCCTTTGCGAGAGTTGATACAGTATACAAAAATTATTTTTGCTAAACTCCAAGAATATAAATAATAAAACCTTTTAATGCAACGGCTGCGACCCCAATAAATACTCCTATAACACCTATTATAACAGCTTGTTTGGCTCTTGTTATCTTTGACGGATCTCCATTAGAAATTGCAAACAATATGCCAGCATATATAAACATTATAGTTGCTAAACCAACAAAGAACGGGTAAACAACCCAATTTCCTATATTATTTATTATTGTCACTATATCATACATATTTTTCTGTTTATTTTTAAACCCAGCCCGAGACAAAATTGACTATAACAAAAGCTATTGTCGCAACTACTATGCCAACTACGCCCCAAATTACAGCATTTTTTGCTGTGGTAATTTTTCCGGGCTCGCCGTTAGAAGTAGCAAATAAAATTCCTGCCACAACAAACATTATCACAGAGATACCGAAAAAAAACTGCCAAACAGGTGTTATTATCCTGCCCATAATTTGCGAAACCCAAGTTTGATAATTTTGCGCAAAAACTACAACTGGTAAAATCAAAAAAGCAATTACAGGAAAAGCAATTAAAGATTTTTTCATTTTATATTACTAATTTGGTTTTTAATTTTATTAAATCCAGCCAGAAACAATAGTTACTATGGAAAATGCTATGACTGCCACTACTATGCCAACTACGCCCCATATTACAGCGTTTCTTGCTGTGGCAAGTTTTCCTGGGTCGCCCATTGATGTAAGAAACAAAACTCCAGCAACAACAAACATTATTACAGCAATGCCTGCAAAAAGCTGCCAAAGAGGGGTAAATATAGCAGTCATTATGGTCTTTATGTCAGTAACTTTTCCAGCGGTAGGAACAGTCCACATATCAGCAGACGCCACAAATGGCGCAACAGAAATTGTCAGCACTCCCAATAAAATTAAAGCTGATAAATATTTTTTTGACATTTTTTATTGCTGCCTTGCGCTTAATTTTATTAAACCCAGCCCGAAACAACACCGACTATGGAAAATGCTATGACTGCCACTACTATGCCAACTACGCCCCATATTACAGAGTTTCTTGCTGTGGCAAGTTTTCCTGGGTCGCCAGACGAAGTAACAAACAAAATTCCAGCAACAACAAACATTATTACAGCAATACCTACAAAAAGTTGCCAAATTGGAGTAAATACTTGCTGCATTATGCCAGCCACATTGAGGCCATTAGGAGTGGGAGGATTTATTGAAGTGCCGCCGGCAGCAGACGCCACAAATGGCGCAACAGAAATTGTCAGCACTCCCAATAAAATTAAAGCTGATAAATATTTTTTTGACATTGAATTAAAATTAATTCTAGTTTATCGGGCGCAAAAATGCGCCCGATAAACGATATAACGAATAATTAGTGCAAATTTGTTGCAGTCTGAACAATCGATATAATAGAATAAGCCAAAATACCAACAACCACACCTGCTACTCCCCATAAAAAGGCGTTTCTCGCTTGCTGAATTTTTTCTGGATTTCCTGCTGCAGTCATAAACAAAATACCCGCAATGACAAAACAAACAACGGCAACAACTCCAAAAATCGTCCAGGCAGCTGTTTTAATTCCAGATACTAAACTGTCCAATGTTGCTCCTCCACTTGGTGTTCCTTGCGCCAAGGCTAAAACTGGCAAAGCTAATGCACTTAAAATTATAAAACTGATTAAAGATTTTTTCATATTTCAATTTTTAATTTATATTTTAACCGACCTTTGCTTTAATTATTTTTTTATGCTCCGATTATTGTTTTTATTAATGCCACAAGTCCCACTGCCGCCAAACCAATTGCGGCTCCAATTATAGCATAAGCCAAAGCAGTTTTTGCCCTGCCAAGCATGGCGGGATTTCCAGCAGATAAAAGAAAAAATATTCCGGCGATAATAAGCATTAAAACTGCCAACGAACCAATTATTGGCGCTATGGCGCTGGCAATTTGAGATAAGAGCGCTGGGAAAGTATTTATACCGCCTAATGGATTCTGCAACTGATCAGCTAAAACTGGAGATGCCAAACAAAGCAAACCAACTGATGCGAATAAATATATTATCTTTCTATTCATTAAGATATTATACAACTTTATGCAAAATATATGCAATATGCGGTCTGTGGATAAACTAATCCTTAAGACAAGCGCCCGATGCAACTTTGTCTTTTTCTTCCAGCCGCATTATTCTTACTCCCTGGGTTGCGCGGCCCAACACAGATATTGATTTTACGCTGGTTCTAATTACCTGTCCTTGCTGGGAAATAACAATCAAATCTTCTTCATCTGCCACATCTTCCAAAATAGAAGACATCACAACCGGGCCAGTTTTGCTTGTTATTTTAGCTGCTTTAATTCCTGATCCGCCGCGTCCCTGAGTTTTGTATTGAGAAACTTCTGTTCTTTTTCCGTATCCATTTTCCATGACCACCAACAAATATTGTTTTACCGGTTTTTTTGTTTTTTCATCAATCGGCGGATTTTTTTCTATCACATCCATGCCAATAACTTCATCACTTTTTTTCAAGCGGATTCCTTTTACTCCCGCCGCTGACCTGCCCATCGGCCTTATATCTTTTTCCTTAAATCTTATTGATATTCCATTTTTGGTCGCCAAAATTATATCGTCTTCGCCGGTTGTTTTAACAACTTTTTTCAACGCATCTCCTTTATCTAATTTTATGGCAATAATTCCCGATTTCCTGACATTTTCAAATTCATCCAAAGAAGTTTTCTTTATTCTGCCGTTTTTTGTAATCATAACCAGATATTTGAATTTGTCTTTTTCTTCCTTTGTGGTCGGAACCAAAGACAAAACTTTTTCTTCTGTTGAAAGCTCTAAAAAGTTCATCACTCCTCTGCCACGGGCGACCCTTGTGCCTTCCGGAATTTCATAAACCTGCGTTTGAAAAACTTTTCCAGAATCAGTAAAAAACATCAAATTGTCATGTGTTGAAGCGCACAAAAAATGTTCAACAATGTCGTCTTGCATTGTTTTCATTCCCATAATTCCTTTTCCTCCGCGCTTTTGTATTTTATAAGTTGCAGGATTTATTCTTTTTATATATCCGCCGGTAGTTAAAGTAACAATTGTTTCTTCCAATGGAACCAAGTCAACTTCAGTAATTTCTCCCAATTTTCCTTTTACAACTTTTGTCCTTCTTTTGTCGCCATATTTTTCTTTTAATTCTAAAAATTCTTTTTTAAGAATGGCTTTTAATCTTTCCGGACTCTTCAAAATCGCCATTAATTCTTTTATCAATTCCAAAATTTCTTTTAATTCATCTTCAATTTTTTTCCTTTCCAATCCGGCCAATGTCTGCAATCTCATTTCCAAAATTGCAATTGCCTGCTTTTCTGACAACTTAAATTTTTTAATTAAATTGACTCTTGCCTCATCTTTGTCCGCTGATTTTTTAATTGTTTGAATAACAGCGTCAATATTTTTTAGAGCAATCATTAAGCCCTCTAAAATATGGGCCCTGTCTTTGGCCTTTTCCAAGTCAAATTTTGTCCTGCGAACAACAACTTCTTCTCTGTGAGCAATAAAATATTTCAAAACATCGGACAAAGACAAAATTTCTGGCTGAATTCCATCAACCAATGCCAACAAATTTAAGTGAAAAGATTTTTGTAAATTTGTAAATTTGTATAATCTGTTCAAAATTCTTTGCGGCTGAAAACCTTTTTTGACATCAATTACAATTCTCATTCCTTCCCTGTCAGACAAGTCGCGGATATCTTTTATCCCTTCAACTTTTTTTTCTGTGACCAAATTTGCCAAATCCTCCACTAAAGTGGATTTTAGAACCTGGTAAGGAATTTCTGTGATTATAATTTGCTCGGCTCCGTCTTTTTTTTCAACAACCTCTGCTTTTCCGCGCATTAAAATTGAACCTTTTCCCTGCGAATAAGCTGAAATAATTTCTTTCTGGTCGTAAATTATTCCGCCTGTTGGAAAATCCGGGCCTTGCACAAATTCAAATAAATCCTCGGTTTCAGCTTTTGGATGATCTAGCAAGTGGATTGACGCGTCCATTACTTCTGTTAAATTATGAGGCGGAATATTTGTTGCCATTCCAACGGCAATTCCCAATGTCCCATTTAACAAAAGTTGCGGTAAAGGAGCAGGTAGGACAGCCGGCTCTTGCCGTGTCCCATCATAGTTGTCAACAAAATTAACAGTGTTTTTTTCAATATCCTGAAGCATCAATTCTCCAATTCTTGATAATTTACATTCTGTGTACCTCATAGCAGCTGCAGAATCTCCGTCAATTGAGCCCCAGTTTCCCTGACCCTGTATTAATGGATATCTCATGTTAAAATCCTGCGCCATTCTTACCATAGACTCATAAACCGCCACATCTCCGTGCGGATGATATTTTGCTAGGACATCGCCAGTGACAGCCGCTGATTTTCTAAATTTCCCACCTGCGGACAATCCTAATTCATTCATTGCAAACAAAATTTTCCTATGGACAGGCTTAAATCCGTCTCTGACATCGGGAAGCGCGCGCGCCACAATAACCGACATTGCATAATCAATGTATGATTCTTTCAGCTCTGTTACCATTTCCCTTTGAGTCACATTTCCCCTGTTGCTGTCTCCAGGTTTTCCGTCTTCTTGTGCTTTGGATTTTTTTTCTTCTTTTTCTTCTGCCATTTTTTGCATAAGCATCCTGGCAAATAAAATTTTGCGACACGCAAAATTTTAATATTTGGCAGGATTTACATTTTATTTGGTAAACTTAAATGTGGAAAGTATTTGATTAAATAAATCGCCATCAATTTTACAACCGGTGCCAAAAATATATGCTCTAGCTCCTTTCTCAACATAGATGCTGTAACATTCGTCAGGCGAGGCTGTTATTAATTTAACAATTTTGCCTTTTACTCCGTCTACCGTTGTCTCTTGCGTTGTCCGATTAGCACTAATATTCAAATCGCTAATTTTTATTACATTGAGAGCAAACTCTAAGCTTGAATCTTGTATAATAAATCCCCATCCGGGGACAGGATTGCTATAAGAATCCTCTCTAATGGATGACCCTGCAGGATATTTTATTTCAAATCCATATTCGCTGTTTGTGTAAGTTTGCCAATCGGCAGTTTGATCCTGCGTGTTTTGAAATTCTGGCGCTTTTAACACGTCTAAATTAATTTTTATCGGCTCCATTTTTGAAAATTTGTCTATCGTCATTTTAATCCACACAGACCCCAATCCCAACGCCAAAATTATAACAATCGTCCAGAGAATAATTTTTCTCTGCTTTTCCGGCAAATTTTGAAGTTTTTTTATAAAATCACGAATGTTCATCAAAATTAAGGTTGTAAAACTACAATTTCCATTCCGTCTTTTGGCATAGTCGAGGATTTAACAACAAATTTGTCCTGCGGAACAACAGAATTTTTGCCCATAGTTTTCAAAAACTTTGATAAATCGTCTAATTTTGATTTTGATTTAGGCATTGCAAAATGCATAGGAATTACAATTCTCGGCTCAATTTGAGAAATTATTTTTTGTGCCTCAGAAGAATCAATTGTGTATGTTCCGCCAACAGGAATCATCAAAACATCAACTCCGTCAATTTTTTCCAATTGCTCGTCGGTTAATTGTTTTTGCCCTAAATCTCCCAAATGGCAAAATCTCATTTCTTCTGCCTCAATAACATAAATTGTGTTAAGTCCTCTTTCTTTTCCTTCTTTGTCATCGTGAAAAGAAGGTATCCCGTTAATAAAAACTTCTTTTACTTCGTATTCGCCAGGACCTTGTATCACAAAAGGCGCGCCTTTTACGCCTTTTACATTATTATGATCGGGATGATTGTGAGTAATCAAAACAATATCTGCTGAAAGATTTGGAAGTTTTAATCCTATTTTTTCGTCAAACGGGTCAATCACAATATCAGCCGAATGATCTCTTGAATTAGAAACTGAAATTTGAAAGCAGGATTGCCCTGCCCAATAAATTTTTGCCATAGTATTATATTCTCTTATTTTACTATAAATAATTTCAGACTTCAAGGCTTGTAAAATAACGAATATAGTGTATTATGATGTTATTAGAAACTAATACTGCTGGGCGGCAGCAGAAGCTGGCGGAAACGCTAGTGGAAAAACAACCGTTGTTTTTTATTGAATATGATAAAAGATATAATTAAAAAAAGTATAGAAACAACAAATCCTCTTTCAGTTGGCGCAACCATTGAAGGAAAAGTTGTTGCCAGGGACAGGTCTTCTCTTTTTATTGATTTAGGAATTAACGGAACTGGCATAATTTATGGCAGGGAATTTTATGGCGTAAAAGATGTCATAAAAAATCTTAAAATAGGAGATAAGGTTCTTGCTAAAATCGTTGAATTAGAAAACGATGATGGTTATATAGAACTTTCATTAAGAGATGCCACAAAAGAAATTGGCTGGCAAAGTTTAAGAGATCTCAAAACTAGCGGACAAATTTTAACCGTCAGAATAACCGGCGTAAACAAAGGCGGACTTTTAACAGCCATAGACGGCATTCAGGCCTTTTTGCCTGTTTCGCAATTGGCTCCCGAGCATTATCCCCGCGTGGCTGATGCCGACAAGCAAAAAATTCTGAAAGAACTGCAAAAATTTATCGGCAAGACTTTGGAAGTAAAAATTCTTGATTTGTTGGCCGAAGAAAACAAATTAATTTTGTCTGAAAAAGCAAAATCAGATGAAAAAATAAAAGAAACTCTAAAAAATTATAAAAAAAGCGACATTATTGACGGCGAAATAACCGGCATCGCTGACTTTGGAGCTTTTATAAAGTTTCCCGCCGATGCTGAAAAAGAAAGCCAAATTGAAGGATTAATCCACATTTCAGAACTTGACTGGCAGTTGGTTGAAAATCCGACTGAAGTTGTAAAAGTCGGAGAAATTGTCAAAGCTCAAATTATAGATATCAACAACAACCAGGTTTTCCTTTCCTTAAAGTCCTTGAAAAAAAATCCTTGGGAAGAAATTGAAAAGCAATACAAAAAAGGTGATATAATAAAAGGAAAGGTGTCTAAATTTTCAGCTTTTGGAGCTTTTGTGGAGATAATGCCAAAAATAAGAGGCCTCTGCCATATTTCTGAATTTGAATCAAAAGAAAAAATGGAAGAACAATTGAAAATTGGAGAAACTTACGACTTTACGGTTTTACTGGTAGAGCCGAAAGAGCACAGAATGAGCTTAAAGTTAGCACAATCCAAGGCTGAATAAAAAAGCATGGATAGAAGCAAAACAAAAGAAGAAGAACTCAAATTTTTATCAAAAGAATACAAAAAAAACCCGGATCTCTTTTTGCGGGAAACTTTTGTTGACTCTCCGGAGTTTTTAGAAACGCTTGGAATATCTTTTGACGATGAGAAAAATTTTCCAAAAGGATATCTAAAACTGTGGCCCCAGGATTTTGTCGTAGAAGAGATTTCAAAAGATGGTTCAATAGAAACAGTGGATTTAGGAGATTTTTTCCATGAAGAAAAAAAATATTCCAAAGAAGATCCTACGATTTACGCCACAATAGTAAAATGCAAACTCTCAACTTTTGAAGCAGTCCAGGAACTATCTAATTTTTTGAATATTGATAAGAAAAAAATTCAGTTTGCCGGCATTAAAGATAAAGATGCTTTAACTTCCCAAAAAAAAAGCTTTCGCGGAGCAGACATAGAAAAATTAAAAGAAATTTCTTCTCCTTATTTTTTCTTAAAAAACGTTTACTCTTCCAAGGGAGCCGTAGAAGTCGGCTCTCTCCAAGGCAACAAATTTACTGTTTTGATAAGAACCGGCAATTCTTTTGACAAAGAAAAATTTAATTCAAGACTGGAAAAAATAAAAAAAGACGGATTTTATAATTTTTTCTATTCTCAAAGATTCGGAAGTCCAAGATTTATAAACTGGTTCTGGGGGCTTTTAATTTTGAGAGGAGAATACAGAAATGCTGTTTTGAGTTTTTTGTGCTCTGAGGGCCAGAGAGAAATACAATATTTCAAAAATTTAAGGGAAGAAATTAAAAAGAACACAGACAACTGGGATAAAATAGCAAAAATTATAGAGCCGTTTCCTTTGGTTCTGCAAAACGAAATAAAGGTTGTGAAATATCTGCAGAAAAATCCCAGAGATTTTGTCGGAGCCCTAAAACAAATTCCAGAACAAACACAGCTTTGGGTTTTTGCTTATGGGTCTTTGCTTTTCAACAGAAAAATTTCCGAATATATACGCAACGGCAATCCTATGCCGGAAAAACTGCCATTGATATTAAACAAAGACCAAAATGACTGGCTGCCATATTACGATTTTTTGAAAGAAGACCAAATTTCTTCTTTGCCCTTAAAAAATCTCACGCCTTTTTCTGATATTCAATGGAAAAAAAGAGAAATCAAAACAAAAATAAAAGTTGATATTCATAAAGTGGATTTTGTTCCGGAAGGAGTAATTTTAAGTTTTTCTCTGCCAAAGGGCTGCTATGCAACAACTTTTCTGGCGCATTTTTTCCAATTGACAACCGGATTTCCTCCAAAAGACATTTCAGAAAAAATAATTGACACAAAAGAAATTTTAGGAGACGGGTCGTTAAAAAATCTTGTGGAAAAGTTCAAAGAAATAACTTTTTCCAAATCAGAAGATTTTTTTTCCAAATCAGAGTAAAACAAAAGTCCCAACAACAAAGTCATTGGGACATGAGCATTTGGCGTTCCGCTCGGCGGGACGCTTTTTGCTTTCGTCCGCATGAAAACGGACAACTACTCGGCGACCTCGGCGGCCGGTGGGACATAGGTCTTAGATGACCACATCCCGTCCGCAAGCCGCAAAACTAACTCCGGCGTCTGATCCTGCTCGCGGTAACTGATATTCACCGTGTCTTTGATCTTCCCGGTAAATCCGGGGGGATTTGCCCAAACATGGACGTGCCCCCAACAAGACGACGACAGGAACTCAAGCAAGGAGTCAATCGCCTTTTTGTTGGGCTCCCGTTTGGAGCCGTTGGCAAAATAGACAACTAACTTTCGCATACGCTCATTCTTTCCCGGCCACATTGGATGAATGTAAACATCCACAATTTCGTATGCGTCAAGAAGCTCTTTGAAAAGCTCGTAGACCGAGACGTTCGCCAGTCCCTGCGGGCCGAAAACTGGAACTCCAAAGTCAGCAATGTTCTCCCTGAGGTGATAGGCCTTACGGCCATACTGTTCGGCATGGGCAACATGCTGCTTTTCCTTGGCTTCAAAGTCCTGCTCGCGAACTTCAACGCCTTCGGCGATGAGCCGCTCAGCCCAACGGTCGTTGATATTAAACTTGTAATCAACGCTGTCGGGCAACTTCACCCTTTCTGCGGACTTACCCGCGGCGACAAGGGCATTGTGCTGAGAGCACATCCAGTTTCCTCCTGGCTCGGCCCAATTGCGGCATCGGGCGCCCTGTTCTGTCAAATGTGTGCATGCGTATGACATACGTATGCTCCTTTCTGCTGTTTGTATTTTGTTGCCAAAAAATCCATCAGAACTATATCTTACTATATCATATATAAAAATCATTGTCAATGCTTTGAGACAACGATGTATTATGTATATTAAAAAAAGTTAGAGCGGGATAGTAGATGACATTAGAACCTATTTCAGGGAAAACGAGGGGTTCTTTATACCAAGGCTGTCTTTGGAGGAGGCTAAAATCAATTAGCTAATTTACCCCACACTGTGGTTCAATACGGTTTTACGATGTTTTGTGGCTTTCCTGCTATAAATCCTGTTATGTTTTCCACTGTTGTATTAAGAATCCTCATTAAAGCCTCCTGCGAGTTGAAAGCGTTGTGTGGAGTTATAATGACATTTTTTTGTTGAAGCAGGATGTGATTCTGCAAAGCGGTTTTCAAATCGCAGGTTTTAGGGAATTCCCTTGAAAGAAGCTGAGTTTCCTCTTTCACAAAACATTCTTCTTCTAATACATCTATGCCAGCTCCAGCTAAAATTCCATCGGATAATGCTTTGAGCAAGGCTTGCGTTTCTACCAATCCACCCCTGGCCGTGTTTATCAGATACGCTCCTTTTTTAATCATATTTATATTCCGAGAATTTATTAAATGATGCGTATCCTTGTTGTCGGGCGTATGCAAAGTTATAATGTCGGATTTTGCCAACAAGTTTTCAAAAATAGTATATTCAAAGCCAACTTTTTTGGATAATCTTCTATCTTCTTTTGGGTCGTAAGCTAAAACTTTCATTTCAAAACCTTTTGCAATTCTGGCAACATGCAAACCAATGTGACCCATCCCGACAATACCCAGCGTTTTGTTTTTTAAATCAAAACCCCTTAATCCATCTAATGTAAAATCTCCTTTCCTGGCTCTTTCGATAGAGTCAATCAATTTTCTGGATAAAGCCAAAATTAAGGCAAACGTGTGCTCAGCGACCGTGTTCTCTCCGTAAAATGGAACGTAGCAGACAGTAATCTTGTTTTCTTTTGCTGACTGTATATCAATATGGTCAAACCCCGTTGACCTTGTGGCAATCATTTTCAAATCTGGAAGTTTCTGAAGAGTATCATTATTAATTTGAGAATAAATAAAAGGAGAAACTATCGGACAGCCTGATGCAGAATTTATGTTGTCTGAAGATAGCGGTTCTGCAAAAAAAGACAGGTCGTCCTTAGAAAGTTTTTCTCTTAGATAATTTTTTTGCCAATCTTCTATTTCAAAAAATGCAATTTTCATTTTTTATGATTTATTTATTATTTAATTATTTTACCAAATTTAAAGTCAGATGCACACCGTTAGATTCGTTTAAGTATTGCGTCTATTATCTCAACTGCTTTTTTGCATTGTTTAACGTCGTGAACCCGTACGATACTGGCACCATTTATTATCGCTACGGAAATGCTGGCGATGGTTCCTTCCAGCCGATTTTTAGGGTCATTAATTTTGTTTATCTTTCCGATAAATGCTTTTCTGGATGGGCCAACCATTATTGGGAAACCTAATATGGAAAATTCTTTTAATCTTCGCAATATTTCTAAATTATGCCTCACGGTTTTGCCAAAACCTATACCTGGGTCTAAAATTATATTTTTTATGCCGGCTTTCCTGGCCACTGCAATTTGTTTTTTAAAGAAATCATTAATCTCGCCAATAACGTCTTTATAACTTGGATTTATTTGCATGGTTTTCGGAATTCCCTGCATATGCATAATAATAACCGGGACTTTGTTTCCTGCCGCCACCTTCACCATTTCTGGATTTTTTAATCCGCCTATGTCGTTTATTATTGCCGCACCCGCTTTTATACACGCCTCGGCTACTTCTAGCCTTTGAGTATCTATTGAGATGGGTACACTAATTTCCTTTGATAATTTTGCGATAATTGGTAATACTCTTTTTAATTCTTCTTTTCCAAGAACCGGGTTAGCTCCGGGTTTAGAAATTTCTCCTCCGACATCTATGATGTCCGCTCCATTTTTTACCATTTGTCGAGCATAGTTCAAAGCTTTTTCTGTATCAACAAAGTCTCCGCCGTCAGAAAAAGAATCCGGGGTTAAATTCAAAACGCCCATTATATTTGTCCTATTAAAATTTAAATAATATTTTGAAAATTTCATTTTTTAATCTTACCAAAAAACCACCTCAATTAAAAGGTGGTTTTTTGAAACTTCAGTGAGCGGGATAGTAGATGACATTAGAACCTATTGGCAGGATACTACCGACCGCTTTTATATACCAAGTTTAACATTAGAGGAGGCTAAAATCAATTAATTCAGTAGCTTGTTTTAATGTGGGGCATATTGAAGTTAGCGTTGCTTTAATTCAGAGAAAGGTATATAATTAAATAATTAACACTAAACGTTAACTATTTAATTATTTATAAATAACGGTGGCACGGTTCATGGATATTGTCTTCGGTAATGCAAAAAATATCAAAAAATATTTAAAAAATCCTAATTCTTTTGGTCATCAAATGGAAAAAATAATAACTCGGAGGGTAGCAGAAATAAAATCTTTTCCTTGTCTAAAAGAGCTGATTAAATCAGGATTGGGTCGTTGTCATCCCCTACACGGGGAACTGAAGGGCTGTTTTTCTGTTGATTTAGTTCACCCACAAAGACTAGTATTTAAACCGTCAAATCAAGATTGTATTGAGAATGGAATAATAAATTGCGAAAAAGTTATTGCCGTTGAGGTCGTATCAATTGAAGATACTCATTAATATGTTTGAGAATAAAGAAAAAACTAAGTATATCCCGACAATGGCTGTGCCACCAGGAGAAACACTGTTGGAGGTTTTGACTACAAGGGGTATAACCCAAAGAGAACTAGCTAAAAGAATGAACAGGCCGCCTAAAACTATAAGTGAGATAGTAAAAGGCAAAACGGCCATTACCCCAGATACTTCAATTCAACTGGAACAAGTTTTTGACATTCCAGCGGAGTTTTGGAATAATTTGGAGGCCAATTATCAAGAAACTAAAGCCCGATTGAAAAACATAGAAAGAATGAAAGAGGAAGTAAACGATAGTAAGCAATATCCCTACGGAGAAATGGTTAAAGTAGAATGGTTGCCACAGGCGAAGAACGACATGGAAAAAACAACTAATCTTTTAACATTTTTTGGAACTACCTCCTTCAAAAATATTATAGAGAAAGAATTAGTAGAGGGTGTATTTTTTCGTATATCTACAAAAAAGAACTACTCTAAACCGGCGATAGTAGCATGGTTAAGAAAAGGGGTCATTGATTCGCAAAAAATAAATACCCTAGCTTTTGATAAATTGAGGCTCAAAGAGTCGTTGCCAGAAATTAGAAAGCTCAGCTTAGAAGAGCCATCTATTTTTATACCTAAATTAAAAGAGATAATGGCTCAGTCTGGAATAGCTTTTGTAATAACTCCAAATCTTAAAAATGCTCCCATAAACGGTGTTTCTTCTTGGATTTCTCCCTCTAAGGCGATGGTACAACTTAGTATAAGAAACAAATTTGCTGATATATTTTGGTTCTCCCTATTTCACGAAGTTGGACATTTATTATTACATGACAGAAAACAAGCGAACATAGATATTGATGGCGGTAAAGACACGGGAAAAGAAAAACAAAAAGAGATAGAAGCAGATAATTTTGCCCAAAAGTTTCTAATCCCCGATGATTTGTATAAAGAATTTGTAAATAGGGCTGTTTTTTCTAAAGATGCCATATTTTCTTTTGCAAAAGAAGTAAATATAGAACCTAGCATTATAATTGGGAGGCTACAACACGATGAATATCTACCGTACAGCATGTTTAGTAGATATAGGACTAGATATGAATGGGTAAAATAAAAAACAGTCC
The DNA here is from genome assembly GCA_963778905.1 of Candidatus Staskawiczbacteria bacterium. Classification (GTDB taxonomy): domain Bacteria; phylum Patescibacteriota; class Minisyncoccia; order Minisyncoccales; family Staskawiczbacteraceae; genus XYD1-FULL-39-28. The sequence goes on along the minus strand of CAVZWH010000030.1, from coordinate 5,214 downwards.
TTACCAGCTGCTTTAGTTTGTATAAATTTTTTCTTGATTTTACTGTGTTTTAGCGTTAGGATAAATTAACAATTCAATATTGATTGCCTAAACCCTATTTATAGGGCATGGCACAAAATACCATATGAATATACTGAACCCGTCGTTCAGGCAACTATTCATATGGTCGTATTCCGAAAGGAGTATGGGGGCGCAAGCCTCGGCCTAGCGGCGGGCTTTGTGTTTATAAAAAATAAATTTATGAAAAAAATTATTATCTTTTTAGTTTTGGCGGCTTGTTTAATCACGCCCGTTTTTGCTTCGGCTCAAACTACACCAACTCAAACACAGCTAACACAACAATTGATTCAAACACTTACCCAACTGATAACCCAACTTCAACAACAGATAGCTACTATTTTGGCTCAACGACAGTCGCAAACTAATAATTCAAATCAGATAGCGCAAACTCCTCCGACCTCTACAACTACCCCCTCATCAACTCCGACTCCGACTTCAGGTGCCGGATTAGATAATGCTACTTATTTAGGGATTCTTAATAATCTCAATACAAAACTTCAACAAAATAATCCTTTAGTTCAGCAAAAAAATTTAGTTCTGAAACAATGGATGGGGACACCCCTAACAGCAGATGAATTAAACTCCCTGCCGCCAGATGTTAGGACTATAGTTCAAAGTGGTAATCAAGGAGAAATAGAGCTTTATCTTAAGGTATTGAATGGCGAGATTGCTAATTCCAATAATTCTATTGCTAATAATATTAGCCAAATAGCAAAACCGTATTCTGGACAAACTCCCACGCCCGCTAACACCAATCAAGTATCTACGCTAAGTCAAACGCCTATATTACCAGTAGTCGTCTCTCCCAATAATTTGAGTAGCAAGAAACCCCTTATAATAGGACAAGGAAGTCAATATACAGATTCTCTTGGTATCACACATTTTATTGGTAGTAATGGATACAATGGGCAGGCTTCTACTGATTCTTTGGGCATCACACACTATACCGACAATACTGGTTATTCGAGTAGCACATCTACCGATAGTTTGGGTGTACAGCATACAATAGACAATAAAAACAACCAAATTAATGCAAGCACAAATAGTTTAGGAATTACTAACTACGGGAGCATCGGCTCTGGCCTGTCTGGGCAATCTTCCAAAGACAATTTAGGAATTACACACTATACCGATAATGTGGGTAATAAATTAAGTTGCTCTACTAATACATTAGGAGTAACAACTTGTAATTAGAAATCTATGGAAAACTCTCAAAAAGGCGAAGGCGAAATATTAGGCATAATCTTTTTAGTAATAATTGGTTTTGCTATTTGGGGGATTATTAGCCTATTTGGCTTTGGACAGGTGCAAGAAGGGATTGTTAATACTGACCTTAGCACTTGCAATCAAATAATAAATTTGAAAAAGGGCGATTGGGCTACTTATTTTCATAAATTTACCTGTACGACTTCCAAAACCACAGATGGTAGGATTATTAGTGGTACTTGCACGAGTTTTGATTTAGATTCAAATGGCAAATGTAACACAGCATACGTTTATGATGAAACTCCTCAAGTAACTTGCCCCGACCCCAATGGATATGTTAATTCAAGCGGAACTTGTTCTTGTAATTATGGTTACATTATGAGCAAAGGCTCTTGCATAACAAATACACAGGATTGTATCAACGCTTACGGCGGTAATGCTTATGGAATACCTGGAACGACTGACAACACAAGTGCATGCTATTGTAATATTGGATATACTTTCAACCAAGATATGACGGCCTGTGTTTCATATTAGTTAAAAATAGCAGACAGAATTTGACAAACTCATTTGATTTGCTATACTTATAATATAGAAACAAAAAAAGTTCTTTTTAGAAATAATTTCCTAATTCCATTTTAGAATCCTTTTTGGATGACAAAGAGGTAAACTAATCGGAAGAAAAACGATTGGTGGGCTATGCAAAGCCAATGTTGGAAGGCAATACTATAATTGCCTCTAGCACATTTTTAAAAAACTTGTGCCTGCGAACAATCACTAAGAGTGGCTGTATGTAATTAGGGCCTTGGAAACAATCCAGGGTTTGGAGGTCTAGAGCTTCTGAAAAATCATTTGTGCATTAAAAAACACGAGTGCTTTTTCGGGAGCTCTTTTTTGTTTTTCAGAAAATGATTTCGGAAAAAGCGTTAAAAGAATTTAAGCAAATATGGAAAGACGAATTTAAGGAGGAGATTCCCGATGATTATGCTCTTGAAAAAGCTATAAATCTTTTAACGTTTTTCAAAAATATTTATAGGCCAATAAAAAAAGAATGGTTGGATGAAGATGAAAAAAAACATCCAAATTTAGAAAATAATTAATCATAAAACTACAATTCTGTTTTGTAGGGAGATGGGTAGACTTAGCCTTCGCTCCACCTCCTTACTAAACAGCACCAGTGAAGGCAATGGAAGAGAAATTTATAGAACAAATTAAGAAATATGTAGAAATGGGAATCCCCTGTTTTCCAGTCAGAGGGAAGAAATCATTAGTGGCGTGGAAACAGTTTCAAGAACGCTTACCAACCGCCGGAGAGATGTCTAGTTGGAATAGCATTGAAGGAGTTACTGGAATTGCTGGGGCTATGGGTAAAGTATGTGGTGGAATGATTATTGATTGTGATATTAAAGACCCAGACAACACATGCGACCCAGAAATAATTAAAAGATTGAAAGCTGAAGGGTACCCAGAAACTTTAACGGGCAGTAAAGGAAGTCAATTTTTGGTTCAATGGGATTCTACTTTAGAATACACCAGTAATGCGGGCGTGCTGAAAGGATTGGATATTAAAGCTCAAAAGGGGTATGTATTACTCCCACCCTCAGAAGCTCTTTACGGACAGGATGAATTGGAGTATGCCCATTTTAACGGGAATAAATACGAGTGGATTAAGGAATGGAGGGGCGAAGAATTAAAACCCTTTCCAGTTTGGTTATTAGATTTAATCAAAAGTAAAAAACCGAAAGAAAAACTCAATTATTCTGAAGCAATAAAAGGGACTACTATTGGAAACCGCAATGATTTAGCAGTAAGGCTAATTGGTAAATATTTATATGACTGCAAAACTGATGAAGATTTTGCAGTTGCTTGGGAGGCCATTAAAGCCTGGAATACTCAATGCCAGCCACCGCTGCCAGAAGAGGAATTAAAAAATAAGTTTGATTTTTATGCTAATAAAAACAGGAAAGAACAGATTGAAACAGGTACGGCTGACAGACAAGTTGAGACAGAAATTGAAAATGAGTGGACTCCGGCAATTTCATTAATGGAACTTTTAAATAAAAATTTTCCAGAAAAAAAGTGGACTGTTGAAAATATTTTTCAGAGAGGAACAATTAACCAGCTATCAGCTCCTCCGCAGCAATGGAAAACGTGGCTCACACAATATATGGCGATATGTATTGCAACTGGCGAAAAAGTTTTTGGTAATTTTTCAACAGATAAGCAGAATGTGATGATGGTTAATGAAGAAGACCCAGAATCTGATGTAAAAGAAAGATTATCGTTGATTTTAGGGGAGATAAAAGATTTACCTGTTTATGTTCATGCCGAAAAAGGAATAAAACTTGAGGGTAAAACAGTAACGAAATTGATTGAAGAAGCCAAAGAAAAAGAAATTGGAGTTATTATTTTTGATTCTTTAAGCGTCATACATAATGCAGATGAAAACTCGGCAAAAGAAATGGGGCTTGTATTTGAACAAATGAAAAGATTTTCAAGAAAAGGCATCACCGTTATTTTTACTAATCATCATAGAAAAAAATCTATGAAGAAATGGGAAAAAGATGATATTCAAGAACAGACAAGGGGGAGTACCGTAATTAATGCTGTTCCCTCCGGACATATTACTTGTGAGGAAAAAATCCAAGATGGTAATCATTTTATTATTATCAGACAGGCGAAGCTAAAAGGTGCGAAAAAAATTGACCCTTTTTCGGTAAAAATTGAAATATCAGATACTAAAATAGGTTTTTCGTACGAATGTAAGCATGAAGAATCCCTTGATGCTGCAACAAGATTGAGAAATGAGCTTTACGAGATTATACAAAAATCAGAAACGTGGCTTGGAATAAAAGATTATGCAGAGATGGTCGGTAAATCGGAAAGTCCCGTGAGAGACCAAATAAAAGCTTTACTAACCGATAAGCACATACAAGACAAAACAAGAGCGACTCTTGTAAAAGAAGGCGCACCCGTGTCTCAAAGGGAAAAACCCAGCGGACAGGAATTCTTATATTTTAGGATTGATAGTCCAGCTGGAGATAAATTGATTAGTTAAATTTGTTATTACTTTAGAACTTTAGTAACCCTAAAGGGTTTACTAAAAGTTACTAAAGTCTTTATATAACAATGGTGAGTTAGTAAACCTATCAAAACCCAAAGTTAGCAAAGTTAGTAAAGTAAGAATAAGGGGTGTACCCACAAGTTGAACTTATGCAATGCAAATTTATAAAACAGAATAACGAACAGTGTAGGGCAAATGCTATGCAAAAGTGCCAATTTTGTTTCACCCATAATCCGGAAACCGGCGAGGCAAAACATCAAGCAGTTATTAGGGGCGGGAAATCGCCTAAGAAAAACTATAACCCCTTAATATCCATAGAAATTAACGACAGCAAAAGCGTGGTAAAATTGTTGGCAACGACTATCAATGAGGTGCGTCAGGGAGCGGTTGACTTAAGGGTTGCAAATTGTATTGGGTATCTATCTGGACATTTAATTAAGGCCTTAGAAGTTTCTGAAATTGTCGGTAGGGTAGAAACTCTTGAAGGCATAATTCTAGAGAGGAAAACAATGAAATAATCATGAGTATTACAAGAGAAAAAATAAAGAGGTTAGAAAAAGAGGCGACGGAACTTGACCCGACGAGACGCCTTTTACGAATAGCCGTGTTACAAGAGGACGGGCTTATTTACCACAACCAAAAAACATACAAAACTATTGCCGAGTTAGAAAAAAAAGAGGGGCTGAAAGAGGGCAGAAACTTAAAATTAGTAGAAGAAGTAATTGCCGATTTTTTGAAACAATGCAAATACAAGGCGATTTATTAGAATGATAACCAGAAAAACTATAAAAAGGTTGGAGAAAATGTTAAACGAGGTAGAGCCAGATTATTTGGTTATACCAATTATGGCAACACCGGAAGAGGCAGAAGCCATAAGAGAGCAG
>CAVZWH010000029.1:0-14392 GCA_963778905.1 Candidatus Staskawiczbacteria bacterium | reverse complement strand
TTATGTAACACCTTTTGACAGTTCGCGTATTGCTCCGAGGTTGTAGTAGGCGTACCAGGCATTAGAACTACCATGCGGGGATCCCGACCAATAACTAGTGCCGTACTGGAAACCCACCTGGGTGGAAAGTGCCAAAACAAATTGGTCGGATAATCCTGCCAATAATTCTGACTCGGTTGGCAATCTCCAAATATCTTGCTCAGTTGTTTGCATAACGCCGACTGCATTAAGATATTTGCAATATTCTACTGCTCCCAAAGGATTGCTGCTGTTTCCTGTTGCAGATACAAGCCCAGCGCCTATGGCACAGTTAGGATCCGCCCCGTCATTTTGCCCAAGCTGGGCATTTGACCAGCAAAGGGATAGAGGAGTAGTTGATGTCCAATATGAGGGGTAGGCTGTTCTATCAGCTGCAAAAGTTCCTGTGCCCGAGGTGTGGGCGACTGCGCATAGCCACCAAGAATTATCACTGCTGTCAGCCACTTCGTTTCCCACGACATAACTGGTTGATATAGCCCATGGAGCAGCTTGCCACACAAGAGGTTCCTGAGCTGTGCCGTTTAGAACAGTTCCGTTAGATGTATAAGCAGAGTAGCCAGACAAAACTTGGGCATTAGCGGCGGCAGTTCCTGTGCCACCGGTTAAACCAACCATACACTTCGGGGTGCCAGAATAGCATCCAGCAGGTATGGCCGTGCCGCTACTGGTGGTTGCAGTTACAGTGGTTCCTGGTCCTCCGGGAATTGCGCCGTAGATATCAGTTAGCGTGTGCATTGTGCCGGCGGGACTGGCAGACGGACCGAAGTTGTGGCTGCCTTCTGTGGCCGCAGTTCCAACGGTTAATCTTGTGTATATATTATTTAGTGTGTAAAAAGTACCTGCAGGCGCTCCTGTCGGAGTCAGCGAACCGGCTTTAACAACTGAAAAAATAACCAGCACGGATATTAAAACCGTGATTGACGATAGAGCTAAACTCTTTTTTGTTATTTTCATAAGATTTTATTTTTTAATTATACAATTTTAATTATTTTTATGTTATAATTAGTTTGCCGTGGGCTCAGGATGGTTCCGAATCCCGCTTTGACATCGGGATCTCCGGGGTTCGATTCCCCGTGGGTCCACGGTCTAAAGTTTTATTTACTCCCGACTCTTGACAAGCATCTTTAATCTGCTATACTTAACTTGTCAAAGCGGGGTTCACATAAGAACTATCTGAGATTCTCAAAATTTCCACAGAAATGTGGATTTTTTGTTGTTTAATTTTTAATGATGAAAAAGATTGTTGATAAAACTTCCCATTGAATTCAACAAACTTGAAGCTACATCTTGTATTATTACTTCACTGGTAGACGGACTTGTTGTTTGTTCTAATGAATTTGATTGGTCTGCCACTACCACATTTACGCTGGCTGTTAAATTATTTGTGTTGGTTATATTATTTGGCAAAGTTAAAGTGCCGGAAAAAACATAAGTGCCCGCTGTGCTTGAATCGTAAGTTGGAGTTCCGCCATCCCAGGTTACTGCTATGCTTTGCGTTGAACTGTCTGACATTGTTGCTGTTACGTTTGCAGGCAGGATGGAGCTGGCATCTGAAGGTGAAGTTGTTGATGTGATGTTTACATTAATATCGCTTATAGGAGCCACTGACGCAATATCAAAAGTTTGCTGAGTTGGTTGTTGGGCTGGTTGGGCTTGTCCTTTATTCTGCGAACCATTTGATTGTGCGCTATTGCAACTCTGCTCGCACTGCGAAACGCACTGCTGTGTATTTTTATTTTCTGGCTGAGTTTGCGCCGGCGGATTAATTTGCGTCACTTCTAATCCACCCCCCACTCTTTTATAGTGAAGATTTCCAACTGTCCATTCTTGTTGGTCAGCTAAAACTGAACCTGCCGCAAATAATATTGCGATTGAAAATATTGCTATATATTTTTTTGTCATAATTGTTTGTTAATTTTTTATTTTGTTAAATTATATTATTATATTCTTAATTTCCTCTGCATGCAATGTGTGCAAACATTTTGCCTGTGGATAAGTTTTTACGATAAAAAAAGAGCAGTTAATTTTTCTAATTTTTATTATGATTTTTTAATTGCTTTTTTATTTTTATCAATAATTTTGTGTTTTTGTAAAAACTTTAAAATTGGCTTTCCGCATTCATCGCATAATTCCACGTGCACACCAGAGAAAAAACCCGTACCAGCAACAATGGGTTCTTTAATTTTCTTTTTACATAAATCGCACTTTTTGATATCCATAACTTCATTATATTCTTGAGAAAATATATGTCAATTTTTTGTAAATATTATTGGCTTGGCTGATTTGATTGCGCGGCGAGCATTTGGTTTAACTGAGCTATAAGAATGGCCAATTGTTGTTGGATTTGTAAAATTAAAGTTTGCCGTTTAACCAACGCCTGTGTTTTGGGTCCAAAAATTCCTAAGCTTGGCATATTTTGGTTTGAACCGAAAATTTCTGACGCATGCGCCTTTTGAAATTTTACAAGAGCGTTGTAAGTTAATGCGCCAAAAAGTATTGTTTCATTTCCCGGCGAGCCAGGACCTGTTTGTGATATTGTAAAACCATTGTTGTTAAGGAATATTTGCAATTCTTTTACATCTTCGCCAGTGTCGCCAATAGATAAACTTCTGGTAAAAATTACTGGCGGCGCTGAAATGGCTGTTTGTTCTGTTATTGGGCTTGTATTTGTAGCAGGAACAGAAAGTTGAGTATTTATTGCAGAAATAGTAGCCGAGCAAAAAGCAGATGCGCCTCCGTTTATTCCTGCGCAAGTCCATGTCCAAGGACCCGAACCAGAAACAGACGAAGCCGTTCCTGCAGAACAAAGATTTACAGAAGGAGCGATAGAAAAAATTTGATTATTGGAAGAACCGCATAAACCATTTGTAATAAAAGGCACATATCCGCCGCCGCCGCCACCACCACCGCCACCGCCTCCGCCTCCGCCCGAAGAAGTAATAGTTAAATTAAAAGTGCTTGATGACGTTATTGTCTGGCTGTTATTATCTGTTGCTATTACATACCATGTATGGGCACCGACACTGAGCGAGGAAGCTGGCGTAGTTGAAGTAGCGGCAACTGTTTTATTTAGAGAACCGTCAATGTACAGCTGATAACTTGCTATACCGGCTGTTGAACTTGGCGTTTCCCACGCAAAGGTTGGAGATGTGGATGTTGTTGAAGAATTATTTGACGGAGAAGTAATATCAAATGCGCCCGGAGGAGAAATTATATTTAAAGTATATGAGGAACTATCTGTGGTGTTTCCTAAATTATCAACTGCTATTATATACCATGTATGAGCACCGACAGCAAGCGCGCTTGCCGGGGTTGTTGAAGTGCCGGAGATATTATCTTTGTTAAGAGTTCCGTCTATGTAAAGCTGATATTTTGCTATGCCTGCTGTAGAACTTGGCGTTTCCCACGAAAAGGTTGGAGCAGTATTTGTTGTAGAATAATTATCAGCCGGCGAAGTAGGATTAAAGGGGCCTGGAGGAAAGGCGCTTGTTACATTTATTGTGAAAGTAGAAGAAGAATCCGTAGTGTTTCCTAAAGTGTCCGTTGCTGCTACATACCATGTGTGCGAACCCATGCTAAACATTTGCGGCTGCTGAGCTGATGTATCTGTAAGATTGTCTCTTTTTAGAACATCGTCTATATATAATTGATATGTTACTGCACCAACCGCAGAGCTAGACGATTGCCACGAAAAATTTGGCAGCAAATTTAATGTTGTGGAATTATTTGCAGGAGAAACTAAATCAAAAGCTGATGGCGGATTAATTATGTTCAAAGTAAAAGTAGATGACGTATCAGTGTATTGGCTTGGAGTTTCGTTGTCCCATGCGCGCACAAACCAAGCATGAACTCCGACGCTTAGCGGTGTTAAAATGGTTACAAATGTGTCCGACGGCGAGGTGGTTGCCAACAAATCGTTGTCCATATACAGCTCATATTTTGCAATTCCGGATGAGGCGGTAGATGCCTGCCAGCCAAAAGTAGGCGTTTGATTTATTGTTGTAGAATCATCAGCTGGAAACGAAGGATTAAAACTGGAAGGAAGACTAAATACTATTATTGTAAAAGTAGAAGAAGAATTTGTGGTATCTCCAAGGGCATCAACTGCCGCCACATACCAAGTGTGAGCGCCAACTGAAAGAGCGCCATCCAGGGTTCTTGAAGTGCCGGAAATATTATCTTTGTTAAGAAAGCCGTCTATATATAATTGATATGTTACTGCACCAACCGCAGAGCTAGACGATTGCCACGAAAAATTTGGCAGCAAATTTAATGTTGTGGAATTATTTGCAGGAGAAACTAAATCAAAAGCTGATGGCGGAGAAACTATATTTAAGGTATATGTGGAGCTGTCTTCAGTATTTGCCTGGCTATCTATTGCTCTTATAAACCATGTGTGAGCACCGGCTGAAAGGTTACCAGTTGGAGTTGTTGAAGTGCCGGAAATATTATCTTTGTTAAGTACTCCATCTATATATAGTTGGTATTTTGCAATGCTTCCAGAAGAGCTTTGAGAGGCCGACCAAGTAAAAGTAGGCGAAACATTTGCAGTTGATGAATTATTTGCAGGAGACGCAAGCCCTGGCGCAATCATTTTTACAATAATCATTTTTGGGTCTCCAACAACCAAATCTTTCCAATCTATAATTTCAGAAGCGGCATAATAACTGTCTGCCATATTGTAGCCGGATGTGTAATGGTCAAAAAGAATATCTGGGTGAGCTATAGCACTCATATAGGGTTCAGCAACATATCCTTTCATTCCGGAAATTCCTTCGTGAATCCAATCGGCAATTAATGACTGTCCATAAGAAGGAGGATAGGAAAAACTGCGGGCTGAAGTTGACACTGCTGTTTCGCCTATTGCTCCATTTTCATAAGTGTTTCCAGGAATGGCATTAACTGGTTTTGTCGGACTGCCATTTGCGTTACTGCCCCAGCTCCAATAACCTAAAACATTTTGCTGGTCGGTTAAATAAGTGCTTGTCTCGTCAAGCACTGTTTTGAATCCTTTTGCCGTTAAAAGAGTATTCGCAGCTTCCAACATGGGGTTGGCGATATCGTCATACAATCCTCCGCCGTCTAAAACAAACAATCCCTGTGATTTAAGAGTTGCAACAGACGGTATGTTTGCGATTGTAGAATGGTCAATTAAACCTGTGATTTGTGAAATATCGTTGCCGTTGGAAAAACAAGTAGTGTTATTAACAGTGCAGCCGTCGTTGGTGGGAGCGTAACCGTCAAGCCGGGTTACAATATACATATTGTATGTTTGATGCGAAAATATCCCGGTGGAATTATAAAATGGGTTTGAAAAGACAGAAGGGCAAGTTGATTTTCCCAAGCACCAGGCCAATTCAGAGTCTACCGAATTTGCAGTATCAGAAAGTCTTATTGGTATGCCATCAGTTAAAATAACATAATTTATTGTATTTGATAAATTATTTGTGGTAATAAAATTTTCAATCGCTGTTTTTATATTATTTGTATATTCCGTTCTGCTTACGTCGTCTGTGGTGACCGTGCTTATGTGCACAATGTTCCCCGCAGGAAATGTTGGCCTTGCCGCCAAAAAATAATTTCCGACTTCGGTTGATATTGTTGAGTTATCGTTTATTATAAGCAGCGTGTCTGAATAATCATAATACCCGGCGTTTGCAACTTTTGGAAAAAGGAAAAAAATCAAAAAAAATAAAACAACGAATAGTTGCGTAATAATTAATTTCGCATTTTTTTTATTTTTATTTATAAAAAAATCCATTTTTAGTTATCGGAGGCTAAACCTCCGCTAATTTATCTAGTGTAGCACAATAAAACTAACCTTTCAATTCTTTAATCAACTCGTTTAATGTATTTATGGTTCCGTGTTTTTCCGCCCAAATTTTAATATATTTTACATCCACTTTTGAAATTCTTAATACAGATTTTATGTCTTCTAACTGCTTTGATGATTTTAAATCTTTGCACCACAGCAACTTGCTTAATATTAAATCCTCCGGAGAAACAAAATTAATTTTATATCCCAAAATATTTTTTGAAATCCCTCTTTTAATCTCCTGCTTGTTAAATTCATTTTTTATAACCCAAAAATCTACTTTTAATTGTGACTGCGGATGGATAAAATTAAATTCTCCTTTGTTTTTCAGGGCTTCTCGCATCGCCTCCTCTGAAACATAAACATCTTTATCAACAGACAAAAGTTCCTTTGCCATCAATTCTATATTTTTTTCAAGCATTTCAACGACAATATCAATGTCTGCCGTATAACGCGGCCTACCCCAAACAGAAACAGCCATCCCACCGGTAATTATGTACGGTATTTTTAATTTATCTAAAATCTTAGTTATCTTTATAAGAAGGTCTTCTATCTCCATTTATTTTTCTGTCGTTTAATTGACTTAACTTTTTGCCAAATCTAAAAAAATCACAAGTAAGCTTTATTTTTTTCTCAGCTGTCATTTTTTTGAAAATTCCATCTTGGATTTTTTCTGCTAATTTTGGCGTTAAATTTATTATTTTCATATTTTTACTTTACAATAATAATAACTATAATTTCAAAGTGTCGCACAATAGAAATTACTTTAATTAAAGTCGTTAATAATCAGTTCAAAATTTTCCGGATTAACCTGAAATTTGTCTGATTTTTTTAGCTGGTCTGACAAAAGCGCTTGGGCAATAACATTTTCAACTTTATCTTGAATTACTCTTCTCATTTCCCTGGCTCCAAATTCCGGCTTATACGAAAGTTCAACAATTTTTTCTTTTAATTCTTCTGTAATTTCAAAATCAATTTCTTTTTCTTTCAAATTTTTCTGCAAAGTTTGCAGAGACAATTGAGCTATCTGCAGAAGATTTTCTTTTGTCAGTGGGTGGAAAATTACAGTTGCGTCAAAGCGGTTGATAAATTCTGGCTTAAAAGTTCCTTTTTCAATTAAGGAGTCCAATAATTTTTGCTTGTCGGGCGCCTGACCGATTTCAACTTCCTTAAAAATTATATCTGCTCCGGCGTTTGATGTGCAAATAATTATTGTGTTGGTAAAAACAACTTTCCTGCCCTGGCCGTCGGTAATGTGGCCTTCGTCAAAAACCTGCAAAAATAAATTCAAAATATTAGGATGCGATTTTTCTATTTCATCCAGGAGAAGCAGAGAAAATGGCGTTTCTCTGACAGGAGTTGTCAAAAGCCCCTGTATTTCCACCGGACTTACGGCTCCCACTAATCTGGGGATGTCCGAAATTGCCTGAAACTCCGACATGTCAAGCCTTATCATTTTTTCCTCACTTCCAAAATAAATTTGCGCCAATGCTTTTGAGGTTTCTGTTTTGCCAACGCCGGTAGGGCCTAAAAATAAAAACGAACCCATTGGCCTTATTTTTGAAGAAATGCCGGATCTTGCTCTTCTCATTGCAATTGATATTTCTTTTACCGCTTCTTCCTGGTTGACAATTCTCTGGTGAATTAAATTTTCCAAATTAAGCAGCGTTTCTTTTTCTTTGACCGCCATTTTCCCTACTGGTATTTCTGTTTTTTGAGATATAATTTCAGAAACATGATGCGGCAGAACCACTTTTTCTTTTTTTGATTGCGCATAAACAACAACCTCGTCTAAAACATCCAGCGCTTTTTTTGGAAAAGGCAAACTTGGCATATATCTGCCAGTTAAATTTACAATTTCGCGGATGCTTGGATACAATATTAAAATTTTATGTTTATATTCTGCTTCCAAGGCTGCAGACTGTAAAATTTTTATTGTTTCTGCCTCCGAAATTTCCTGCACTTCAACTTTCCTAAAAAAATCCAAAAAAGAAGAATTTTGTTCTATGTTTCTGTGAAGTCCGTCATAAGAAGTAATTCCAACAAATTGAAAACTTGGCATGGCCAAATATTTTGACAAAATGCCGGAAATATCAACTGCTCCGGCTTTTTGCACGGCGCGGCCAACAAAGTTTTCCAAGTCATCAATAGTTAAAATAACATTTCCGGCCGCTAAAACTTCTGAAAATATTTGGTCTAAAATAGATTCTAATTTTTCAAAATCCTGCACCTGCGCCGCAAGCGAAACAACATCCAATTCCACCACTCTTTTGTTGTTCAACTCCGGCAAAGATGTACCCAAATAACATCTTTGAGCCAATGCCTCAACAATGCTTTTTCTGCCAGTTCCCGGATTTCCAACTATCAAAGCGTTGCTTAAATTAGACCTGGCTAAAATCATTTCAGTTTCTTCTATTTCTTTTTGATGCCCAACTATTTCCCTAAACATCCATTTGGAAACAACTTTTGTCCAATCAATAGAAAACCTGTCTAAGGTTATTGTGTATCCCGACGACCATTCTTTGCCCAAAGATCCTTTTCTTGATAAATTTTTATAAGTCCAAAATTTTCTGTTTTCTTCGGCAAAATCTTCCGCCGAATCCAGCCACGAAGTCATATTTTCAACATCAAACTCTTTCAAATCAAAATCAACCAAAGCTTTTTTGAAAAATTCATCGTTTTTTGCCAAACCAACCAAAATTTCTTTTTCTCCAATAAAATCGTGGCCTCTTTCTTTTGAAACTTTTAACGCTTCAATTATTGTTTTCTGAAAATCATCGGAAAAAATCATTGCAGGCTGGCTTTGCTTTTGCATTTTTTCCAAATAATTTTTTAAGTCATCCTGAAGTTTTTTCGGATGCAGGCCCAGCCTGAAACAAATCAGCGCAACATCTTTGCTAAATTTTAAGGTTGAATAAAAAAGCGACGAAGAATTAACGTCAATTTTTCTTTTTTGGCAAAAATTTATTGAATCTGCAAAAATTTCGGCCATGTTAAAACTTGACAACTCTGCTAAATTATAAACTTCTGGATTATCAACTGCATCGGAAAGTTTTATTGAAATTATTGGTTTTTTAATTTTTGTTTCTGTAAACAAATGCAAATTCCAAAAAATAAGAAAAATAACAAAAAACAGAACAGCTGTTTTGGTTGTGACATATCCAGAAGCAAATCCAAGAAAAGAAACTGCAAAAACAGCCAAAGATAAAATTAACAAAAACAAAAATATGTTTTTGAAAGCATTAGAAAATCTGAAAAGTAAAAATTTAGCTCTTTTTACCGCCAAATATGATGCTGTTTTTTTTAGTTCAAAATTCATCGGGTTAAATAAGACTTGAGCCGATTTTTTAGAAACATTCTGCCCAAGTATGTTTTAAAATATTTTTCTCTATGGGTTGCATCTTGCTGATTTAAGCAACCCTCAAAATAAATTAGTTTGAACGGACCTTTATCTCTCGTATATTCATCTAATCCTTTCTGATGTTGCTCAAGTCTTAATTTTAAATTTTTTGTATAACCTTTATACATTTTCTTATTCTTATCAAATTGTATAACATAGACAAAATAAAACATAAAAATACAAAAAATTTAAAATTATTTAACCCGATAAACCATTTTAATAAATAAAAATAAATAAAAATCCGGCGATTATGATAAACGGAATTAAAAACCAGGTTATTAAAACTATCAGTCCAGCTATGGCAACAAAAATTTGCAGGCAAATGCCCATTATAATCAAAACAATTCTCATTGCGGCTCCCAAAATTCTGGAAACCGTGTTGGATATAAGCGTATTAAAAAATTCCGCCACGTCAAATCCTTTAGGATAATTCCATTTGTACCTTTTCCACGGCGAAAAAAAAGTTTTCAATAAAAGCGGCAAAGAAAAATAGTTTGTCGCAAACTTAAAATAATTATTCCAAACTCCAAACAAAAACTTAGGCATTTGGTAAAACTGCCAAACAAACCATTCGGCGAAAATATTTTGTTTACTATTTGCTTCCATTCAATAATTTTACACCAATTTCGGCAATCTTGCCACCGCCATAAATTAAAATCCAAAGCAAAATCAGCCAGGCTACAAGATTTAAGGTGTTGTCTATAAAATCAACAGGAATTACTCTTATCAACGCGTTTTGTATCTGCCCGCCAATATCAAGAGCGCTCACGTTTTGATTTACTGTCAAGGCAGTCGGCCTCATAAAAACCTGAGCTGGCATAGATTTGCCGGTAAAAATATTATATGTCTGCCAAAGCGGCAAAGCAATCAGTAAAACTCCGACAATTAACAGAACATAACCTATAATTTTATTCGTTTCCATGGTTTTGCATTAGTTCTTGGCGAATATCTTCTGGAATTGGAATTTCCTCGCCGGGTTTGGAAATTCCGGGATATCGCCAAGCGCTGATTATTTTTCTAAAATCTCTTGTATCTCTATACATTAGCCAAATTTCTCCAGGAGCTTTTTTGGGTCTTTGCCACGCCTTAGATAAAGTTATCTGCTTTGTTCTAAAAAATATTTTATTTGTTTTCATCACTGCGGTTGTTCCCAACGCAATCCCCTGCTCTTTTCTTTCAGGCCTGTAAAGTATGCCCAACAATTTTTGTTTTGAAAGCCCATACTGTTTCATTTTTATTTTTGAGTGCTCGGTCCAATGCAATTTTTTGTATGAAGCTGACATAAAATTTCGGGTGGGCAACACAGGACTCGAACCTGTAGCCTTTCCGATGTGACCGGAATGCTCTGCCATTGAGCTAGTTGCCCATTAAAATATTTTACCATTTTTTCAATAAAAAAACAGGGCTTTAACCCCCTGTTTTTTTATTGAAAATTATTTGATTTCTACTTTAGCTCCTGCGGCTGTAAATTTTTTTGCAATTTCATCGGCTTCTTCTTTTTTAACTCCCTCTTTTACCATTTGAGCTGTGCCGGCTGCTGCCGCGTCAACCAAATCTTTTGATTCTTTTAATCCTTTTGCTGTTACGTCTCTGACAACTTTAATGACTTCAATTTTTTGAGCTCCAACTTCTTTTAATTCAACATTAAAAGATGTTTTTTCTTCCACTGGAGCAGCTGCGACTGCTACCGCAACTGGAGCGGCTGCCGAAACTCCGAATTTACTTTCCAAAACTTTCACTAATTCTGCCAATTCTACAATTGACATTTTTTCTATTTCACCAACTAATTTTTCAAATTTAGCCGGCACTTCTACTTTTGCTTCGTCTGTCATAATTTTATTTATATTATTAATATTAATTTTTTTCTTTGTTTTCTCTTATGTGATCTAACACTGTTACAAAACCTATCATTGAGCTGGCGATAGAACCCACCAATCTGCTCAATAACTCATTCCTTGGCGGTATGTTGGCCAACACCAATACTTTTTCTCTTTCAATAAATCTGTTTTCAAAAATTCCTCCTAAAATCTTGAAATTTTCATGAGTTTTTGCAAATGTGTTTGCAATACGTGCGGGAGCAATTTCGTCTTCAACTCCAAAAACCAATGCTAATTGTCCGGGAATAGATGATTTTATTTTATTCCAAAAAGAAATGTTTGATTGTCCAAAAGCAATTCTCACCAAAGTTTTTTTGGCAATTTTTAAGTTGCATCCGGCTTCTTTCAAAGATTTTCGCAAGGAAAACATTTCCTTTGAAGAAACCTTTGCGAAGTCAACAAAAACCATTGATTTTTGATTTGAAACCTTTTCTTTTATGCTTTGTATTTGCTTTGTTTTTTGTTCTTTAGTTAATGCCATAAATAAAAAGCTGCGTTTTATCGCAGACGAAAATAAACACTAAAATAATGCTTATCCTCGGCAGGATTTATGCGGCGGCACCTGCTGTCTGCGGATTATTAATTGTATTTTTTATCTTAATCTATCTTGCACCGCATGTCAAGAGCCAAGATATTTTGCTTTGGCCGCATTGTGTTCTTCTAAAGTTTGGCTGAAAATTGTTTGTCCGTCTGTTAAATAATACCAATAATTTGTGGATTTCGGATAAATAGCCGCTGTAATTGATTCCATTCCGGGATTTGAAATTGGGCCTTTGGGCAATCCTGGATATTTATAAGTGTTGTATGGCGAATCTATTTTTTTGTCTTTTGTTGAAATGTTTGCATTGCCGGTAATGTAAATAATTGTTGAATCTAACTGCAACGGCATGTTAATAGAAATTCTTTTCCACAAAATTCCTGAAACAATTTTTTTGTCATCTAATTTTCTTACCTCTTTTTCAATCATTGAAGCCATTGTCACTATGTCAAAAACAGATTTTTTTTGATTTTTAATTTCAGCTCTTAAATCCGGCGTTAATTTTTTTCCAAAATTTACCAGCATAGCATTCAAAATATCTTCGCAGGTTTCGCCTTTTGAAATTTCATAAGTATCCGGAAAAAGATAACCTTCTAAGCTAACATCTTTAGGTTTGTCCTGCAAAAAATTAAATTCATCTGAATAATCTTTTTTTGTAAGAGAAATAAAATAATCTTGTTTGCAAATTTCTTTTGATTCCAAATATTTTGCAATGTCTTTTGCGTCCCATCCTTCCAAAATTACAGCATTGTCTTTAACCACATCGCCCTGCGCCATTTTTTTTGCAATCTGATAAATAGACATTTTGGGAGATAAGTTATATTCGCCAGCCTGCAAACTTGAATGCTGCAAAGAGAGCACTACATAAAACCTAAAAAAATAACTGCTTCTTATTATTCCTAATTTTTGCAAATCGTTAGCTATTTGGCTGTCTCCCCAACCTTTTTGCGCCACATAAGTAATCGTTTCCTGTGAGCTGGGATTTATCGGAACATAAACTTCAAAACATACAAAGAAAAATCCAATCAGCAAAAAAATAACAATTGCAAATGCAATTTTTTTCAAAAGCTGCGGAGATATTTTAGAAAAATCCTTGCTTTTCAAGCTCATAATAATTTTCCTTGTCTTAATTTTTTAGAAACAATTGCTGCTTTCTCTTCACCCAATTTTGTCAGGATAAAATATGTTTTGGGGTCTCCAATAATTAATTTTTCTTTTCGTAAAGCCCTCAACGGCCTGTCTAATTTTCGCGAATCCGGCCAAACCGGATATCGCGCAAACTTCAATGTTTCGGGAAATAAAGTAAAACACTCCTTAATCAGCCGCTCAAAACTACATTGTTCTGAGTTTGAAACAATGGAATGTATGCAAAACAAAATTAAATCATTAACAGAAAAATTTGCGCTTTTATTGTCTTTATTCTTTATCATTTTTAACTTTGAATAATGTTAGAACCGCAATTCGGCAGAGTTTATGTGCTTTTTAGCCCATTTAATTACTTATTTATATCCCAAATCTAACTAAAATGCCAGTGTTTACTGGCATAGCTTAATTTATATTTATCCTACCGTGTAACTCAATATACTTTTAGATCCACCAGCATGTTTTAGTTTTGTTCATACATTTTAATATCGCCAGTCTCTTCATCTTTTACCACAAAATCCAGCATCGTTCTTCCGGTAGCGGCTGATGGATTATTCAAAGAATACTGTCTCGGAAATCCCCTACCCGTATATTCTAAGGTTTTGAATAAATATCCAATAAAGGATCCTGAATATCTGTAACGCCGGATACAGATCTCAATATATTTATCAATAAGTTCTTCGTGCCCCTGCCAGCGCGAGATCAAGGGATTATTTTCAATCCAGTCATAAATTAAAACATTTACTAACTTTTTTAATTCCTTCTTCGCCGATAGGTTTCCTTTTTGAGCAGTCCGAGCCAGAATTATACTAATAGCGTATCTCATTTTTTTGTCCTCTTTATCGTTTGTAAAAAATGTATACTTTTTATCCTTGTAATAACCGAGAGCAATCTCAACTTCTTTTTTGTTTCTATAAAAATTTGTCACTTTCTTTCTGCGTTTTATCCATCGTTTCTGAAACCTGCGATCAATAAGCATAGTCACCCTGTCCCAATCTATTTCATCGAGTTCAGTTCTGATATTTTTATAAATAAATCTATATACATCCGGAGCATATTTGATTATCCAAGTAGCGTTGAATCTCTCTGGTTTTTTTCTATTAAGCAGTTTATTTAATTTTATGATGGCGGAGTTGAGATCCATTTGTGTAAAATAAAAACACGATACAGATCGTGAATTATTTTATCTTACATAAAATGTGAAAATTATCCACAGACCTCTCTAGGAATCGAACCCGAAGAATAGTCGTAAAATCTAAGGTCTCTAGGTTGCATATTGCAGGCAGGGATCTTTTAAAGTATCGTACCATGCGCATTGCCCATTGTTACAATAAAAATTTCTTGTTACAAAAGCGCCATTGATACACAGACCATATGGCGTAGGACAGGTGGCATCAGTTTTACATTTATTCGCAGTAGTATCTGTTATACAGGCGGGGACTCCCGTTGCGGCATTAATTTTACATTTTGCATTCTCCCACCAACAAATTTCAACCATATCGTATGTTGTTTTTAATACACACTTTCCGTCGATGCATGCAAGCGTTGAATAAAATCTTTCTATTTCGTCTCCATAACAA
>CAVZWH010000028.1:0-47782 GCA_963778905.1 Candidatus Staskawiczbacteria bacterium | reverse complement strand
TAAGTTCCCAATTGGTCTATCTGGCTTGAAAACCGAACCTTATGGCGTTTTACAACGTCTTTAAAAAGCAATGCATCAAAGAGCACGTCTAAATATCCACGCGGATGCTGGTTTTTTATTACAACTTCTGGAAATCCGCCGAATATCATATATTGCTCCAATAATTTTAGATCTACTTTATCTGTTGCAGAATAATTTTTTGCCAGCAAAAATTCTTTAAAATTAAACGGCAGTATTTCTATTGGCATGTGCCGGCCAGTTAGATGCGTAGCTAATTCCATTGAAAGTAAATTGGCATTTGATCCGGTGAGTACCAAATTATATCCTTCCCGATGCAGGCGGTTGGCGAATAATTCCCATGCAGGTAAATTTTGAATTTCGTCAAATAAAACATATTTGGTGTCGCCGTAAACATTTTTCAGTTCGTCCATCAACTGATAAAGATCCAGTTTTTCACTGACCAAAGCAGGGTCATCGAAATTAAAATAGGCGAATTGCTGGTTTCTCAAAAGCATTAAAGAAAAGACAGATTTTCCTGATCTTCGTGGTCCCAAGACTACTTTTATTAAATCAGAGGACAACCATTTTTCTCCTTTTTGAGCCTGTGAGCGCTCTATGTATGCCAAACTCAACAGAGAGTTTCTTTCTTTGCTTTGTTTGTCTATTATTGTTTTTAGAAGGTTTTTATCCATTTTTGTATAGTATTTTACTTATATTAAGCAAAAAGTCCCTTTTTTGCTTATTACACCTATTATACTATGCAAAAAGCCCAAGTCAAGCACCGGGTATCTTGTGCTAAAAACTCATTAAATTACTTCTAATATCAATTCGCCGGTGTTACTCCTGTTCTCCACTGATCAACCGAATGAATCAGTAATGCGATTATCGGAATCACTACGGGATTGTACTGACCGAAATTTATGTGTGTCAGCATTTCTAAAACCACATAAATGAAAGTGGCCAAAGCGGCAATCGCGGCTTGTCGCACAATATTTAAAATTGTTTGCTTATCGAACGAAAATGCAAATTGCATTATTTTTTTGCCAGCCATATTTTTTCGGTTAGCAAAGATTAATTAACTTTTAAAAATAATTATTTTTTTATTGAGCGAAAATCTGATTTAATTGATTAATCGTGAGTTGTCCAACATACCCGGTCTGCGGCAGATTGCACCTTTCCTGAAACAGTTTTACTCCTGCCAAAGTTAGCGGGCCAAATAAACCGGTAGACGGCACTTCGTTTGGAATACAGCCTATCCATTTCAAGCAATCTTGTAACTGTATGACTTCTGAACCCCGTACTCCATAAGACAACGGATTCACAAATTTAATATGCGGCTTATCGTTTTGCTGCGGCAAAAGACTTTCCCAGTTAGCAGGCAAAGTTTGCACAACAGCCCACGCTTCAAATGGCGTGTATTCCTGGCCAAAATAGAAATCGCCGTTATCGCCCCATTGTTGCCCCCAGCTATTCTGCCCTCTCACATTTATTTCGTTATACCCCTTGCCCGATGTTGCGTGACCCCAGATGGTTTCTCCGGGCAATGGAGCTCTTATCACCGCCGTTTGCCAGCCGTTGTCTGAACCGTGAAATCCTATCAGCACGACGCCGAAATTGTAAATTGCAGTTTTAAGCGACTGTATGTCTGTGCTTACCTGCACGTAACCTTTTATTTTGTATTTTGCTATTGTTGCTGAATCATTCGGATTGCCGCCTTTTTGCATACAACCAACATTTTTTAAAACAGAAAGCATTGCGCGGAAAGTTGTACCTTGCGTTCCGGCGGGAAGTCCGTCGATTAATTTGCACTGCTGATATAGCCAGTCTGAAATCAAATTTAATATTGACACCTAAAATAGCCTGGATTGCGCTGTCTATTGTAACGCCGGTGCAGGCCACGCATTTTGGCTTAGATCCTTGGTTTTCGTAAGGCAGGGGCTTTTGAAAGAAAAACTCTTTTGGGACAACTTGACCAGATGACATAATCGAAGTCATTGGAACATCTCGATAATCAACGGGGCTGGGAATTAAACCAGTTTTAAATTTTTGTATTCCGAAAATTAAATTTTTAATAAGTTGTATTAACCAATTCATGTTTTTTAAATTTAATATTATTTTGTTTTTCCTAAAAACCATGTAACAAACGGAGCCAACATCCATCCCACAAATCCAAAAATTGTACTGATAACAGCAACTGCTCCCCATGCTTTATTTATGGACGCATCGTGCTGTTCTATCTTTTTTTGGTGAACGGAACAGGGCAAAGCTTTTAACAATTCCTTGATTGCTTTTATATCAGTCCTTGTTTCTCCTATAAACTCGAACATTTCTTTTTCCGTTTGTTTGTCCATTTATTGTTGACCTGTTGCTACACAATCGTAGTAACTGTCTTGCGAATTATATATGCAACCGACGTATAAAACTTTTCCTTCAACCGTCGTTGTCGGCAGCGTGATTCCCACTGCCCTGTATCCGCCAGTGCTCGTCACCCAGGTTAAAGACTCGGCCGAACCAGCATCTTTAAATCTCAATATTAACCTTTGGCCGTCGACCGGTGTTTCTCCGGAAGGAATATGTATTGTTAAAGCCTGATTTAATGCCGTCACTTCGTATTGGTCGTATAATCCTATATTGGGTGTTATCGACGAAACATCGGTCACGCTTCCCACTCTCGGAATTATTTGCATTCCACTAATAGAATTTGATGGTGAAGCTGTACCAATAATATCTCCCGTGCCATCAATCTGAATCTGATTTGAAGAACCAACAAAAACATTACCGAGAGAAGCCGTAGTTGTGGCAGTCAAACTTCCAACCGAAATACTTCCGACATTGCTCAAATTATGCCCGCCTCCGTTTATGTTTGAACCCCAAGGCGTCTGAGTTGCTGGCTCGCCATGAGTTGCCACATAATTAACGAGGTCTGGCTGGTTTGAAATCACTCCTTGTATATTGCCCCACTGAGGCGAAACAATATTTATTCCGCTTCCGCCTATTCCGGCCATTGCCACGGCTGCAACAAGCAACACGCTCGCGGATAGTCCAATTAAAATTCCTTTTAAAAATTTGTTCATATTTTTTAGTTCCAACATTCTATTTCACAAACCTGCCCTGCGGAAGGTGATTGAAAATAGAGCGTCAGACTGCTTACCCAAGCGCCGTCTAAAGACTTTGAAGCGCCGGCTGGGATTGTTATATAATTTGTCCCAGATTGTCCTTGAATATACGCAAGTTGAATTGCTACACTGTTCCTGTTTTGAATCAACACTGTTTTCGTAAGCACCGGCAATGCTTGGCCATATTCCTGATTTGCATTGGCCATCGATATGTTAAAAATTGTTGGAATCATATTTTTTACAAGCTATTAGCTTGGTTAATAGTATTTTGTATTTCTGCGATTTGTGCGTCAAACCTATCAGAAGTTCTTTGGACTTCTACGATTTTTTGTGCAGTCAAGGCATCTATTTGTGCCTGTAAATCTGCAACAACGATTTCGCCGGTTGCTGAATAAATTTTGCCGTCTGTCCCTTTTATTAGTGTCATGTTTTTTCCGGTTTCCCGGTATTAATTTTAATTGACTATGTTGTATTGAATGTTAGCGCCTCCTTGATTTGTTATTGTGCTTGAAACCGAACTGTATCCAGCGTTGCCGATTACGTTTGAATAATATACAGACACATTCAAACTTTTATTCAAACATCCGTGAATTGAATTACCCATTATGGTTGAATAAGAAAGATAAGTATTGGTTGATTTTATTCCGTCGGCGCCACAGCCGTTTATATTGTTGCCGATGATTGTCATATAATTTGCTTGGTATGAACCATCTAACTCAATTCCACTGTGAGGACACTGGCAGGTACCCCAAAATTCAGACACTCTTTCTACGGGTTTGAATATTAACAATGTAAATGTATAATAGGGGTAAAAGGTATATGACAACTACAACTAAAAAAGGCTACCATGTAGCCAAAGAAGTAAAAGACCAAATACTAAAAAGAGTCAAAGACGAAGGCGTGAGCGTCTCGCAAGCCAGCCAGGACCACGGAGTTTCCGAAGCCACAATTTACAAGTGGCTAACCAAAGGAGTGTCCGGCAATCCTTCGTGGGCCGAGTTTGCCAGAGTAAAAAAGGAAAACAAAGGACTGCTGGAACTGGTGGGGTCGCTAACCATAAAACTGTCCCAAGCCCAAAAAAAGGATTGAGCAAAGATTGTTCGTTGGACAAAACACAATTCAGCAAGGCAGCAGGAATGTCCCGCTCAATGCTATACTACCATCACAGGCAGCCGGACAAGGATTGGATATTAAAACAACAGATTGAAATTACGCTCAGAGAATTTCCAAGCTACGGTCACAAAAGATTGGCAATGCACTTAAAAATCAACAAGAAAAGAATACTGAGAGTAATGAAAATATTCGGCATAAAGCCGTATCGCCGCAGAGGGAAAAAATGGAAAAAAGTCAAAAAAGAATATTCAGAGCAATTTCCGAATCTGCTTTTAACAAATTGTCCGAGTTTTCCCAATCACATCTGGACTTCCGACTTTACCTACATCCAATTCAAAAAACGAACTGTGTATCTTGCGACTGTGCTGGATTTATTCACAAAACAAATTGTTGGATTTTCCGTCTTGCTTAATCATTCCAGTAGTCTCGTAATGAACGCACTTTTATCGGCCGTAAGCAATCACCCAACTCCAGAAATCTCACACTCAGACCAAGGTTCAGAATACGCTTCAAAAGATTACGTGGCATTGCAAAACAATTTAAACATCAATCCTTCCATGAGCCAGAAAGGATGCCCTTGGGAAAACGGATACCAGGAATCGTTTTACTCCCAGTTCAAAGTTGATTTGGGCGACCCGAACAGATTTAATCACTTAGGGGAATTAGTGTGGGCAATCTACAAAACAATTCACAATTACAACAACACCAGAATCCAGACCTCGCTTAAAATGCCGCCTGCCGAATTTGCGAAGAAGTATTACGAAAGGTCGAGCTTATCTGTATAACGAGTGTCCGAAGAAATGGGTACCTTGCAATGCGCAAGATAAATCATGCAGAACGCCGGGAAGCCTTTGTCTTTTATCAACTGCCTTCTTGCACTGCGTTCTTTAAGGGAGAGAAGGTTTGCTTGTGAGTGTTCCTCCGGGGAATTTAATTTCTGTTCTTTCTGTTTTTGGCTGTTCATTTTTCACTGCCATCTCCGTTGGCAATTCTTTTGGCTGCGTAATATATTTTACTGGTTTCGGCCTTGGAGCCATTTGCATTTCAATGCACTCGATTGCAGCTAACACTTCAGCAGGCAACTTTATTTCACGCTCCTCGTGCCTATAAATAGCTACCTTCTCTGGTGCCTTATTCAGCTTTCCTGTTTTTAACAGATTGTCTATCAATTGCTGTTTTGCTTCTCTGACTTCTTTCAGCGCTTGGATTTTGACTGACGGCACTGTGTCCGGGTTCATTACTATGGCCCATGTCTGCCTTATAGTTTCCATTAGTGTATTTTCCAAATCGGGAATGACATTTTGATATGAGTATTGCCTCGCCCTGTAATCCATTTCCCGCAAGATTTTATTTTTCAACTTGTTGGCATAGTCATAGCTTATTTTTATCGGATTCTTTTGCTTTGAAAGTATATCTGAAATCTCACGGCACGAAACATTGTTGCCCCTTAAAACCATAACCATCCTAACCTTTTCAAGATAGAAATCATTTGCCTCTTTTGAATATGTCATTTTTGTCAGCATCATCGGGCTTTTTACGACTATTTCGGCGTTAAAGCTTTACAGCTTTCTGACCCGTGAACTTTTCCCAGCGATTAAGGATTACCTCGACGTATCTTGGCGATTTTTCTATGCTTCGGCACTGCCTTTTCATAATCTCGCAAGCTATCATTGTTGAACCCGATCCACAGAATGGCTCCATAACAATTCCGTTTCTTGGACTGAGTATTTTTACATATGGAACTAATATTGGAATTGGCTTTGTCCCGAAAATAAAATTCTGGCCGGATGCAGAAGCCGAATCTGTTGCGTGTGTGACATGGTCGCCCATCACCCAAAACTTCGTGCCTTTATCTTTATTCCAATTCGGCTTTCCGTTTTTTCCATACAAAGATATTTCGTAGGTATCAACAAGCTTTTGACCTTTGCCTTCAAGATAATTTCTAAACTCATCCTCATCGATTTCGTTCAGTGCCGCATCTCCTTCGCTACCAACTGGAGCAACATCAAACCTGTTGAAGAATTTATACTTTGCCGAAAATCCTTGCGTTCTGTTTGGCGTGTGCCAGATAACCATGTTTTGTATGGCCCAATACTTTTCTATGGCTCCCCAAAGGTCGGGAGTGTTTCTCCAGTTCTCGAACACCATGACGTTTGATCCTAATTCGTTCTTGAATTCGTTGGCGATTGAAAGCCATTCGTCAAATTCCGGAACTCCACCATGCTGTTCAACGCCTTCATATTTTCTGTTGCCCTTATAGCCGAATCCTTTTTCTTTTCCCTTCGAATCTGTTTCGCCGACTGATTCATATTCCCTTTCAGCTTTTATTTTCCAGCCGTCTTTTGTTTTCACTTTTCTGACCCGCTTTTTGCAGTATGCCAATCTGTACGGGGGGTCCGTGAACATGAAGTCAAACTTTTCTAATCCGAGCAGGCGTTGCCAATCCTCTTTGCGGGTTGCATCTCCCACAATGAGCTTATGGACGCCCAGTTGCCATAAATCTCCTTCCTGGACCCCCCTTGGTTGCTTCACAGCCTTATCAAATTCCTCCTGGGCGTTGAAGTCATCTGTCTTTTCTAACCCGAATATATTGTCTAATTCACCGGCAGCAAATCCTACATCCAACAATATTTGCTCATCAAAATTAGCTAATAAATCCAAATCCCATTGTCCCATATTTTTATTCAGCCTCAAATTCAATTCCTGCTCGCGCTTTATATCCGGAATGTTAACGTAAACTACTGGCACCTCTTTATGTCCTAGCTCTTTGGCACAATAAAGACGAAAATGCCCGCCAATTATTATATTGAATCTTTCCGGCGCGCCATTTACTATTATTGGATCTACCAATCCGAATTCTTGAATGCTTTTCTTTAAATCTGCAATGTCTTTTTCAGACCATTTTCTCGGATTGTATTCTGCCGGTTTTAATTCCTCAATTTTTACTTGTTTTGTTTCCATGTCTATATTTTTAATTTGCGGCACGCTTTGGCTTTGGCCAAACTATCTGCACATTGTTGCCGTTTAGTTGCTATGGATTTTATAAGCCCAGATATGTATTGCTTTTCCATGCCTTCTTTTGCAATCCGATTTGATTCAATTTCGGCGTTAAGTGCATCGACCTCTTTTTTTACTGTTTGATATGTTTCCTTGTCTTTGCATTCCGCCAACTTCGTTTTATTTTCCTCTAAGAGTTTTAATTTTCCCTCGCTATCAGCCACTATATTATCCCGGCGTTGATAATTTTCTGCCAGCTCTTTTTTCTCCTCGAGTTCAGCTTCTAATGCGTATGTCCAAGCCGTTTTCTCAAGGTAATGGATATAATGAATTTTATAGAGCCATTTTCTTAACGCAATTATTGGATTCATTTTTAAAAAGTTTAATAATATTTTGCGGAGGCGACGAATCGAACGCCGCATTGTTGCAGAAGGACTTACGGCCGATGCCAA
This sequence comes from Candidatus Staskawiczbacteria bacterium, assembly GCA_963778905.1. Lineage (GTDB taxonomy): Bacteria > Patescibacteriota > Minisyncoccia > Minisyncoccales > Staskawiczbacteraceae > XYD1-FULL-39-28. The sequence continues at coordinate 40,104 of CAVZWH010000028.1, read as the reverse complement.
CCCTGCAATTAACCTTATCGGATCCATAAGGGCATTATCCACTATGCTACTCCGCACGATTACAGCAGAAATTGCCACTGATATATTTTTTGCGCTTCAATGTATTTCTTTACTGCTAAACAAAACAATGCCTTGTCTTTTTTTCCATTTTCATATCGCGCTACTTTCACTTTCGCCAAATAATACCATGTAAAAGGTATTCTGAAATAAATTCTGTATTTTTCTTTCATAATGATTTTTCTCCGGCAATTATTGCTTCGTATTCCGGATTTAATTTTTTAATTATTCCTTTCGATTTCATCACCTTATACATTTCAAGCAGTTGTCCCTTTCTATTTGACGTTTCGTTCGTTTCGTTTTTTAAATTTTTAAAAACCTCTTTATTTCCTATATTTCCTTTATTTTGTAGGTTAAGTAGCCTAACCTGTTTCGGTTTACTTTCCTTACTACTTTCGGTTAACTTTCTTAACTGGTTAACTTTCCTAACTACCCCCTCCGGATCCATATCTAAGTTGATTTTATAGATGTTTCCGAGCTTGCTTTTTTGAGTTGTTATAGCTCCGGCTTGCGCCAAATTTCTCAAGGATTCTGCTACTACGGGCCTTGAAACTCCGCAACCTTTGTCCTTTCCGGTTATTCCAAATATAAATTGAGTAAAGCTTATTCTGTCGTAGTCTTTGTGAAATCCATATGTCCTCCGACAAATGTATAATAGGCATCTCATTTCTCCGGCAGGTAATTCGGGTAAAACAAAATCTAGCAGAATATTTGGAATGAGCGTCGAGTTTGGTATCAATTGTTTTTCCATAATTTCCCAAACTTATGGTCAAACGAAACAATTCCTCGGTGCAACGAGAAATCATTTCTGTCAGCCAAAGTTTTTAGCTGACTATTTTGTTTCTGCCTTCTTGAAGGCTAACCTCTTTTTCCCATCTCTTTCAATGTACTCGGCGTAACCCTGGTCGACCAGGTAGTCCAATATTTCGCGATATCCTTTTGCCAGCTTTTCAGGATATATTTCCCTCAAAGCTGTTTCGGATGTTGTTCCGAATATTAATGACAAGATATCCAGTTTCGATTGCCTATCTTTGCCGGCGCTGCTTGGAAATGCGCGAATCAGCACTCCGTCTATTTCCTCAAGCCATTTATCCCTTTCTTTCCGGAATTCTGCTCTTTCCTCCTCGGTTTTGAATAGCACTCCGGTGTCTGCCTCCGGCACAAGCTTTACCTTTTTATTGTAAGGATTGCTCATCATAGCTTCTATACATGGCGCGAAATCCTCGAACTTTGGATTTTTGAATGTTCTTCCGTCAATAAGCGTCGACCTATCTTTTACGATCGTCGCCTCGCGCCAGATTTTTTTGTCCTCGCCCAGTACTTTTTCGTATCTCTCCATTAAGACGAGGATGTCTGGCTCATACGCTGTTTCGCCCTCCACTTTCATTTTGATTCCGGATTTGTAAATTTCCCTTTTTGTGCGTTTCCGGATCCACCTCATTTTCGTATTCGAATCCGGCCCTGCCGCACATAATAACGTGATAAGGGTCGTTTACGAATGGATCGGAGAATTCTGCTTTCCATGTTGGCTTGATAATTCCCCAATCTTGAAATTGAAGGCGCCTGTGTCCGCTCTTTATTTGATATGCAGCTAAGAATTCCTCCCACACATGCGTTATGGAGTTTATTATGAGAATATCTGATGCTCCTTCTCGCATCAGTGCCATTGCTTTGGCTAGGTCTGCGAATGACTTTGATTCTCTGACCAGTAGCTCTATGCCGGCCTCTGCGAATAATGGCTTTAAGAACTTTGCTGCTTTTTCTGTATCGAACATCACAATAGGTTTTTCTGATTTGATCCTTTTGTGGATACCGATGGCTATTAATGCCGCTGTGTAGGTTTTGCCTGATCCGGCAAACCCTTCCAAAGCTGCCTTAAAATAAGGCTTTGTGTTTTGAGCTGGCACAAAGAACATGTCAACCTTTTCTCTTTCTTTTAATTTAGTATTCATTTTATTAATCAATGAGGTTTAACTCAGACTCCCCACCGAGTAATCCGGTGCCGTTATACACGGCAGCAGGTTAAACCCCTTTGATTGCACCTGATTATTTTTTTCGACTTTTAATTACTTATATAACTCCGAGTGACTGTTCGTAGTCGCGGCGGAGTTGCCAAGCCATTCTATTGGCTCGCCATTCCCCCTCCTCGTTATTTTCATCTACTAAAGTCTCCAGCCACTGATCCTCGCAGTTCATGCAGGCCAGCTGTTCCGGAGCTTGCTTGATGAACATTCTGTCGCAGTGGATGCAATGCATCCTTCTTTGAAAGGCAGGAACCTCATCTATGTATTTTTCGTTTAGCATTTTTTAAATGTGCTTTTTTAATTCCTGCCGGCCCGACCTTTTTAATATAATTAAAAACCAGCAGTCGCAATAACTGCTGGTTTATAATTAATGGGTTTGTTCGGTCTGCGGTGCTCTTTATTACCGCTTTGCCCACTGCGGAGCTTTTCTTGCGCGCTTTAATCCAAATTTTTTTCTTTCGCGCATTCGCGGATCGCGAGTTAAAAATCCTGCTTTTCTGAGTCGTTTTCTAAAATTATTATTAAAATCAACCAATACCCTGGCTGTTCCGTGCCTTATCGCTTCTGCTTGAGCCGAATGTCCTCCGCCTTTTACTTTTATTGTAACTCTAAATTTGTCCAGGCATTTCATTTTTTTCATTGAAGCAATTGCGTTTTCCTGGTCTTCTGGCATAACAAAATACTGCTGATACGGTTTGTTGTTTACCAAAAATTCTTTGTCGCCTTTTGTGTAAAGGCGTATGCGAGCAACTGCTGTTTTTCTTCTGCCAATTGTTTCAAAATATCTGTCTGATTTGCCGGCTGTTTCTTTTATTGTTTTTGCAATCTCTTTTGAAATTTCGTCATCTTCCATATCATCTGCAATATCTTGCACAGCTTCAATAATAGGAGTTTTTACCTCCTCTTTTTTTTCTTCTGCTTTTTTTGTATCTTTTTTGGTTCTTGGCATATTATTCAAATCTTAGCCTTTTAATTTGTTTGGCTCTTAATTTATTTTTTGTAAGCATTCCCATTACGGCATTTCTCAAAACTTCTTTTGGCCCTTTCTTAATCAAAACTTCTTTCAATGTGGCTTTTTTTAAGTTTCCTAAATATCCTGTAAAATGAAAATAATTTTTGTTTTCTAATTTATTGCCGGTGTATTTTATTTTATCAACATTTTTTACAACAACAGTATCCCCCACATCTTTATATGGTACAAAGTCTGGCTTGTTTTTTCCTCGCAACGCAACAGCCACCTGGACAGCCAATCTGCCTAAAGCTTTATTTTCCGCGTCTATTGTAATTATTTTTCTTTGTATTTTTTCTACAACTTTCATATTTTTATTTAACTAACTCAATTATTGCCATTTTTGCTCCGTCTGAATTTCTCGGCCCTAATTTTGTAATTCTTGTATATCCGCCGTTTCTTTCTTTATATGTTGGAGCTATTTGGTCAATTATTTTTTTTGTCATTTTCGGAGTTAAAGATGCGGCCAAAAGCCTGCGATTAGCCAAATTAACATCTTTTGCTTTTGTAATCATTTTTTCAGCAATAGACCTTAGTTCTTTTGCTTTGGCTTCTGTGGTTTTAATTTTTTCGTGCAAGAAAAAATTATTCACTAATACTCTTAATAGCGCTTTTCTTGGTCCAATTTTGCGTGAAAATTTTCTGCCTTTATTTAGTTTCCTCATCTTTTAACTCTAAACCTAATTTTTTAATTTTTCTTTTTATTTCCGAAATTGCTTTATCTCCCATGCCTTCTAATTCAGATAAACTTTTTTCCGATTTTCTGACAATGCCGCCCACGGTTTTTATGCCGTTATTTAATAAAGCATTCAGCGTTCTGCCGGTTAATTTCATATCTTCAACCACAAGCTTAGTCACATCTGTTTCTTCTTTTTCATCTGATGATTTTTCGGCTTTCTCTTCTTTTTCTTTACCGGCTTTTCCTTCAAAAATAATATTAAAATGTTTTATTAAAATATCGCAGGCTTCAAAAAATGCTTCTTCCGGAGTTATTGTGCCGTCTGTTTCAATTTCTAAACTTAATTTATCAAAGTCTGTTCTGTCTCCGACGCGCGTATTTTCAACCTGAAAATTTACATTTCTTATTGGAGTAAATATTGCGTCAACTGCCACAGCTCCAATTTCAACTTTTCCTTTTTTTATCTGATCTTTCGGAATATATCCGATGCCTTTTTCAACCTGTAATTCAATTTCTAATTCTGTTTTTTTATCTGTAATAGTTGCTATGTGCAAATCAGGATTTACTAGTTTTAACTGCGATGGACACTCAAAATCAGCTCCCTTGACTTGGCCTTCGCCTTTTGATTTTAATGTTATTTTGTGCGAATCTCCTTCAAAAATTTTGAATCTCAAATTTTTAATATTCAAAAGTATCATTATTGTATCTTCTAAAATTCCTGGAATTGTTGAAAATTCGTGCGGTGCCCCTTTTATTTTAACTTCTGTAACAGCTGCTCCCTGCAATGACGTTAATAAAACCCTTCTTAATGAATTTCCAATAGTAACGCCATAGCCGGGATACAATCCTTCTACTTCAAAAACTGCCTGATTTTTCTTTTTTTGAATTACTTTTGGGGGCAATGGAAGAGGTATCATAGGTTGCTGTTTTTTAATTCCAGATATCAGCATCTAGGCTCTGAGGCCGAAGTGCTATCACCCTGGCAAATTAAAATTAACGTGAATAAAACTCAAATATTAACGAAATTTCTGCCGGAGGCTTTACTTCGTCTAAGTTCGGCTCTCCGATAGTTTTTGATTCTAATTTATTTTTATCTAAATCAAGCCAGGCGGGCGCTTCTTTTTTCTTTAATTCATTTGCTAATTCTTTGAATACGCCTTTTGCTTTTTTGTTTTCTTTTACGGCAACTATGTCGCCTTTTTTTACTTGATATGACGGAATATTTACTGGTTTGCCGTTTATTAAAAAATAGCCGTGAGAAACAAGCTGGCGCGCCTGCACTCTGGATTTTGCAAATCCCAATCTAAAAATAACATTGTCTAATCTTTTTTCCAATTTTCTGATAAGTTCTGCGGAAACATCGTCAACCTTGCCCATTTTTTCAAGAGTTTCTTTTACATATCTTTTGAACTGCCTTTCTCCCATCCCGTACCATTTTTTTAAGGTCTGCTTTTCTTCCAATGATTTTTTATATTCCGATGCGGCTCCTCCCCTTCTTTTTCTTTGAGGACCAGGAGCATAAGCTCTTCTTACCATGGCGCATTTTGGCGAAAAACAACGGTCGCCCTTCAAAAAGAGTTTTTGTCCCAATCGTCTGCAAGTTTTACATTGATCGTATCTCATGATTTTATAAATTATACTCTTCTAACTTTTTTTGGTCTGCATCCATTGTGCGGAATGGGCGTTACGTCTTTTATCGAAACAACATTTAATCCCTGAGTCACCAAGCTTCTCACAGCAGATTCGCGGCCGGCTCCAATGCCTCTTATCAAAACCTCTATTTTTTCAATGCCTAATTTTTTGCAAATATTTGCTATGGTTTCTGCAACTCTTGACGCAGCAAAAGAAGTTGATTTTTTGGTTCCCTTAAATCCAACAGAACCAGCCGATTTCCAAGCTAAAACCTGGCCCTTTGAATTTGTAAGAGTTAATATTGTGTTGTTATAAGAAGAAGAAACGTAAACTTTTCCTTCCTGGACTCCCGCTACGTTTGACTTAATCTTAACTTCTTTTCCTACTGCTTTGTCTATCTTTTCCTGTTCTTTTACCTGTTCTTCTTGGTTTGTTTCTATGATATGTTTTTTTCCCATTGTATTATGCTATATAAATTAAGTTGGCGCTGCCGGTGGTTTTCTGCCAGAACCCATTGTTTTTCTGACGTTTCCTCTGACTGTCCTGTTATTTGTTTTTGTTCTCTGTCCTCTTACCGGCAATCCTTTAATATGCCTTAATCCCCTCCAGGCTCCAATGTCTTTTAGTCTTTTCACATTTATCATAACCTGTCTTCTTAAATCTCCTTCAATTTTATAATTTTTTTCAATATAATCTTTCAAATCATTTACTTCTTTGGGGCTTAGTGCAGAAGCTTTTTTATTTATATCTATTTTTAGTTCATCTAAAATTTTCTTGCTCAAAGGCCTGCCTACTCCGTAAATATAGGTAAGCGCAATTTCTATTCTTTTGTTTTCGGGTATATTTACCCCTGCAATTCTTGGCATAACAATTTTCTTATTATTTTAAGCGAAGTTAATTCTTTCCTTTTGACACATCGAGCCAAGCCCGAAATTATACTTTGTGTTCTCTATTTTACCCTTGAGGCTTGGCGAGATATAGCAGCGGCGGAGATTAAAATTTTTTACATCTGCGCCGACTGCGCGTCAAAAGGAAAAAATTAACAAGTGCTATCCTTGTCTTTGTTTATGTTTAGGATTTTTTTTGCAAATAACGTAAATTCGCCCCTCTCTTCTGATGATTTTGCAATCATTACAAATTTTTTTAATTGATGGTCTAACTTTCATAAAAAAAATGTTAAATGCAATATAACAATATCGCAATTTAACAGGTTTAACAATTTATTTTAATCTATAAACTATTCTTCCTTTTTTGTCGTCATATGGAGTCATTTCCACCGAAACTTTATCTCCCGGTAAAATAGTAATTCTGTTCATTCTCATTTTGCCGGAAAGAAATCCCATAATTTCTCTTCCGTCCTCTAATACTACCTTAAAAAAGGCATTTGGTAAAGCCTCTGTGACCCTCCCTTCTTTTTTTATAACTTGATTATTTTTTCCCTCGTTTTGGGGCATTTGTATAATTTATAATCTTAACAAATATAACTTAAATAGTCAATACTCTATTGAAATTTTAACTCTACGTTTACTGCGTTTTGGCTGTTTGGAGCTGAAACCACCCAAAACGGCCAGAAATTAATTTTTATTTTAGAAACCTGGTCTCCCAAGCTGCTATTAATAGTTTGGTTTATTTGGTTGGCATTTTCGCCAAGCAAAGATAAAGCCACTGAATTTTTATCAATGTTTTGATAAACGCCAGATGAAAAATCCAAATTAAGCGTTGCCTTTCCGCCAGAAACGTCTACTGCTGCAGCCGAATAATTTATCTTAAAACTGTTGTCTAGTAAAGTTTGTCCGGATTGCATTTGAGAAACAATATAATCTTTTGCAAAATTATCTAAATCAGATTTTTTGAATGCCAACCCGGAAGATTTAACCGTCACGCTGTAATTAAAACTATCTGCCACTGTTCCGGATTTTGTTTGAGTTGAGGCGTCAGTGGTGCTATCAGAAATTGCGTTATCCAATAAAACAGAATCAGAAGGAACCTGGTTTTTTAGATCTGTTTCGGCATCATCTGTTGCTTTTTTTGTCAAAGTATCGCTGGCGCCTTGTATATCGTCATCTGTAACTTTTTTGACTTTTCCGGCATAACCGCCGGTCATCGCGCTGTCTGAAGAAGCATAAATGCTATAATAATATGTTGTGCCTTTTAGCCCTGGAACAGAAAAATTAGAGGGAGCAATATTATACGATTCTCCGCCTTCTACTGCTTGAACTTTTACTTGCACCGAGCCCGGCGTCAATTTGCTTCCGGATTTTTTAGCTGCCGGAACCACAATTTTCTGCAAAGCCACAAAAAGTTTCCCGGAATCAGATAAAAAATGCGTGCCGGCCTTTAAGGTAAATGGCGTTGGCGGATCATATTTATTATATATTGTTATTGTGCCCGAAGCTTCGCCTGTATTGTCTGCGTTTCCGGTAGCCGGAAAATCTTGAGATATGGTTTTAGAAACTTCAAAATATTGGGCAGGAACAATTCCCTTAACAGAATCAACTGCGTCAACAGATTTGTCTGCTGTTATTGTTTGCTGAAAGCTTAGAGTATCAACTTTTGGCCAGATTAAAATATCAACTTTTGGCAAATTAAAAAATAAATATACTCCAGCCGCAAGCACAACTATCAAAATCCCAATTAAAACTGGCCACCAAACAGAACTGCCCTCTTTTTTATGGCGACGGGATGCCCCTTGGGTCTTTTTATTTTTATCTAGGTCCAAAAATTCTTTAAGTTCTTTTTCTACTTTATGGGCAACTTTTGGCGGTTTGATGTCGTATATTTTTTTTGGCATGGTATTAATGTTTTACTCTAATATTGCTTTTATGCGCCTAACGCCTGAACTTGAGCTTTCTTCTTTTTGTATTTTGAAATGCCCCAAAATTCCTGTTCTTTCCACATGGGGCCCTCCGCAAATTTCCCTGCTTACAATTTCATTTCCCGAACCAATAGTATAAACCTTAACCCTCTCTCCATATTTTGATTCAAAAACTCCCATAGCATTTAATTCTCTGGCTTTTTCTAAAGTCATTTCTTCAAAATAAACTGGCAAGTCTTTTTTTATTATACCATTTACAAAATTTTCCACATCTTTTATTTGTTCTTGGGTCACCTTTTCTTTATGCGAAAAATCAAATCGTAATCTTTCCGCAGTGATATTGCTTCCTTTTTGATAAACATCATTTCCCAAAACTTTTCTTAATCCAGCCAGCATCAAATGAGCTGCGGTATGCAGTTTTGTGGTTTCCAAACTTGCATCAGCCAACCCTCCCTTAAACATTCCAGCCGAAGCAGTTCTTGAAAGCTCCTGGTGAATTTGCAATTCTTTTTCAAAATCTTTCTGTTTTAAGTGTTTAGTTTTATCGGGGTCCAGTTCTTTCAAAATATCAAACGGCAAGCCAAAACTTTGAAAAAGAAAAAAGGCCGATTTTGCATCAATTTCTTTAATTTTTGAATATTCTAAAATTCCTTTTTGAAGCGTATCTAAAAATTTATTTCTTTCATTATAAAATTCATCTAGCACAACATTACAATTAAGGTTGCTGTCATCGGATATTTTTTTTAATAAATCTTGTAAAAAAATTGTTCCTGCCAAAAATTCATACGCAACAATGCGTCTTATCAGCCGCCTTAAAACATACCCTGATTCTTTGTTTGAAGGTTTAACTCCATCAGAAATTAAAAATGCAATGGCGCGAGCGTGGTCTGCAATAATTCTTTTTTTTCTTTCATCAAAACCAGCTTTCTCCGGAATAAATTTTATAATAGGTTTTAACAAATCAGTTTCAAAAACTGTTTCTGTTTTTTGCGATACCATTGCCAATCTTTCCAATCCCATCCCAGTATCAATTCCCGAATTTTTTAAGGATTCTAATTTTCCATTTTTTGAATAATATTGGTTAAAAACAATATTCCATATTTCAATGCCCCCTGAATAAATTTCTGTCGTTGGCCCGCATGGTCCCTCCTCGCCCGTAGGTCCCCAAAAGTTTTCTTTTTTATTTTCAAATCGTAAGCTTTTATTTTTTTCCAAAAAACCTAATTTTCCCCAAATTTTTGCCAATTCCTCGTCTCTTGGCGTATTTTCATCGCCCTCAAAAACTGTCACATAGTCAATTTTTATTTTCAATTCGTCTAAAAATTCCTTCGCCAATTTTATCGCCTCTTCCTTAAAATAGCCGCCGAAGCTAAAATTACCCAACATCTCAAAAAATGTCAGGTGTCTTTCGTCGCCCACTTCTTCAATGTCGGAAGTCCTTATGCATTTCTGGCACGAAGCAACATTTTTTCCAAAAGGAGATTCTTTCCCAAATAATATGGCTTAAATTGCTGCATTCCGGCGGTTGTAAAAAGCACGCTTGGGTCTGTTGGCAAAAGCGAAGAAGAGGGCACAATTGTGTGTCCATTTTTTTCAAAAAAATCCAAAAACTTCTGGCGTAATTCTTTTGAAGTCATTTTATAATTTTACATCAAAAAATTATTTTGCGCAACAACTAAAAACCGACTTTCGCCGGTTAATTTTATGTATATCTGTCGGCAACTACTGTTGCTGCAAATGACTGCGGTTTTATGCGCGGCTCGAAGCCAGTGCTTTTTATCAACCCAACAACCTCTTTTACCATTTCTTTTGTTTTGCCAATTTCGCCAACGTCAGCATGAATGTATTCAAATTGATATTTTAATCCTAATTTATTTTCTTTTTCCAAAACTTCTTTCAAAGATAATGCCAATTCGCAAGACAAATAAACTTCCTGTAAAATTCTGTTTTTCCAATTTATATTTGCAAACCTTTTCAAAAAAGAATCCGGATATTGCATTTTTTTTAGAAAAAATCTGCCGCCAAATCCTGTTCTTAAAACCACAATGGCAATTGGAAAAAATGGCTTGTCAGATGACGGCGAATCGCACCCAACCACAACTTCATACTGATATTCCGGAAATTCCTGCATATAACCGAAAATCTCTTTTATAACTTGTTCTAAACTTAAATTTCCCTTGCTTGGGCTAAAAAAATGCCCGTTGTTTAATATATCATTATCCATGGTTACACCTTACGCCGATTTCACAATTTTTACAAATTCTTCGGCGTTTAGCGACGAACCGCCAACCAATAATCCATTTGCCCCGGCAGATTTTATGTATTCTCCGGAATTTTCGCTTTTTACGCTTCCACCGTAAAGTATTCTAGTGTCTTGTTTTACAAATTTTCTTATAAAATCAATTGATTCTTTTGTTTCTTGAACCGAACAATTATTTCCAGTTCCAATCGCCCACACCGGCTCGTAAGCAACATTAACATTTTCAATATCAACAACGTCTTTTAACCCTTGCTGAATTTGCCTTTGCAAAACTTCATTTTTTTTACCGGCATCTCTTTCTTCGGCCGTTTCGCCAATGCAGAAAATAATTTTTAATCCAAATTCCAGCGCTTTTTTTATTTTTTTATTTACAGTCTCATCTGTTTCACCAAAATATTTTCTGCGTTCTGAATGTCCGATAATCACATACTCAACTCCCAAATCTCTCAACATTTCTCCGGAAATTTCTCCAGTAAACGCTCCCTTTTCTTCAAAATAAATATTCTGTGCTCCGAGCGCCAACCCTTTTAATTTTTCTAAATAAATAAACGGCGGGCAGACAACAACTTCCGATGTTGCATTTTTGACGCCTTTTTTAATTCCCTCAAAAATATTTTCTGCTTCTTTTTGCAAAACTGGATTCATTTTCCAATTCGCAGCAATTAATGGTTTCATATATTTAATTCTATCACAAAAATTATTCTGTTAAAATTTTTGGACCGGATTTTGTGATTGCAATTGTGTGTTCAAAATGGGCTGACAAAGAGTTGTCTTTTGTGGCGTATCCGTAGCCATCGTCTGATTTTCTTAAATTGTAGTCCCCTGCCGTAACCATCGGCTCAATGCAAATTACCATCCCTTCAACTAATTTTTCTCCTCCGCCTCTTTTGCCAAAATTTGGAATTTTTGGATCTTCGTGCAAATTTTTTCCAATGCCGTGGCCGCACAAATCCCGCACAACTCCAAATCCCTGGTCTTCAACAAATCTGCCGATTGTGTTTCCGATGTCGCCAATCGTATTTCCAACTTTTGCCTTTTTAATTCCCAATCGCAAAGATTTTTTTGTGACATTCATCAATCTTTTTGCCTCAAAAGAAACTTTTCCAATTGCAATTGTTGTTGCCGAATTTGTATTAAAACCTTTATACAAAACTCCCAAATCCAATTTTAACAAATCTCCTTCTTTCAAAACATATCCCGAAGGAAAGCCGTGCACAATATTTTCGTTTACAGACGCGCACAAAGAAAAAGGAAAACCGTCATAACCCTTAAATCCGGGCGTAGCTCCCACAGACAAAATGAGAGCCTCTGCGGCTCTGTCCAAATCCAACGTGGTAACGTCCGGCTTTGCCATTTTTTCTAAATTTTTTATGACAGCAGCCAAAATTTTTCCACCTTCGGCAATAATTTTAATTTCTTCTTGTGTTTTTATATTTATCATTTTATGGCTTCTAAAACATCTTTGTGGACATCTGACACGGTTTGCTCGCCGTTTACTTTGTGCAATTTAAGTCCTTGTTTTTGAATAATTTCTGTAACAGGAAAAGTTTGCTCTTTGAAAACTTCCAATCTTTTTTTTATTGTTTGGAGGTCATCTAATCCTTTTCTTTTTACCAAATCCGAACCGTCTAACGGGCATTTTGTTAAATTTTCTGTTTCTGGGGAAAATAAAATTGAGTGGCGGATTAGCTCGCAAATTCTTCTGTGAGAATTTCTAAAAATTGTAGTTTCGGCTGTAATTTCCAATAAAATAAATTTTATATTTTCCAAGCCATAAAGCTCTTTTAATAAAGGAATTTCTTTTTCTGCTTCATAAACAGTTCTGGGAGAGCCGGAAAAAATAATTGATTTTCCTTCTTTTGCTAATTCTTTTATTTTTTCAACCATTAAAAAAACAACGAAGGGCGGACTGTTCAGCAATCCTTCTTGCCATCGCTTTTTTTCATCTTGGACTTTATATTTTTGCCCTTCTATTTCAAAAAGTTTTGGGGCACCCTTTGGGTCGCTTTCATTTTCAAAACAAGCCTCAATAATTTTACTGGATTCAAAATGATAATATCCTGTTTTATCAGCCAAAATTTCAGCCTGAGTTCCTTTCCCGGCGCCAGGAGGTCCAAATAAAATTATAATTTGCTTTTCCATTAAAAAGTTTCGTATTCGCGCATTTGCAGTTGCGCATTAATTTGCCTTACTGTGTCTAAAACAACGCTTACAACGATTAAAAGCGAAGTGCCTCCAACCAAAAATGTAAATCCGGTAACGCCCGTTAATCCTGCAACAATTGACGGCAAAACAGCTATTAATCCTAAAAATATTGCGCCGGTAAACAAAACTCTGTTTAATATATGTTTCATAAAATCAGCTGTTGGTTTGCCCGGTCTTACTCCTGGCACAAATCCGCCCATTTTCTGCAAGTTTTCGGCAATTGTTTTTGGATCAAATGTGACCGCGGTATAAAAATATGTAAATAAAATAACCAGTAAAAAATATAAAACTCCGTGTATCCAAACGTTATTGAAAAATGCGCCGATATTTGTGGACACAACTCCAACAAGTCCTGCGTATGTTCCAAAATAACTGGCAATCATTCCTGGAAATAAAAGTATAGACAACGCAAAAATAATTGGAATAACTCCGGCCGGGTTTACGCTTAGCGGCAGATAAGTTGAAGTTCCGCCATACATTTTCATTCCCCTCACTCTTTTTGCATAAGAGACCGGAATATTTCTGCGAGCTTCTGTAATCAAAACCACTCCGGCAATTATAATTATAGAAAGCACAAAAAATGCCACATAAGAAGGAATTTGCGAAGGGCTATATGCTGAAAATGTCTGGAAAATATTTATTGGAATTCTGGCAACTATACCGGCAAAAATTAACAAAGAAATGCCGTTTCCCATTCCCTGTTCTGAAATAATTTCGCCAATCCACATCAAAAACATGGCTCCTGCTGTGATTGTCGCGATGGCCGACAACATTACTGGCAATGAAAGTCCTGTGATAATTCCCTCGCGGGCAAAAACCGTCAGCATTCCATATCCCTCAAATGCGGCCAAAGGAATTGTGAGCAATCTTCCATATTGATTAAATTTTTGCCTGCCCGACTCGCCCTCTTCTTTGTATAATTTTTCCAAAGCAGGAAAAATCATTGTCAAAAGCTGCAAAATAATTGTGGCTGTAATGTAAGGACCAAGCCCAAGCAAAACAAGGGAAAAATTACTCAAAGCGCCGCCGGTGAACAAATTCAAAAGACCAAAAACCTGATTTTGGTCAAAAAATTTCCTTAAATTTTCGGCTCCAATTCCAGGTATTGGAATGTTTGCCGCCAATCTAAAAACAATAAAAAGAAAAAGCACAAAAAAGAATTTGTTCCTTAATTCTTTATTTTTGAAAAGAAATAATATTTTATCGTACCACATAGTTTAAGAAATTTTACCTCCGGCTTTTTCAATTGCTATTTTTGCGGTTTTTGATGTTTTGCAGTTTTCTATAATCAATTTTTTTGTAAGTTTTCCGGTTCCTAAAATCTTCACTTTTGGATTTCTTCCTTTCATTCTACTAATAATGCCTTTTTTAATCAAATTTTCCGGGTTTATTGTTTCTCCATCTTTTGAAATTTTTTCTAAAGTTTCAAGATTTACAACCGCCGAATAATCATCTAAAACAAAACTTCTGTATCCTTTTAATTTTGGATATCTTTTAATTAATTCTCTGATAATTGGCACCATTTTTCTGCCTGCTCTTGATTTCTGCCCCTTTATTCCTTTTCCAGAATAAGTTCCTTTTTTTCCTCCTCTGCCAACTCTTTTTTTGCTTCTATTTTTATGTTTTGGTTTTAATTCGTGTATCTGCATGTTATTTTGTTGTCTGGTGCACTTTTAATTTTTTTAACGCTTCAATTGTTGCTCTGGCGTTATTTAATTTATTTTTTGAACCTGAAAGAATTTTTGAGGAAATATTTTTAATTCCGGCCAAATCGCAAATTGTTCTAACGGCTCCGCCGGCAACCAATCCCCTGCCTTTTTTTTGAGGTTTCAATAAAATTATTGCTGGCCCTGACTTTGCCTCAACTTCATGGGGAATAGTTCCTTCAACAATAACCACACTGATCAAATTCTTTTTAGCTCTTCTTGTGGCTTTTTCAATTGCCTGAGAAACATCTTTTCCCTTATCAATTCCAATTCCAACTTTTCCTTTTTTGTCTCCGGCAATAACTACTGCTCTAAAACTCATTCTTTTTCCGCCTCCCGTAACTCTGGTCACGCGAGCCAAATCCAAAAGTTTTGTTTCAAATTCGTCTTTCGGCCTGTCTTTGCCAAATCCGGCCCTGCCAAAACCCGGCCTTCTGTTTTGTCCAAAGCCTTTGTTTCTTTGTCCGTAGCCCGCGCCGCGAGGAGCAACTTTCTGCTCTCCGGTAGGCATGGGTATAAAACCGGGGTACCCGCTTGCGGGTCCTGGTTTTGCGACCTTGGCTGGTTCTGTATTTTCTTTTTTAATTTGGTCTACGACCACTTTGTCTTCTGCCATGTTATTTTTTTATTTCAATTAAAATTTTAATCCTTGCTCTCTTGCTCCTTCGGCCAATGCCTTTACTCTACCGTGAAAAATAAATCCTCCTCTGTCAAAAACAACTTTTTCAATTTTATTTTCCATTGCTTTTTTAGCTATTAATTTTCCGACTTCTTTTGCGACATCGGATTTCTTTTCACCTTTTTTAGCTTTTACATCTTTGTCTGAAGCTCCCAATAAAATTTTTGCCTTGTCATCGTCAACTAATTGGGCATAGATATGCTGGTTTGACCTGAAAACAAAAAGTCTTGGCCTGTCTTTTGTGCCATGCATGTTCATTCTTATTTTCTTATGTCTCCTTATTCTTTTGTCGTTTTTTGTACTCATGATATATTTCTATTTAGATGCTACTACTTTTTTACCTTCTTTTCTTCTAATTTTTTCTCCCTGATATTTAATTCCTTTACCTTTATATGGTTCAGCTTTTTTCTGTTTTCTTATTAAAGCCGCAATATGCCCAACTCTTTCTTTGTCGGCACCCGCAACCGTAATCACATTTTTTTCCACCAAAAAATTAACTCCTTCTATTTTTTTAATTTTTACAGGATTTGTAAATCCAAGGTTTAATGTCAATCCGTCTGCGTCAACAACTGCCTTAAAACCAACTCCTTCAATTTCCAATTTTTTCTCAAATCCTTTGCTTACTCCCTCAACCATATTAGAAACCAAAGCCCTGTATAATCCCCACAATCCCCTGCCTTTTTTTGAAAGCTCTGTTTTTGGAGAAACAAAAATCTTGCCATCCTTTATTTCAATTTTAATTTCAGGATGTATAAATTGTTTTAATTCTCCTTTGGGCCCGGAAACTTTTATTTCTTTTTCAGAAATTTCTGCTTTCACGCCCTGGGGAATTTCAATTAATTTTTTACCTATTCTGCTCATAATTTTTAATTTAATTACCAAACTTGGCAGATTACTTCTCCGCCGAGTTTTTGTTTTCTGGCTTGGCTATTTGTCATCAAACCTTTTGGTGTTGAAACTATTGATATTCCATATCCTCCGTGAACTCTTTTTATTTCAGAAAATCCCTCGTAAATTCTCTGTCCTGGTTTTGAAACTCTTTTTAATCCTGAAATTGCCGGAACTCCGTTGTCATATTTTAAGGTAATTTTTAGGGCTTTTATTTTTCCTTTCATTCCATTTTTAATTTCCCCGACAAAACCTTCCTTTAATAACAAATTAGCTATCTCTTTTTTTATCTTTGACAAAGGAATCAAAACCTCTGTTTTACCAACAGCTTGCGCATTTCTTATTTGATTTAACATGTCTGTAATTGGATCTGTCATATTTTTTTATTTATAATTTTTTAGCGAAGGTATTTTGGCAAAAGAGCACCTCGAGGCTTGATAGCATGGTTTTCACCAAAGTGAAATATCAAGCCGAGAGCTGAGCAAAATTTTACGCTGGTAAAATTTTGCGTCTCTTTTGCCAAAATACCTGATCGTACTACCAGGATGATTTTTTAATTCCCGGAATTTCTCCTTTATTTGCTAATTCTCTAAAACAAATTCTGCAAAGGCCGAACTTTCTCATAAAACCATGCCTTCTACCGCACTTAAAACATCTTCTAATCTTTCTAGAAGGATACTTTGGTTTCATTTTTGCTTTTGCTTCTTGTGATGTCTTTGCCATTTTATTTCATCGGAAATCCTAATAATTTGTATAATTCCAATCCTTCTTCTTTGCTTTTTGCATTTGTTACAATCGTTATTTCCAATCCAAAAATTGTTTTTTCTTTTTCTGTAAAAATTTCCGGAAAAGAAATATGTTCCTTAAATCCCATTGATAAATTTCCATTTTTATCTATTGATTTTGAATCAATGCCTTTGAAATCTCTGGATCTTGGCAGAGAAAGATAAATAAATCTCTCCAAAAAATCCCACATTCTCTGTTTTCTTAAAGTAACAACTGCGGCAATTTCCAAACCTTCTCTTAATTTGAATCCGGCAATTGATTTTCGTGACTTTACCAAATTCGTTTTTTGGCCGGCAATCAAAGATAAATCCTGCATTATAAGGTTTTGTATTTTTTCTCTTTCTGAAGCTGATTTTCCAACAACATCCTTTCCAAAAGAACTGTTCAAAACAACTTTCCTTATTGAGGGAACTGCCATTTTATTTTTGAATCCAAATCTCTTCATCATCTCCGGCACCGCCTCTTTATTATATTTTTCTTTTAAGCTTTGCATGTTAAATTATCTGCTTACACTTTTTACAAATTCTATTTTTTGCTTCTCCCTCTGTCTTGTATTCCACTCTTGTTGCTTTGCCGCATTTTGGACAAATTATTTTTACATTGGAAATATCCAGTGGAGCTGGTATTGCAACAACCTGGCCCTTTTCTCCTTCTCTTTTTGGTCTTACGTGTTTTTTCTTCAAATTAATTCCTTCAACTAAAATCTTTAGCTCTTTCGGAAGCGCTTTTATTACCTTGGCGGTTCTACCCTTGTCCTTGCCTGCTATTATTAAAACATTGTCGCCTTTTTTGATCTTCATGTTGTTTATAAAAGCTCTGAAGCCATCATGGCAATTGTGCCAAAACCTTTTTCTTTTAATTCTTTTGCTGTGGGACCCAAAATTCTGCTGCCTTTTGGCTCTTTACCGTCGCCTAAAATTACAGCTGCGTTGTCGTCAAACCTGATGTAAGAACCATCTGCTCTTTTGTATTCTTTGTGTTGCCTTATAATTACAGCTTTTACTTTGTCGTGTTTTTTGACTAATTTTCTTGGTTCAGCTTTTTTTACCGCAGCCACAACAATGTCTCCCAACTGAGCATATCTTCTGCGCGTTCCTCCTGGTACATTAATAACCTGGATAATTTTTGCTCCAGAATTATCTGCGACTTTTAACATTGACCTTGGCTGTATCATATTAAATCTTTTTAATTACTATCCAATTTTTGTCTTTTGAAATCGGAGATGTTTCTTCTATCACAACTTTATCTCCCACATGAAATTCTCCTTTTTCGTCATGAGCCTTAAATTTTTTGTGGACCTTAAATCTTCTTTTATATTTTGGATGTTCCTTTATTCTTTCAACTTCAACCACAACGGTCTTTTGCATCTTATCTGAAACCACAATTCCTTGTAAAAGTTTTTTAGACATTTTTTGTTTCTCTTAAAATGGTTAATATTCTTGCTATTTCTTTTTTGGAATTATTGATTTCTTTTGTGTTTTTTAATTTGCCAGACGAAAACTTAAACCTAAGATCGCTCAGTTTTTTTCTTAATTCATTAACTGTTTTTCCCAATTCCTTTTTGTCTTTTTTTCTTAAATCAGCTGCTTTCATCTTTTTATGTATTAAATACTATCCTTTTTAACAAATTTTGTCTTGATTGGCAACTTTTGTCCTGCTCCTTCCAAAGCTTCTCTGGAAATATCTTCTTTTAATCCGTCTATTTCAAAAATAATTCTTCCCGGCTTTATTGGGTACACATAATGGTCAACATTTCCTTTGCCCGAGCCCATTCCGACTTCAGATCCCTTAAAAGTAACCGGCTTATCAGGGAAAACTCTTAACCAAATTTTTCCTCCTTTTTTCATATATCTTATTATATATCTTCTGGCTGCTTCCAATTGTCTTGCCGTTAACCATTTTGCCTCCAAAGCTTTCAATCCAAAACTGCCAAAATTAACTTCAGTTGCTCTGGTTTCAACTCCGGCACGATTTCTTCCCCTGCCTTTGTGCCACTTTCTGTGCTTTACTTTTTTCGGCATTAATATTCCCATGATAATTTGTTATTCAAATTTATCTCCTTTATATATCCAAACCTTTATTCCAATTTTTCCATAAGTGCAGTGCGCTTCGTCCTGCGCGTAATCAATGTCAGCCCTGATTGTATTTCTTGGCAATCTGCCTTGTCCCAGCCATTCTCGTCTGGCAATTTCAATTCCGTTCAATCTTCCTGCAACTTCCATTCTAATTCCTTTTGCCTCCCTGTTCGTCATTACTCTTTCAATTGATTTTTTCAAAACCTGCCTGAATGGAATTCTTTTTTCAATTTGCTGAGCCGCCATTTGAGCAACTAATGCAGCAGAAATCCACGGATTTTTTATTTCTCTAATTTCTATTTTATATTCTCTTTTTGATTTATTTTTTATTTGTTTTGCGATTTTTTTCTCAATTTCAGCTTTCAACAAATCAATCCCGCCGCCGCCTCTGCCAATAATCAAACCAGGTCTTGCTGTATCAATAATTATGTTAAGCTTGCTTGCCGAGTGCTCTATTTCTATGTTTGCCACCGAGGAGTCTGCTAATTTTTTTCTTAAAAAATCCTTAATCAAAAAGTCCTCTTCTAAATATTGTGGCATTTTTTTGCCGTAAAAACCGCGGATATTCCAATCCTCTGTTCCTTTTATTCTAAATGATTTTGGGTGAACCTTATGAGCCATGTTATTGTTTCTTTGTTATTTTTCTTTTTGGTTTAACTTCTTTTTTCAATGGCTTTTTGATATTTTTTACTACTGATTTTTTTATTTTTTCTTCTTTTACCTCTTTAACAGTCGGATTTATTTCGCTTAATATCAATGCAATGTGCGATGTTCTTTTTATAATAGGATATGCTCTGCCTCTTGACATCGGATGCCATCTTTTTAGTTTTGGCCCTTCGTCAACGGTAATTTTTGAAATAAATAAATTTTCTTCGTTTAATTGGTGATTGTGTTTTGCGGAAGCCAAAGCTGAATTCAAAAGTTTTGAAATATTTCTTGCTGATTTATTCACTGTAAATAAAAGTATAGACTGCGCCTCTGGCACTCTTTTTCCTCTCACCAAATCAACTACCTGCCTGACTTTCCTTGGCGCTGTTCTTAAATTACTTAATTTAGCTTTAATTTCCATAAAATTTCTGTATTATTTTGCGGCTGGTTTTTTAGCCGGTGCCGCCGCCTGTTCAACTTTTGCAGCTTCTTTTTGTTCAGCTCCTGCTTCTATTTCTCTTTGCATTCTGCCTCCGTGTCTTACAAATTTTGTTGTTGCTGCAAATTCTCCCAATTTATGACCTACCATATCTTCTGAAACATAAACCGGCACAAATTCTTTTCCGTTGTGTACGCCAAATGTGTGGCCTAACATTTCCGGAGAAATTGTAGAATGTCTTGCCCATGTTTTGATAATCTTTTTTTCGTCTTTTCTCAAATTCAAAACCTTTGCGAGCAATTTTTCGTCAATATATGGACCTTTTTTTAAGCTTCTTGCCATGTCTATTTTTTACGTCTACTAATGATTAATTTGTTTGACCATTTTTTTCTGTTTCTTGTTTTTACTCCCAAAGCCGTCTTGCCCCAAGGAGTTTTTGGATGTTTCAAACCAATTGGCTGTCTGCCCTCGCCTCCGCCGTGCGGATGATCAACCGGATTCATTGCAGAACCTCTCACGTGCGGCCTTCTGCCTTTCAATCTTGATTTTCCAGCTTTTCCCAATGTATAAAATCTGTTTTCCGGATTTGAAACCATTCCAATTGAGGCAAAACATTCGCCGCTAAATCTTCTAATTTCTGTAGACGGCATTTTTAAGTTTATATGGTCTCCGTCATGAGCCAATACCTGAGCCGAACTTCCAGCTGACCTTACAATTTTGCCTCCTTTTCCAGCTTCCAGCTCAACGTTATAAACTGCTGTCCCAACCGGCACGTTTTTTAATTTTATTCTGTTTCCCGGAGTTAACGGAGCCAAATCTGAAAAAATAATTTCCTGGCCAACTTTCAAATTTTGCGGAGCTATAATATATTGTTTTTCTTTGTTTTTATATTCTATTAAAGCAATAAAAGCTGTTCTGTTTGGATCATATTCTAAAGCAATTACTTTTGCCGGTAAATCCATTTTTGTCTGAGAAAATTCAATGACTCTATAAAATCTTTTTACTCCGCCGCCTTTATGTCTTACTGTTATTTGCCCTGTGGATGCCGATCTTCCAACATTTCTTCTCACGTATTTTACAAGGCTTTTCTCCGGCCCTTTTTTTGTAAGCTGAGAAAAATCTATTCCAGTCATTCCCCTTCTTGATGGCGTTGTTGGTTTATATATTTTCATAATTTCTAGCGAGGAAGAAATGAAAATTTATTTTCATTTCGACCGAGCGACGTAATTATATAAATTCAGTTAAAATTTCTATTAAAGTATTTCAATTTTTTGGCCGTTTTTAATTTTTACAACTGCTTTTTTATAAGCCTTCCTAAAACCTTCTGTTTTTCCCAATCTTCTTTTTTTAGAAGGAATCTTTATTACATTTACCGACAAAACATCCACTCCATAAATTCCTTCAACTGCTTTTTTTATCTCATTTTTATTGTAATTTGGCGAAACTTCAAATATATATTGATCTTTTTCAGACAAATCGCTTGCTTTTTCAGATATATGCGGCTGTTTTATCGCCTCGTATGAAAATTTTACATTCTTTGCTTTTGTTTTTACCGGCTCTGGTTTTTTTTCTTCTTTTTTTGGTTTTGCAACTGAAGTCTTAACCGGTTTTTTCGGAGTACCCTTTGGGTCATTTTTTGCTTTCTCTGCTTCCTTTTTCTTTTTTAAGAAATCTAATAAAGCCATATTATTTACTTAACGAATGTTTTTTCAATTGTTTTAATGCTTTCTTTTGTCAGTAATAAATATTTATGATTTAGTAATTCCAAAACATTTAAGTTTCTTGCGTCTTCAATTGATGTTTTTTTAATATTTCTGGCTGCTAAAAATACTTTTTTGTCGTAATCTGGCATGGCAATCAAAGTTGTGGTGTTTTTGCATGGTAATTTTGAAAGGGAAATTGCCATTTCTTTTGTTTTTCCTTTCTCCAATTCAATTTTATCTAAAACAATTAAATTTTTACTTTTTGCTTTTTCAGACAAAACCATAAGCAGTGCTTTTCTTCTCATTTTCTTTGGAATTTCTACTGCAAAAATTCTGTCGTTTCTTGGGCCATGAGTAACTCCTCCGCCTTTCCATAATGGAGAGCGGATTGAGCCATGCCTGGCGCGTCCAGTTCCCTTTTGTCTCCATGGTTTCTTGCCTCCGCCTCTTACTTCTGATCTAATTTTTGCGTGAGCTGAAATTTGGCGCTTGTTGGCCATTAAAGAAACTGCAATCTGGTGCACCAAATCAGCATTGAATTCAACCTCAAAAATTTCTTTGGGCAAAGTAACGCTTCCTGAAACTTCTCCATTTTGATTGTACAAATCAAATTTCATCTTATCCTTTGATTTCAAGTAAAGCTCCGGTTCTTCCGGGAACAGCTCCTTTTAATACTAATAAATTATTGTCTTTATCAACTTTCATTATTTTCAAATTTTTTACAGAAACTCTTTCATATCCCATTCTGCCTGGCATTTTTCTTCCTTTTATAACGTGCTGGGGGAATCTTGAACCGGTAGAACCAATTGTTCTGTGCTCATGCTTTACGCCGTGAGTAGCTCGTCTTCCATGAAAGCCATGCCTTTTTACTCCGCCCTGAAATCCTTTTCCTTTTGACATTCCGGAAACTTTTACAATTTCTCCTTCCACAAAAGTAGACGCATTTATTTCGTCTCCAATTTTCAAATTTTCGTCTACTCCTCGATACTCTTTTATATTTT
Source organism: Candidatus Staskawiczbacteria bacterium (assembly GCA_963778905.1). Taxonomy (GTDB): domain Bacteria; phylum Patescibacteriota; class Minisyncoccia; order Minisyncoccales; family Staskawiczbacteraceae; genus XYD1-FULL-39-28. The sequence continues at coordinate 17,498 of CAVZWH010000028.1, read as the reverse complement.
TGTACTCTTTTCCTTTCATTGATTTGCCGATTTTGTTTTTCTTTTCTATCTTTTTGAAACCAACCTGCAAAGCTTCGTATCCGTCTTTTTCTTTATTCTTTTTTTGTAAAATGTAGCAAGGTCCGGCCAAAATTAAAGTGACCGGCGTTAGCTTGCCATTTTTATCAAACATTTGAGACATTCCTATTTTTTTTCCTAAAATAAACTTCATAATTGTTTCTTAATGAAAAACCGGGCAATTGCCCGGAATTCCGGCAATGTTGTTATTCTATGAACTTTTATCAAAAAGTATTCATAAAAAAGTTAACAATCGCATAATTAACTATTGTATTATATTTTTATCGTAATGTCAACGCCTGACGGCAAATTCAAATCTCTTAACGCTTCTATAATTTCCTGGTTTGGATTCAAAATGTCAATTACTCTTTTATGGACTCTCATCTCAAACTGCTCTCTGGCATTTTTGTGTATGAAACTTGACCTGTTTACAGTATATTTTAAGATTTCTGTTGGCAAAGGCACAGGACCCAAAACTTCAGCTCCGTACCTGTTTGCGATATCAATTATCTGGCGTGCAGAATTGTCAATTATTTTATGGTCGTATGCTTTAAGTTTTATTCTAAGCTTCAAACCGACTTCTGGAGCTTTTGGGTTACCCTTTGAATCGTCTTTTTTTACAGCCCTCTTTTTTATTGTAGTTTTTTTTGCAACAGGCATTTTTTATTTGATAATCTTTGTTACAACTCCAGCTCCAACTGTTTTACCGCCTTCTCTGATGGCAAAATTTCCTTTTTCTTCCAAAGCAACTGGAACAATTAATTTAATCTTTAAGCTGGCTGTGTCTCCTGGCATAACCATTTCTGTTCCTTCTGGCAAAGTTACGTCGCCGGTAATATCAGATGTTCTGATGTAAAGCTGGGGTTTGTATCCTGTAAAAAATGGCGTGTGTCTTCCGCCTTCGTCTTTTGCCAAAACATAAACTTCTCCCTCAAATTCTGTGTGAGGAGTAATTGAACCTGGCTTGCAAATTACCTGGCCCCTTTCAATATCTTCTTTTTTCAAACCTCTCAACAAAATTCCAACATTGTCGCCGGCCTGTCCCTGATCCAAAGATTTTTGAAACATTTCAACTGACACAACAACTGTTTTTTGCGTTGGCCTGATACCAATTATTTCAACTTCATCGTTTGGTTTTACAATTCCTCTTTCAATTCTTCCTGTTGCCACTGTTCCTCTTCCTTCAATTGAAAAAACATCTTCAATTGCCATAGCAAATGGCTTGTCTAATTCTCTTTTTGGCTCTGGAATATAATTGTCAACTGCGTCCAATAATTCAATAATTGGTTTTACGCTTGCATCGTCAACTGATGTAGCTTCCAGTGCTTTTAGAGCCGAACCTCTTATAATAGGAATTTCGTCTCCAGGATATTTATTTTTTTTCAACAATTCTCTTACTTCTGATTCAACCAAATCCAAAATTTCTGGGTCGTCAACCATATCGCATTTATTCATAAACACAACCAACGATGGCAATCCGACTTGTCTGGCAAGTAAAATATGTTCTTTTGTCTGAGGCATTGGACCGTCCGGAGCAGAAACCAACAAAATTCCTCCGTCCATTTGGGCAGCTCCCGTAATCATGTTTTTGATATAGTCAGCGTGGCCTGGGCAATCAATTAAAGCATAGTGCCTTTTTGCTGTCTCAAATTCCAAGTGAGTAATTGAAATGGTCACTCCTCTGGCTTTTTCCTCAGGAGAAGCGTCAATCTGATCCACATTTTTGTCAGACGACTTAAAACCGCGTAATTTTGAAACTTTCATAATTGCGGCTGACAATGTGGTTTTTCCATGGTCAACGTGACCAATTGTACCAACGTTTACGTGAGGTTTTGACCTCTCAAATTTTTCTGCCATAATTTTATTTTAATTATTTAATATTTTTATTTAATACTATTTATATTATTATATTATTTTACAATAGTCAAGCTTATTTCCTCTTGCCGTCAATAATTTCCTGTGCAACATTTGTTGGCACCTGGTCATATCTGTCAAATTCCATTGTAAAACTGGCTCTGCCTTCGGTTAAAGAACGAATTGACGTTGCATATCCAAATGTTTCTGACAACGGAACCAATGCGTCTATTACTTTCATTCCAACTCTTTCTGAAGTTTGTTCAATTTTTCCTCTTCTTGAACTCAAATCGGAAATTACTTGTCCAAAAAAATCTTCCGGAGTTACAACTTCCATTTTCATAACCGGCTCTAAAATAACCGGCTTTGCTGCTTTTGCAGCTTTTTGGAAAGCCATTGATCCTGCAATTTTGAAAGCAAATTCAGAAGAATCAACTTCGTGATAACTTCCGTCATACAACGTAACTTCAACATCAACCATCGGGTATCCGGCAACAACTCCCTTATCCATTGCCTCCACAACTCCCTTTTCAACCGGCTTAATAAATTCTTTTGGAATCACTCCTCCTTTAATTTCGTCAACAAATTCAAATCCGGCTCCTCTTTCTTTTGGTTTTACGCGAAGTAAAACGTGTCCGTATTGTCCTTTTCCGCCAGACTGCCTGATATATTTTTCTTCGCCACTGGCCTCAGTTGTAATTGTTTCTTTGTAAGCTACCTGAGGTCTGCCGTAATTTGCTTCAACGTGAAATTCTCTTTTCAACCTGTCGGCAATAATATCCAAGTGTAATTCTCCCATTCCGGAAATAATTGTTTCTCCGGTTTCAATGTCTTCTTTAATTCTGAAAGTTGGATCCTCTTCGGTAAGTTTTCTGATAGACATAATAAGTTTTTCCTGGTCTGCTTTTGTTTTTGGTTCAACTCTAATTCCAATAACCGGCTCGGGAAACACAATTTTTTCCAAAATAACCGGAGCTGATTTGTCGCACAATGTATTTCCCGTGCTGGTGGCTTTTAACCCAACCGTAGCTCCAATTTCTCCTGCATAAATAACATCCAACTCTTGTCTTTCGTCTGCATGCATTCTTAAAATTCTGGCAATTCTTTCCTGCTCGCCAGTGTTTGCGTTCAAAACATAAGAACCTTTTTGCAAAACTCCAGAATAAACTCTAAAATAAGTTAAAGTTCCAACATAAGGATCTGTTGCAATTTTGAAAACCAAAGCTGCAAATGGCTCGTCGTCCGATGCTTTCTTTTCTATTATAGCTCCTGTTTTTGGATCAGTTCCCTTTTGCGGAGGCACATCCAAAGGCGAAGGCAATAATTCAACAACCGCGTCCAAAATTGGCTGAACTCCCTTGTTTTTTAAGGCGCTGCCGCAAAAAACAGGAACCAATTTATATTCCAAAACTGATTTTCTTAAAACTTTTTTAATTTCTTCGGTAGTTATTTCTTTCCCTTCCAAAAACTTTTCTGTTAAAGTGTTGTCTTCTCCGGCAATTTTTTCAATCATTTTTTTGTGCCAGGTTTCAGCTTCCGCTTTCCATTCTTCAGGAATTTCCTTTTCAATAACTTCAATTCCCTTTTCTCCCTCAAAATAAAGAGCTTTCATTTTCATTAAATCAATTACTCCAGCTAATTTTTCTTCCAATCCCATCGGAAACGAAACCGCCACTGCATTTGGAGTTAATTTATTCAAAATTGACTGAAAACTTTTTTCAAAACTGGCTCCCATTCTGTCTAATTTATTTATAAAACAAACTCTCGGCACATTATATTTATCTGCCTGCCTCCAAACTGTTTCTGATTGAGGCTCAACTCCGGCAACGCCGTCAAAAACAACAACAGCTCCGTCCAAAACCCTCAAAGATCTCTGAACTTCAGCAGTAAAATCAATATGGCCTGGAGTGTCAATCAAATTTATCTGATGATTTCTCCAATACATTGTTGTAGCCGCCGAAGTAATTGTAATTCCTCTTTCTCTTTCCTGAACCATCCAGTCCATAACCGTGTCGCCTTCGTGCACTTCTCCAATTTTGTGCGAAACTCCGGTATAAAACAAAAGACGCTCGGAAAAAGTAGTTTTTCCTGCATCAATGTGAGCAATAATTCCAATGTTTCTTAAAGTTTCTAATGGATGTTGACGGGCCATAAATTATCTTGCGAAGTGAGCAAAAGCTTTGTTGGCCTCTGCCATTCTGTGCATGTCGTTTTTCTTTTTTATTGCGTTTCCCTGGTTATTTGTAGCATCAATTAATTCCTGCGCCAATTTTTCTGCCATTGGTTTTCCTTTTTTTGCTCTTGCTCCGTCAATAATCCAGCGAAATGCCAAAGCCAATCTCCTTTCTCCCCTTACTTCCATTGGAACCTGATAAGTTGCTCCTCCAATTCTTTTTGGCTTTACTTCCAAAACCGGCGAAGCATTTTCAATTGCCAACTTAAAAACTTCCAGAGGTTCTTTTTTTGTTTGTTCTTTTATTAAATCAAAAGCTGAATACACAATTTTTTGTGCAGTTGATTTTTTGCCATCAGACATTACTTTGTTTACAAATTTGCCAACTTCCACGTCATTGTAAATTCTATCCGGCGCTACTTTGTGTTTTTTATATGCTCTTCTCATAAATGAATTTTATTTTTGTAAGCGAGGATATTTAATTGAGATCAGCATTTCCCTTGTTTGCCTTGCTGATCGATGGCAAATATCCGAGCGAAAATCTATGCTTTTGCTTTTTTAGTTCCGTATTTGCTTCTTTCTTGTTTTCTGTTTTCAACTCCGGCTGTGTCCAAAACTCCCCTGACAATATGATACCTTACTCCTGGTAAATCTTTCACTCTTCCACCTCTAATCATAACAACCGAGTGCTCTTGCAAATTGTGTCCTTCTCCGGGAATATATGCTGTAACTTCCATTCCATTAGACAATTTTACTCTGGCAACTTTTCTTAAAGCTGAGTTTGGTTTTTTTGGCGTTTGTGTGAAAACTTTCACGCAAACTCCTCTCTTAAATGGTGAAGAATAATGCGACGGTCTGTTTGTCAAAACATTAAAACCAAACTGGAGAGCAACAGTTTTTTTGCCTCTCTTTTTATTTTTTCTTGGTTTTTTAATTAATTGATGTATTGTAGGCATTTTTTAATTCGTAAAAAAGCGCTAATGCGCTCAATAAAATTATATTAGCAAAATAAATTTATAGTGTCAACATGCGGCCGGTAATTAATTGAAATAAAATGCTGGTTATAGAAAACCACAGAGAACCCGCAAAAAGAATTAAAAGCACAAGTATGACAATTCCATATTGTTTCAGAAAAATTTTAGTTTTTTGCCAGCCAGCCGGAAAAAAACTGAATAAAATCCAAGATCCGTCAAGCGGCGGAATGGGTATAAGATTAAAAAGCGCCAGCCAAATATTTATTGCAACAATATAGCTTAACGCAATTGCTATTCCCTGGTTGCTTAAAATTATTGAGTTGGGAATAAATCTCAATATTAATCCGAAAAAAACCGCTAATGCCAAATTTGAAGCAGGACCGGCAATAGAAACTTTTATTTCCCCGTATTTTTTATCTGTAAAATTGTAAGGATTAACCGGCACTGGTTTTGCCCAACCAAACAAAAACGGACTTCCGGCAATAAATAAAAGCAAAGGCAAAATAATTGAGCCAAAAGGATCCAAATGTTTTAATGGATTCAAAGTTAATCTTCCCTCGTATTTTGCCGTCGGATCTCCCAAAGAATAAGCAACGTAGCCGTGGGCCAGTTCGTGGATTATCACCGAAAAAAGCAAAACAACCAAAGAGAAAATTGTTATAGCTACTGTTGAAATCATATTCTATTATATTAACACATCTTGAAAAAAAATAAAGAACATGATAATATAATTTTATATATTTTAATTATATTTCTATGGCAGAAAAAATTTGTTCAATTTGCAAAAAACATTCCGCAATGAGTGTTACTCTTGTAAAATTAAGAGGAAAATATAACCCAACTTCAAGAGTAAGAAAATATCCAAATCTTCAATGGGTTAAGTTGCCTTCCGGCAAACGAGTTTTGGCTTGCGCAAAATGCATAAAAAGAATGGCAAGAGTTTAATATTGCGGGCTGTAGTACAGCAGCAGTATTTGCGCATGGGGTGCGTAAGACCTGGGTGCAACTCCCAGCAGCCCGACAAGGCAAAAATAAAAAAGCGCTGCCCTCGCAGCTGCTTTTTTATTGCCCTAGAGATTTTCCAGATGAAATCTATGTGGGTGTCCTCACGTTATGACCACGGCCAGAACGAATTTGGACTCCCAAGTAAAAAGAGTTTGTACTAGAAATTTGCTAGGGCTACCTTAATTTTATCTTATTAAAATTATAGGTCAAGTCCTAAAACTTTTACTAATTGTTTTATTAAAGATACTACAACTGGAGGCGGCATTAAGCTGTTTGATAAAACTCCCTCATCGTCTTTAATTTCCCATGGTTTTTCAGAAGTTATAACCTTTTGATTTTTTTCGTCCCAGCTGTAAACATATTCCGGAGTAATTTCATAATCATCTGTAAATTCTTTAACTTTTTCTACCGGTATAGAATTTCTTAAAAGCACTTTGGGAATTCCCTGCAAATTAAAAGCTTCTTTTATAAGCATTTCGTCTTTTTCCAATCTTTCTTTAATTGGCTCAATCCCCAACTCGTCTCCTTCTTTCGTTACCATTCTGGCGCCCTTGCAGCTTGAATTGTCGCAAATTAAATAAAATTTGCCCGTCTTTTCATCATACTCAACATTTTTTGTTGTCAAAAGTTTTAAGTTTCTGGATGTCTGGCACAACGGACAAATTACTCTAAATTTTACTCTTTCATCAATTACAGAAGTCGGCACATCAATTAAAATAAAAACATCCGGGTCGTCTCTGTAATTTATCAAATCCCTAAAAAATAACGCATATGAAATTTGGTCTAAATCCCTGGGAAATCCATCAATAAAAATTGCCTTTCTGTCCAATTTTGCAATTTCTCTTTTTGCCAAAGCCAAAATTAATTCCGAAGGTAAAAGCGTCTTTGTGGATCTTGCGTCCCATGATTTCATTATTTCTTCCAATGGTAAAAATCCTCTGTAATTTTTTTCCAGAAATGCAACAATTTCTTTTCTTTTTTCTTCATCTTTTATAACTTCGTCAAAAGATCTTATCATATCTCCAATTGAAAAATGCGCGATTTTATCTTTATCAATAATTTCGGCCAGCATTTTTGCGTAAGTTCCCTTGCCGGAAGATTTTTTACCCATTAAATAAGCTACAAATGTATTATTCTGCAGATATTCCCTTAATTTTTTAATTTCCGGGCCGCATTTATATTCAAAATACTCCTGGCGGCTTTTCGCATCCGACAAATCAAATTTTTTGTACACGTCGCTTTTTGTTTTGAATATTGGAAAATTAATATCTTTCATGTTTTTTAATTATTTATTAATCTTAAATTATTTCCGTCAGAGATAAATTTAACATCTCCGTCTTTATCTGTTCTAAACATCTTTATACCAAAATTTTCCAATCTTTGCAAAACTTCCGGAGTTGGAAAATGATACTGATTATTTTTTCCACAGGAAATAACCGCAATTTTCGGATTTACTGCCGCCAAAAAATTATCTGACGTTGAATATTTTGAACCATGGTGTGCCACTTTCAAAACATCCGAAGCAATATCGCTTTTTGCATCTACAAGTTTTTGTTCTTCTTTGCTGGTTATGTCAGCCGCAAATAAAAAAGAATCTCTGCCATAAATTAAACGTGAAACAACGCCGGTGTCATTGTCGTCGGTTTTGAAATATTGCCCTTGCAAAGAATCAAAAGGATGCAAAATATCAATTAAAACGTTTCCGGCTTTTATTTCCTCTCCCGACTTTGCAATTATTATTTTTGCTCCCATTTTTTTCTGGTGCGCCAAAACTTTCAACCATTGCTGGTATTCGTCGCCGTCTCTTTTTATTCCTGTCCACAAAATATCATCTACTTTATATCTTTGTAAAACATCTATCAATCCGGTTACATGGTCGGCGTCCGGATGAGTTAAAATTACAAGATCAATTTCTTTGTCCCAAAACGGCATATTTTCCGCCAGTTTTTGCAAAACATTTGCATCCGGTCCGCCATCAATTAAAATTTTATCCATCCCCGGAGTTTCAATAAAAAATGAATCCCCTTGACCAACACTTAAAAAATCAACTTTTAGATTATTTCCTGAAGTTAAAACAAAAATTTCCTTCCAACAAAAAAAATTAAGAGCCAAAAGAAACGCAACAATGAATAAAACATATTTCGTTTTCATTCTTTCTATTAACAAAAAAAGTGCTAGGTCGGACCTAGCACTTTTTATTAGTTATTTTTTCATACCCATAATTCTGAACATTTTTGTTCCGCACTTTGTACAGGTTCCTGTCATAGCCATTCTTGTTTTGCCGCCTTTTCCTTTCATTGTAACTTCTTTAGGATCTTTCATATCTCTTTTTGCCTTGCATTTTACGCAATATGCTTCTGTTGCCATAATATTTTTTTTGATTTTTTATTAACTCGACCTTAGGATCTTTCATATCTCTTTTTGCCTTGCATTTTACGCAATATGCTTCTGTTGCCATAATATTTTTTTTGATTTTTTATTAACTCGACCTTGATTTCTGCAGGGGTGAGAACCCGCAAAATTGATTTTTGAATCATATTAGACCCATTTTAGCCTAACAAAAACCCTTGTCAAGCTAAAATTAAATTATCCAGCAACCCATCCTCCGTCAACTACCATCACGGAACCAGTCATATAAGAAGATTCGTCTGATGCCAAAAATAAAACTGCGTTGGCAATTTCTTCAGCTCTGCCTTGCCTGTGCATAGGAATTGGAGCCAGCATCGCCTCTTTTGCTTTTGCATCCATTGATGTTGTTGAAGCGCCCGGAGTATCAATTGCTCCCGGAGCAATGCAATTTACTCTAATTCCCAAAGGAGCCAATTCCAAAGCCATTGCTTCTGACATTGCCACAATTCCGCCTTTTGACGCGCAATAATGAGTTAATCCGGCAAATCCAACTCCAACCTGGCCCATGGCAATTGAAGAAATATTTACAATGGCGCCATATTTTTGTTTTGCCATTTCTTTTGCTGCTGCCTGTGCGCACAAAAAATATCCTTTTAAGTTTACATCAATCACTTTTTGAAAATTTGCTTCCGGCATTTGTAAAAATGGTTCAAAGGGATAAATTCCTGCGTTGTTTACCAAAATATCAATCTTGCCAAATTTTTTAAGAGTTTCTGAAATTAAATTATCAACTTCCGATTTTTTGCTGATATCGCATTTTACAGCAATTGCTTCTCCTCTCATTTTTTTAATTTCATCAACAACCAACTGGCAATCTGGCAAAGAAATATCTGAAACAACAACTTTGGCTCCGGCTCCGGATAATTTTAATGCGTGAGCTTTTCCCATTCCCTTACCCGCTCCCGTGACAATGGCAACTTTTCCATTTAAGTCGCAAAACTTTTTTGTAGTTTTATTTAATCCAAACATGTTTATTAAAAATTAATAATATATTTTAATTATTCTTTGCAGCAGTTGATTACATATTGAACAACTTTGCCGAGCTTTGCCACAATTCCTTTTTTATCATCGTCTTTTATGTCTATCTGATTATCATCAATTTTTTTAACTTCGCCAAGGTCAATTAATTTCAAATTTATCCCCCAAAATAATGAATAAAGTTCGTAAGCTTTCTTAAACATTTCCTCTGCGTCTTTTTTATTTCCCTGACCCAATGCTTTAGTGCCAACTTCCATTAATCTCATTGAAGCGGATAACAAATGCTTTGAAATGCACCAAACTTCGCCCTCATATTCTTTTATAATTCTTTTTAATAAATCTTTTCTCATTTCTCTGGCAGTGCTTAACAAATCAAAATATTCCGGCTTGCCGGTTTTGGCTCCTGTAAAGAAAAAATGCTCTTCAATTGAAATTAAATTCATTATGGCAATTGACAAATCTTCGTCAGAAGACAAATCTAATTCGCCTTTCTTGCCTGCCTGAACTTTTTTTATAAACTCGTCAATTTTTAAATTATCATCCATAAAATTAAACTTGTTATTATTAAAATTGCAACTGGAACGACAACTCTTTGATATGGAAAAAATGATTTTCCATTATTTATTTTTTTTAGATATGAATGCAGCCAATGTGCCAAAAAAAGAACCGCGGCTCCAACAATTGAACCAAAAATTATTTTATCAATTCCCCAAATTTGATTCAAGGGATTTCCCACAATTTTTGCGTAATAAAGCGGAATAAACGTTAAAACTATGTAGGCTAAGGTAATTATAATTCCGTCATCTGTAAAACTCCAGCCCTTTTTTTTCATAAATGACAAAGTCCACGAAATTATTGCGACTAAAAATGCTCCTATCCAAACAGAAGAAACAAGGTCGTCAATTCCGAGCCACCTGGAAAGCCCAAGCCCGGCTCCAATTGCAACAACGCAAACCGGGCACACCTGAGCCACCACCGCATTTGCCCAAACCAGTCCAGATGATAATATTCCCAAAAATAAATATTTTTTATTTAATACCCGCTGCATTTTTGAAAAAATTTATTACGTCTACTTCGCCTATGTAGCATTTACCGACGCCGTCATATAAAAATGGAACGCCCACAGAATTTGCAGTTATTCCGCATTTTATGGCAACCTGCGAAAGCAATGCCTGATTATTTTTATTATACCAAACTTCCAGTTTTGTAAATTTCACTTTGTCTGTGATATTGTTCTGGGAAACAAAATCATCTACATCTTTGCAATGCGGACAGCCCTGGCCATAAAACAAAACTATTCCTGGCGGAAGCGGAGTTGGTTGCACAGAAATTTTTGTGAAAACTCCCGACTGCCAAACCCAAAATCCAACACCTGCTAAAATAATTATGAGAACAATAAATATAATTGTTTTGTCCATATTATTTTTATTTAACCACAAAAAATTACCAAAATCAATAATTTATTATTTATACATCTTCATTGATAAGGAATTCAACACAACGCTCACAGACGAAAATGCCATAGCTCCTGCGGCGATTGTTGGTGATAAAAGCCAACCTGTAAAAGGAAATAAAATTCCGGCGGCAATTGGAATTCCAATTGAGTTGTAAAAAAATGCCCAGAAAAGATTTTGTTTTATTTTGCCCAAAGTATATCTGCTTATATCCATTGCTTTTACAACATCTCTTAAATCATCTTTTATCAAAACAATTTCTCCTGTTTCCATTGCCACGTCGGTTCCGGATCCCAAAGCAATTCCCAAATTTGCCTGAGCCAAAGCCGGCGCATCGTTAATTCCATCGCCAACCATTGCCACAATTTTCCCTTCGCTTTGCAATTTTTTTATTTCGTCTGACTTTCCTTGCGGCAAAACTTCTGCCAGCACGCGGTCAATTCCCAATTGTTTTGCAATTGCCTCGCCCACTCTTTTATTATCTCCGGTAATTATTGCAACTTGTTTTCCCATTTTATGCAAGATATCAACTGCTTCCTTAGAATTTTCTTTCAAAACATCTGCCACCGCAATAATTCCTAAAACTTTTTCGTCAACGGCTAAAATCATAGCTGTTTTTCCCAAATCTTCAAGAGCTATCATTTTTTCTTCAATTAAATCAACGGAAATTTTATTATCTTGCATAAGATTTCTTGTGCCCAATAAGATTGTTTCATTATTTAATGTTGCTTGGACTCCTTTTCCAGGAATAGCTTGAAAATTTTTTACTTCACTTAGTGAAATATTTTGCTGTTTTGCTTTATTAATAATTGCCTGAGCCAAAGGATGTTCAGAATTTTTTTCCACAGAAGCTGAAATTTCTAATATAACTTTTTCTTTTATTTTTTCATCAACAGAAATAACTTCTGTAACAACCGGCTCTCCTTTTGTTAAGGTTCCTGTTTTATCAAAAACAACCATGTTAACGTCTTTTGCTATTTCCAACGCCTTGGAAGATTTAATTAAAATTCCGTTTTTAGCTGCCAATCCAGTTCCCATCATAACCGCTGTTGGCGTTGCTAATCCAAGCGCGCAAGGACATGCAATTATCAAAACCGCCACAAAAATTGTCAGAGCAATAGCTATTTGATGTAAAATTAAAAACCAAATAATTCCTGCAACCAAAGCAATAAAAATCACAGCCGGCACGAAATAAAATGAAACCTTGTCTGCCAAAAGCTGAATTGGCGCTTTGCTTCCCATTGCATCTTCAACAATTTTTATAATCTGCGAAAGCATCGTATCTTTGCCAACTCTGATTGCCCTAAATTTCAAGACACCTGTTTTATTTATTGTGGCTCCAATAACCTCGTCTCCTTTTTTCTTTTCAACGGGAATTGATTCTCCGGTAATTGCTTTTTCGTCAACGCCAGAATATCCGTCAACAACAATTCCGTCAACCGGAATTTTTTGTCCTGGTTTCACTAAAATAATATCCCCAACTTGCACTTCTGAAATTGAAATTTCAATTTCTTTTCCGTCTTTTATAATTATCGCAGTTTTGGGCTGCAGTCCAATTAAACTTTTAATTGCCGATGATGTTTTGCCTTTTGTAACGGCTTCCAAATATTTTCCTAACGAAATAAAAATTAAAATAAAAATTGCGCTTTCAAAATAAATTGCGCCTCCTAAAACAACTTGCGCCAAGCTGTAAAAAAATGCAACCGCGGTTCCAATAAAAATCAAAGAATCCATATTCGGCGCCAATTTTACAAGTTTTTTAAATCCTGATTTCCAGATATCAAAACAAATTAAAATTACAGCAGCCGACAAAATTGCCTGAATATATTTTGGCAAACCCATAGATTCTGCCAACATTGCATAAATTACCGGCAAGCCAAAAATCAAAGACAAAATAAATCTATTTCTTAATTTCTTTAAATCATTTTCTTTTTCGCCATCAATAACGCTATATCCTAAATCTTTTATTGTTTTTCTGATATCTTTTTCTGTAATTTTACTTTGGTCAAAATCAATATAAGCTTTTTCAGATGCCAAATTAACACTGGCAGAATTAATTCCCTTTTCTTTTTTTAAGCCATATTCAATCACTGATGCGCACGAGGCGCAGGTCATTCCTCCAATTTTTAATGTAATTTTATTATTTGTTTCCATTATTCAATTCTTTTAAAATTTTATCTAAATTCAATCCGTACATTTTGCAAACTTCGCCAATTTTCAATTTATCAATTTCAAACTGAGACATGGGGCACGACAAACATGGCACGCCATTTTCCATTAAAATTTTATCAGCGCCTTTTTTCTCAATTATTTTTTCTAATGTTGTTTTTGATGTAATTTTTGCCATATTTTTTAATTTACAACTTCTATTGTTCCTCTAATCATTCCCATTGTGCAAGAAAATCCAAATGTTCCCACATTTTGCGGAGTAAATTCTTTTACTGCAACTTGTCCCGGCGTTAAATCAACCGCATCGGAGAAAAAACTATTTGAAACAATCGCTCCGTTGCATCCAAGGGAATTCCCTCCGGTAATTTCCCATCTTACAGGAACTCCGGCCTTTACTCTAAAATAATTCGGGTCATCTCCGGATCCAGTGGCTGTCATTTTAATAACTTGCTCGCCATTTACTATTGGAGGTAAATTGTCTTGGTTCGCGACAGATATTTGTGATTGGTTTTGCGGAAAATTAAATCCTAAAACAGCAAGTTGGTTTGAAATGTTAAACAATGCAAAAAATAAAACCAAAAATCCGGCAACCTTTGAAAATCTTTCAGCTAAATGAGGTTTTGAAGAAAATTTAACGCTTGAAAGTCCAATAAATAACAGCATCGGAACAGTTCCTAAAGCAAATGCTCCCATAATTAAGGCTCCGCTAAATACATTGCCGGAAAGTAAAGCCAAACTCTGAGCTGTAATTGTAAATCCGCAAGGCAAAAAGAAAGTTAAAGCCCCCATAATAAACGGCATATATTTTCCCTGAAAATTATTTTCATTGGCAATATATCTTGTCGCCGATTTTGGGGCTGAAAATTGGAATTTTCTGAATGCTTTTATTCCCAACATTTGCAAACCCAAAGCAATCATTAAAAGAGAAATTGCAATTACCAAATATCCTGTAATTTGTGGAGAAATCTGCAACCTGCTTCCTATCATTCCCAAAACTCCGCCCAAAACAACATAAGAAATCAATCTGCCTGTGTTAAACATTATATGAGGCTGAAGTTTTTTTGAGGTTGATTGATTTTCTGCGTAAAGATTATTCCATTGCTTTGACATAGACAAAACAATTCCGCCAACCAGCGCAGCGCAAGAAGAAATTCCGGCCAAAAGTCCAAATCCAAAAAATGCAATCAAAGATGATGTTGAGTTCAGATTAAGAAAATTAGCAATTCCCAATTTATCTAAAATCAAAAAACCAATAATTATAAAAATAGCAATATTAAACGCAACTAAAGTTGCATTTGTTTTTTTAATTGGTTTTATATTTTTTTCTCCGCTATCTGAAAAAGTATAATTTTCTTCTTTGAAAATATTATTTAATCTTTCGGGATTTGGCCTGTCGCCTTCATATTCTATCAGCACCTGGCCGTTGCCGGTTGAAGCATCTACTGATTTTATATTTTCAATATCCAAAAGTTTTTTCTCAATTAAAATCTCGCACGAAGCGCAATGCATTCCTTGCACTTTATAAATATGTTCTTTGGCCATGTTATTTGTTAAAAAGTTTAGTTACTTTTAATATTTCTTCTGTCATTTGTTTTTTCCTTCTCTCATTTTTTGATGCCATAGCATTCTTAAAACAAGAATTTAAATGATTTTCCATCAGCATTTCATGAGCAGACCTTAAAAGACCTATCGCAGCCAAATTCTGCTGCATTATGTCCATGCAATACACATTTTTTTCTGTCATATCAATTATTTTAGCCAACAAGCTATGCGCTTTTTTGAAACCGATGAGCGCTTTTTCTTTATTGTTTGTCATAATTATTATTTTGTTGTTAATATTATCCTATACCAATACCTGGGGTATAGGTATATATTATCACAATAAAAAACCCTGTCAATAGCTAACAGAGTTTTATTTAATGACTCCGCCGCCCAACAGCTGACTACCCTTGTAAAAAACTGCTGACTGGCCGGGAGTTATTGCTTTCTGGGGTTTTGCAAAAATTATTTTCACTTTATTTTTTCCGTTACTTAAAATTTTAGCTTTGGCAAAATTGCTTTTATATCTTATCTTTACTTTAACTTCCAACGGCAATTTTTGAGGTAAAATCCAATTTATATTTTCTGCAACTAATTCTTTTTTATCCAAATCTTTTTTATTTTTTGAGACAATCAAATTATTATTTTTGAAATTTTTATCAATAACATAATATGGTCCTTGCGGAATTTCCAATCCCCTTCTTTGTCCAATTGTGTAAAACCATAATCCCTGATGTCCGCCGACAATCTCGCCAGATATATCCAAAATTTTTCCTGGTTTTGTTTTAAGATATTTTTTTAGAAAATCGTTTGTTGTGTTTTGGACAAAACAAACTTCCTGGGACTCCGGGGTTTGAACTGTCGGCAACTTAAATTTTTTGGCTAATTTCCTTACTTCTGGCTTTGTATATCCGCCAACCGGAAACAAAACATAGCTTAATTGTTCTTGATTTAACTGCCACAAAAAATATGACTGATCTTTTTCTTTATCTACACCTTTCAATAATTTTCCTTGCTTTATGCTGGCGTAATGACCGGTAGCTACAAAATCTGCGCCAAGCGATAATGCTTTTTTTATTAAAAATCCAAATTTAATTTCTTTATTGCAAACAACACAGGGATTTGGCGTATTCCCCTTTTTATATTCTGACAAAAAATAATCAACAACTTTCTTTTTAAATTCTTTTTCAACATTAACAACGTAAAACGGAATGCCAATTTTTTTGGCAACCAATCTGGCTAATTTCTCTGATTCAACTGAACAGCAGCGATTTTTTCCGTCAACGCCGTCTTTCCAGAATTTCATCATAATTCCAACAATGTCAAAACCAGCCCGCTTTAACAGGGCTGCAGAAACAGAGCTGTCAACTCCGCCGGACATCGCCACAATTACTTTTATATTTTTATTTTCCATTTTATTATAAATTACTTCTTTTTTTAATAAAAATCAATAAAAAACCCCACAACATTGTGCGGGGCCGCTATTTTAGATCGGGCCATAGTTTGCCCTTAAGTTTTGCTTATGTAGGACTCAAGAAGTTCTCGCATAAATTCTGTCGCCAAGGCTTCATCTTCTTCGTCTTCGGAAAACTTAGCTATCCTAACCCTAGCCAGCGCATGCAGCACATAGTGCTCCATCTGATGAAGATCTGCGGCAAGTTGTCGGGCTTCATTGAAGTTGCCCGACTCCAACAGTAGACGGATAAGCACCATCATTGATTCGGCTTTTAGAGAGCTAGTTGGAGACGCGGAAACAATTTCTAAAAAACGATGAAAATCGTTTTCCTTTTGGCTCATTCCCGCCACAACTGCCCGAAACAAAACAATAAGATGACCGTCGCCAAGACATCCCATTTTCTCGACCAAGTTTCTCACCAACAAAATCTCTTCTTCATTGTAAATGTACAGCTTTTCAGCACTTCCATTGCTAGTCAACATAAAAAATTTTCCTTTCCTAGGCGCTAACAAAAAAATTGCGGCTCCGTTGCCGTAATTTCTTTATGTATCTTAACAGATAAAAATATCGCTGTCAAGACCACTTTTCATACCTTTTCTCAATTATTTCTTTTGATTTTTGTATTGCCTCATGTTTTTTTTGCAAATCTGCTGGAATTTCTCTTTTTTGTTTTATAAAATAATCGTAGACAGCTTCAATCAAAGCATCCACTGCCAAAACAGAACAGTGATATTTTATAGAAGGCAAACCTCCTAATTTTTTAATAATGTCGTTTTTTTCAATTTTCAACGCCTTGTTTATTGTTTTTCCTTTTGCCAAATCAGTAATTGTAGAGCTTGTTGAAATTGCCGCCACGCATCCAAAAGTTTCAAATTTTATATCTTTAATAACTTCTTTTTTATCAACTTTGATGTAAAGCCACATTACGTCGCCGCAAACAATGTTGCCAACTTTCCCAATTCCGTCTGCGTTTTTTATTTTTCCGTAATTGTGCGGATTCTTAAAAGTTTCTAAAACTTTTTTTGTATATAAACTTGAACAAGTATTTTTATTTGCCATAGGGTTTACCCGGTCAAATAAATTTCTTCGAAATTTAATTTTGCGGAGCAAAATTATTTGACCGGGTGAATTTGCCTTAATTTTTAAATGGTGATATTTCTCTAATTCTTTCGACTATTCCGGGCAAAACTTTTATTAATTGATTAATTTCTTTCTCTGTTGTAAATCTTCCCAAAAAAACTCTTAAAGATCCGTGCGCTTCCTGCGGTTTTAATCCCAAAGCCAGCAAAACGTGGCTTGGCTCTAACTTAAAAGAAGAACATGCCGAACCGGTAGAACATGCAATGCCTTCCAAATCTAATTGCATAACCAACGATTTCCCCTTCCACAAATTCAAACCAAAAATTTGCATTGTTTGCCAATCTGTTTTT
>CAVZWH010000027.1:0-4529 GCA_963778905.1 Candidatus Staskawiczbacteria bacterium | reverse complement strand
TCAATTGTTCGCCAAGTCTGGCCGCATTCCCTCCCAATTTCATCGCTATTTAATCGAAGCAGGAGATAGTCGCAATGTTGGTGACTATGACTCAGGGAGCGGATTGTCCAAGGAGGATGTTGAACTTCAAATCAGCCGGGCCAAAGAGTTTTTGGTATTAGCAAAAGAGAAATTTTCGTTTAAATAGCTTGGATAAAAAATATGCCAGCCCCTAAAGAAATCCTAGACCTTGTTGAGCGATTCAACCGCAACCGGGAAGAATACAAATCCGGCAAGTACAATGAAGCCCAATTAAGGCAAGAATTCCTTAACCCGTTTTTTAAAGCCTTGGGATGGGATATAACCAACGAAAAAGGTTATTCCGAAGCATACAAAGAAGTTATCCACGAGGACGCTATAAAGATTGGGGCATTCACCAAAGCCCCGGATTACTGTTTTCGCATTGGCGGAACAAGAAAATTTTTTGTAGAAGCCAAGAAACCCTCTATCAATATCAAGGATGATTTTAACCCCGCTTTTCAGCTTCGCCGTTACGCATGGTCTGCCAAGCTTCCCTTAAGCATTTTGACCGACTTTGAAGAATTTGCCGTTTACGATTGCCGGATTAAACCCCACAAAAACGATAAACCGACTACAGGCCGGAATTTATATTTCACCTTCGATCAATATTCCGAAAAATGGGATGAAATCGCCGCAATCTTTTCACAGGAAGCCGTCCTTAAAGGCTCATTTGATAAGTTTGCCGAATCCGGCAAGGGCAAAAAAGGAACTACCACCGTTGATGAAGCTTTCTTAGAAGAAATCGAAAAATGGCGCAAGGAACTAGCCAAAAATATTGCCGCTAGGAATTCCAAGCCTACCGTCCAGGAACTTAATTATTCCGTCCAAAAAATTATAGACCGGATTATTTTTCTTCGGATTTGCGAAGACCGGGGAATAGAAAATTACGGAAAACTTTTAGCGCTGACTAACGGGGTCAATATTTATGACCGCCTAACCCAAGTTTTTCAAAGGGCAGATGAGCGCTACAATTCCGGTCTTTTCCATTTCCAAAAAGAAAAAGACAGACCGGAACAACCAGATGAACTGACCCTAGACCTTAAAATTGAAGATAAAGTTTTCCAAGACATGATTGGGGGGCTTTATTATCCCGAAAGCCCTTATGAATTTTCAGCTCTTCCAGCCGATATATTGGGACAAGTCTATGAACAATTTTTGGGGAAAGTTATCCGCCTTACGGAAGGCCACCAAGCCAAGGTAGAGGACAAGCCGGAAGTTAAAAAGGCTGGCGGCGTTTTTTATACGCCCACCTATATTGTTGAATATATAGTCAAAAATACCGTTGGAAAGCTTTGTGAAGGCAAAACCCCGAAACAAGTCTCGAAATTTCGAATTTTAGATCCCGCTTGCGGTTCTGGCTCTTTCCTTATTGGGGCTTATCAATTTCTTTTGGACTGGCATAGGGATTGGTTTGTAAATGACGGCCCACAAAATCACCAAAAAGAACTTTATCAAGGCCCTGGTGGTGATTGGCGTTTGACCACGGCTACCCGTAAAAAAATCCTCTTGAACAATATTTACGGGGTAGATATTGACCCGCAAGCGGTCGAAGTAACTAAACTTTCGCTTCTTCTTAAAGTTTTGGAGGGGGAATCAGACCAAACATTAAAAAAACAATTGGAAATTTTTCATCAAAGGGCCTTGCCTGATTTAGGGAGTAATGTCAAATGTGGAAATAGTTTGATTGGGCCGGATGTTTTTAAAACTCAGTTAATTCCAGATGAGGAAACTTTTAAACGTATCAACCCGTTTGATTGGGCAAAGGAATATTCGAGCATATTTTCGGATGAAGGATTTGATTGTGTTATTGGAAATCCACCATATGTCAGAAGTATTAATTTAAAAGAATATGATTTGGCTTCGTGGGAACTTTATCGTTCGTTATACCGTTCCGCTTCCTCAAGGGAGTGGGATATTTATCTTGTTTTTGTGGAAAAAGGTTTAAGCCTTCTTAAACCGAATGGGGAATTGGGCTTCATTCTCCCTAATAAATTTTTAAATTCTCAAGTGGGAGAAAATTTGAGAGGAATTATTTCGGAAGGAAAACATTTGGACGAATTGGTTCATTTTGGCGCTTTTCAAATATTTCCAAAGGTGACTACTTACACTTGTTTATTATTCTTAAATCGCAAAGGGAAAGATCAAGCGGAAATTTCCAGATACATTGGCAAAGTGGATAAATCCGATAAAAAATGCTTTTTACCTAAAGAGAATTCTTCTTTGTGGAACATTTCAATAATTCCGAATACTAAATTTACATCAAGTGTTTGGGCATTGGATTCTTCAAACAGTTCTATAATAGAAAAAATTAAAAAGTACCCTCCTTTGGGAAGTTTAGCAGACGTGTTTAAGGGAACGGGGACTAATGCTGACAAAGTTTATTTAGTCGAAAACCGCGGGCGGGAAGGTAAATTTACTCGTGTTTATTCACATGAAACAGAAAAAGAATATTTATTAGAACCGACGTATCTAAAACCTGCACTTCGGGGAAGAAGTATTAAACCCTATTTTATTGAAGAAAATAATTTACTTTTGATTGTGCCTTATGAAGATAACCAAGGGAAAAAAGAACTTGTAACGGAGAAAAAACTAGTTTCATCCTCTCCGAAATTGTTGAAATATTTAACAGAATGCAAGGAACGCCTTGATGAACGAGAAAAAGGCCGTTTTAAAGGGGAAGGGTGGTTTTGCTTCGGACGCCCTCAAAATTTAGACCGGTTTGAAGTATCGGAGAAAATCGTTTTGCCAGATGTGGCAAATAAAGGTTCTTGTTATTTAGACAGACAAGGAAAATGGTTGCTTGATACTGCTTATGCGATTGTTTTAAAGCCAAATGCCAATTTGAATTTAAGATTTGTTATTGCCTTATTGAATTCGCCTTTGCTGAATTGCTATTTGAAGGAGACGGGGACACCGTTACGGGGTGGCTACTTTCGAATGAAAACGGCATATCTTAACCCCTTTCCAGTCTGTGAAATAAACTTTTCGAATCCTGAAGAAATATCTAAATACGATAAAATTATTGGGCTTGTAGATCAATTATTAGATTTATATAAAACTTTTACCGATTCCAAAACTGGGCAGGAACAAATTCAGCGGCGACTAAAGGTTATAGAAAATCAAATTAACATGTTAATTTTTCAGCTGTATAACTTTACGGAAGAAGAAATTAAAAATCTTGTGTCTGATGAACATAAAAAAGGGTGACGTTTAATGGCTAGCTATGATTTTAAATTATTATCAGATTATGATTTTGAATTGTTGACAAGGGATTTGCTGCAAAAAGAATTGGGCCTGAGGTTAGAAAATTTTAAAAGAGGAAAAGATAAAGGTATTGATTTGCGCTATAGCAAATCTCCTTTAAATAATTTAATTGTTCAATGTAAACATTATGCGAGTAGTTCATTTTCTTGTTTGTTAAGAGATTCAAAGAAAGAACTGCCTAAAGTAAAAAAATTATCACCATCACGTTATATTTTCGTGACATCATTATTTCTTACCCCGGATCAAAAAGATAAATTATTCAATTTGTTTAGCCCTTGTGTTTTAAGTGTTGGTGACATCATCGATGGCGAAAATTTAAATAACTTACTTGGAGTATTTAAAGAAGTAGAAAATAAAAATTATAAATTATGGTTAACAAGTACAAACGTATTGCAACGAATATTAAATAGCAAAATATTTAATAAATCGGAACTGACAAAAAAACAAATAGAAAAAAAGCTTCGTGTTTATGTAGAAAGCGAAAGTTTTTTTAAGGCTATAAAAATTTTAGAAGAAACCCGTTATTGCATTATTTCTGGAATTCCAGGGGTTGGGAAAACCACATTGGCGGAAATGCTGCTAGTAAAGTATTTAGACCTTGGTTATGAAATAATAGAAATCGATAGCGATATTGATGATGCGTTTAAAATATTAGATCAAGAAACAAAAAGAATTTTTTATTATGATGATTTTTTGGGTGTTACAACATTAGAAAACAAACTCGGGAAAAACGAAGAAAATCGGCTTCTTAAGTTTATTCAAGCTGTAAGTAACTCTCAAAATAATAAATTAATACTAACTACACGAGAATATATATTAAAAAAAGCAAAAGAAGTTTATGAACGTTTGGAAACGTCAGGTTTTGATAAACGAAAATGTATTATTGATGTAGAAGAATATACAACCACAATTCGTGCGCATATTTTATTCAATCATGTGTATTTTTCAGAGTTGCCAATGGATTATAAATGGAAACTTATTTTAGAAAAAAGATATTGGGAAATAATATCTAACAAAAACTATAACCCGAGAATTATCGAATGGATGTCTGATTATTTAAAAGTTAAAAAAGAATTTAATGTAACGGCTGATGATTATGCAAACCATTTTTTGGAAGCATTGAATAACCCCGAAAAATTATGGTCACATCCTTTTTCTCAGCTTTCTAAACCTGCGCAAACTTTATCAATATTATTAACTACGAC
>CAVZWH010000026.1:0-13962 GCA_963778905.1 Candidatus Staskawiczbacteria bacterium | reverse complement strand
ATGCCAAGCCAATGACGCTTGGAAATGCAATTTGGATTTCCATTTCTCTGGCCTTGCCTTGATAATTCTCCGGAATGTCGTTTGTGAAGAAACCTTTTACAGAACGACAATTATAGTAATCATGGACGCCAGCTAATCTTTCCTCGTCAAGCGTCTGGATTTCAATAGGTCCCCACTGGTTACCTATTTGGTAGATGAAGGCGGCTTTCTTTGCGCCGCTTTCCCAGGCTTGCAGTTTTTGGAAAGTCAGAAAACAGGCATTTTTCTTGGTGCACTGGGTGCTGTATATATTCTGTGGTGCGGGCAATTGCCCTCCCATAGTTTCGCCACCATAGAATAATGTTCCCAACAAACCATGACCAAGTGGTTTCCCAAAATCTCCGGGAAGCGGCCGTATTCCAAGGTCTTGATGAGTTGCCTTGAATAGCGCCACTGGCGGCCTTTCAACCGTGTTTCCAAAAACCGGAGTAAACGGGTCGGCAGAAGGCGGATTATACTGATTGTATCTGGTACTGAGATAAAAAATCCCATTAAACGAATCGCCCCTCTTTGCATAAAGAGGCAATACATTAAATACCATATCATTTTTTCCCGGGTCAATGCCTGCCGCCACTGCTCGCGCAACAGAATTTGGATTGCCCTGGTCAATTAAAAACCAGCTCGGAGCCGCATGAGTTGCCTCAAAGGCAAACC
Source organism: Candidatus Staskawiczbacteria bacterium (assembly GCA_963778905.1). Taxonomy (GTDB): domain Bacteria; phylum Patescibacteriota; class Minisyncoccia; order Minisyncoccales; family Staskawiczbacteraceae; genus XYD1-FULL-39-28. The sequence continues at coordinate 13,269 of CAVZWH010000026.1, read as the reverse complement.
TTGCGCCATCGGGCGAAAGAGAAAGATTTTTTACTTCTCTCTGCCAAATGATATCTTCTTTTTTGCCCGGCCTTTTTGTGATGGACTTAGGGTTAGGGGAATTGGGATCTCTCACTATCTTGGTTGTCTTCATCGTGTCTGCCTGGATGGCTTGCGGAACTGCCAAGGGCAGTTCTTTTGACTGAAACTTAGAGTCTTGAAGCCACAGAAGCTGTTTGCCGTTTTCTGAAGCCGCGAAGGGCGGCTTGACTACGGCGTTGTTCGTGTCAGCGGTCAGGTTGAATGTTTTTCCTGTTTTGAAATCCAGGAAAATAGCATCCTTGCCGTTTGAGTACACAATTCCGCCCGGAATTCCTGTGCTTGCCGGGGAGGAATCTGCTGCTTTGGCGATAAGGCCAAAAGTCAAAAACAAAACACACAGTACGATAGTTCTAGCGTTCATCGGTAGGTTCCTTTAGTCAAAGGGGGTTAACGAATTTGTCAAAGAGCTGTCAAAACTGCTCTTTTATTTAATCGTACAATAACAAGTGGTTTTGTCAAGCAAATAGGGTCATTTTGATTTATATCTAAAAACCACTTTTTTGTCTTTTATAAAGATGGTATAATAATTATGAGCGAGGGAGAAATGAAAATTTATTTTCATTCCGACCGAGTGATTAATTATAGAAATGGCAAAGCCATTTCTATAAAATAATTAAAATAATTTTATGGAAGCAAAAATACCAGTAGAAGTTTCAGCCAGACATTGTCATTTGTCCAAAGAAGATTTGGAAAAACTTTTCGGCGCAGGATATGAATTAAAAAAAATAAAACAGCTTTCCCAGCCGTCTGATTTTGCTTGCGAAGAAACAATAGATATTTTATCTGGTTCAAAAAAAATTGAAAAGGCGAGAGTAGTGGGGCCGGAAAGAGAGCAGACGCAAGTTGAAATTTCAAAAACAGATGCGCTTTTTTTGGGTGTAAATCCGCCTGTTCGTTTATCGGGCGACTTGTCTGACAGCGTTGGAATTAAATTAATTGGACCAAATGGCCAGGTTGATTTGGAAAAGGGATTAATAATTGCTTTGCATCACATTCATTGCACAAAAGATGATGCACAAGCACTTGGCTTGAAAGATAGAGATGCGGTTGCTGTAAAAATTGAAAGCGAAAGGCCCGTAACTTTTTATGATGTTTTGGTCAGAATAAGAGACGATTACAAATTATGCCTGCATTTGGATACAGACGAGGGAAACGCGGCAGGAATAAACAAAATTGGCGAAGGAACAATAATCTAATTATGATTTTAGTTTTGAATTGCGGAAGCCAATCAATTAAATGGAAAGTTTTTGATGATAAATTAAAAGTTGTCAAAGAAGGCAATCGCGAAGTTTTTAATTCAACTGATTTTGAAAAAAATTTGGCAGATGAGTTAAGCAAAATTACAGAAAATATTTCGTTGATAGGCCACAGGGTGGTGCACGGAAAAAATCTTTTTAGAGAACCTACAGAAATTACAGAGGAAAATATAAAAGAGTTGGAAAAATTGAATTATTTGGCTCCTTTGCATAATCCTTTTAATATTTTAGGAATAAAAACTTGCCAAAATATTTTTAAGCAAATTCCGCAGATTGCAGTTTTTGATACAGAATTTTTCAAAAATTTGCCGGAAACAGCTTTTACTTATGCTTTGCCCGAGGAGATTGTAAAAGAATTTGGATTTCTGAGGTATGGATTTCATGGGATTTCCCACGAATATGTTGCAAAAAAAGCAGCGGAAATTGTAAAAAAACCTTTAGAAAAATTAAAAATAATTACGTGCCATTTGGGCGGCGGAGCAAGCATTGCGGCAATTAAAAACAGTAAAGCTGTTGATACTTCTATGGGTTTTACGCCAATGCAAGGACTTGTAATGATGACAAGGGCTGGCGATATGGATTCTGGAATTGTGTTGGAACTTGTGCGCGAATTTGGCTTGGATAAAACAAATGAAATTTTGAACAAAGAATCTGGAATTAAAGGAATTTGCGGAGAAGAAGATATGTTGAAAGTTTTAGAAAGAGTAAAATCTGGAGACGCAAAGGCAAAGCTAGCGTTTGATGTATTTGTTTATTCAATTCAAAAATATATCGGAAGTTATTTTGCGATTTTGGGCGGTTGCGATGTTCTGGTTTTTACCGGAGCGATTGGTTTTGGTTCCAAATTGATAAGAGACGCAATTTGCAAAGATTTAAATATTTTGAAGAAAACGAAAATATTAGCGATTGAAACAGACGAAGAACTGGCAATCGCCAAAAAATTATTAAATTTATCAAAATAAAATGGAAAAACCTAAAAAAAACATATTATGGTTTGATGAAATTAGCATTGAAGATGTGCCAAGAGTTGGCGGAAAAAATGCGTCGCTTGGAGAAATGACAAAAGCCGTGGTTCCGCAAGGAGTGAATGTTCCTTTTGGATTTGCGACAACAGCAGAAGCTTATTTTTATTTTTTATCGTCAACCGGCTTGGATAAAAAAATTGAAGAAACTTTGAAAGATTTGAATGTTCAAGACCTAAAACAACTGGCGATAAAAGGGAAAGAAGTCAGGGATTTAATTATTGCCTCACAATTGCCAAAAGAATTGGAGCAAGAAGTTTTGGTTGCCTATAAAAAATTATCTGAAAGGTATGCGTCTGAAGCTACAGATGTTGCGGTGCGTTCTTCGGCAACTGCGGAGGACTTGCCGGGAGCTTCTTTTGCAGGCCAGCAGGAGACATATTTAAATATTGTAGGTCCTGAAAATATTTTGGTGGCGTTGAAAAAATGTTTTGCGTCGCTTTTTACTGACAGAGCAATTGTTTACCGAGCGCAAATGGGTTTTGCACACACAAAAGTTGGTTTGTCAGCCGGAATTCAAAAAATGGTAAGGTCGGACTTGGGCTCATCGGGAGTTATGTTTTCTTGCGACACAGAATCCGGATTTGGAGACGTTGTTTTAATAAACGCCAGCTATGGCTTGGGAGAAAATGTGGTGCAGGGACGCGTTGAGCCAGATCAATATTATGTTTTTGAAACAACTTTAAAAAAAGGATTTAAGCCGGTAATTGAAAAAAAAATTGGTTCAAAATTAGTAAAAATGATTTATACTGCCAACCCAAAACAACCGACAAAAAATATTGCCACAACAAAAAAAGAAAGAGAAAGTTTTGTTTTGACAAACGACGAAATTTTGCAATATGCAAAATGGTCTATGATTATTGAAGAGCATTATCACAAATCAATGGATATGGAATGGGCAAAAGATGGCAGAGATGGAAAATTATATATTGTGCAGGCAAGGCCGGAAACAGTTCAAAGCAGAAAAAACTTGAAAGTTTTGGAGGAATATGTTTTGAAAAATAAATCCGGAAAAGTTTTGGCAAATGGAATGAGCGTGGGAAGCAAAATCGGTCAGGGAAAAGTAAACAAAATATTAAGCGTAAAAGATATTGAGAAGTTTAAAAAGGGAGAAGTTTTGGTTACAAAAGCAACAGATCCCGACTGGGTGCCGGCAATGAAATTGGCTTCGGCAATTGTGACAGATTCCGGGGGTAGGACATGCCACGCGGCAATTGTGGGCAGGGAGTTGGGAGTGCCGGTAATTGTTGGGACAAATGATGGGACAAAAAAAATAAAATCAGGACAAGATGTGACAATTGATTGTTCACAAGGCGAAGAGGGAAAAGTTTATGAGGGAATAATTCCTTTTGAAATTAAAAAAACAGATATTTCCAATATTGCAAAAACAAAAACAAAAATTTTGATGAATGTCGGCGAACCGTCAAATGCATTTAATTTAAGTTTTATTCCAAACGACGGCGTTGGTTTGGCAAGAGAAGAATTTATTATCGCCAACGCAATAAAAATTCATCCAATGGCGCTGATAAATTATAAAACTCTAAAGCAAGCATTAAAAAATAAAATTGATGCCTTAACTTTGGGATATGATGACAAAGTTCAGTTTTATGTTGATAAGTTAGCCGAGGGAATTGGAACAATTGGCTCGGCCTTTTATCCAAAGCCGGTAATTGTAAGATTTTCTGACTTTAAAACAAATGAATATCGCTCGCTGGTTGGAGGAGAGCTTTATGAGCCGGCCGAAGAAAATCCAATGATTGGATTTAGGGGCGCTTGCCGATATTATGACAAAAAATTTAAAGATGCTTTTGTTTTGGAGTGCAAAGCGATTAAAAAAGTCCGCGAGGAATTTGGATTAGATAATGTTATTCCAATGGTTCCTTTTTGTAGGACATTAGACGAAGGCAAAAAAGTTGTGCAAATTATAGAAGAAAATGGTTTGAAAAGAGAGAATGGATTAAAAATTTATGTTATGTGCGAAATTCCTGCAAATGTGATTTTAGCTGAAAAGTTTTTGGAAATTTTTGACGGGTTTTCAATCGGCTCAAACGATTTGACTCAGCTGACTTTGGGATTAGACAGAGACAATTCAGAATTATCTGCAATTGGCAACGAAAAAAATGAAGCAGTCAAGGAGCTTATTGAAGAAGCCATAAAAGTATGCTTAAATAATAATAAATATATCGGCATTTGCGGACAGGCGCCGTCGGACTTCCCGGACTTTGCCCAATTTTTAGTTGAGCTTGGCATTGAATCAATTTCTTTGAATCCTGACTCAGTAATAAAAACCAAAATCGCCATTGCCGAAACAGAAAATAAAATAAATAATCAAGCAAAATAAATTATGTACGATATCATAACATTTGGTTCTGCAGCGCAGGATATTCACGTAAAATCCAAGTCATTCAAAATTTTGAAAGATGAAAAAGATTTTGTGACGGGCTCGGGAATCTGCCTGGCTTTGGGTTCTAAAATTGATGTGGAAGATATTATTTACACGACCGGCGGCGGAGGAACAAATACCGCCGCAACCTTTGCAAAACAAGGATTTAAAACAGCTTTTTGCGGAGCAATCGGAGTTGATGTTTCTGGTTTGGAAATTGTCAGAGAATTAAAAAATTTAAGAATTGATACAAGATTTGTTGTTAAGAAAAAAGAGAAGCATACAAATCACTCAATTATTATTTCAAGCACCGGCGAAGACAGGACTATTTTAGTTTACAGAGGAGCATCTGATATGTTAAGCAAAGATGATATACCATGGAAGAAGCTAAAAACTAAATGGATTTATTTGGCTCCATTAGCCGGCGCGCAGTTAAATATTTTTGCCGAGCTCGTCAATTTTGCAAAGGAAAACAATATAAAAATTGCCATAAATCCATCAAAACAGCAATTATCTCTGCCAGCGGAAGAATTAAAAAATATTTTTAACAAAATAGATGTTTTATTTATGAATCAGGAAGAAGCATCGTTTTTGACAAAAATTCCGTTTGAACAGGAATCAGAAATTTTCAAAAAAATTGATGAAATTTGTCCCGCAGTTTCCGTTATGACAAAAGGCGGGGATGGCGTTGTGGCATCTGACGGAAAATATTTGTATTCGGCCGGAACAAATCCGGACAGAAAAATTGTTGACACAACCGGAGCTGGCGATTCGTTTGCAGCAGGATTTTTATCAGACTATATAAGACATAATGGCGATATTGAAAAAGCAATTCAGCTGGGCATTGCAAACTCCGAGGCAAATTTATCACAGATTGGCGCTAAATCCGGTATTTTGGAAAAAAATGCAGAATTCAAAAGGGTGCAAGTTGTAAAACAATTATGCACAGAAAATAATTTATGTATTACCAAATAGTATGAAAAATCTAAAATATTATTTTGGAAAAGCGCAGAAGGAAAAATTTGCAATCGGCCAATTTAATTTTTCTGATTTTAGTCAGTTAAAAGCAATTGTGAATAAATCTGCTGAATTGAAGTCGCCAATAATTTTAGGAACTTCAGAAGGCGAAAGCAATTTTTTTGGTTTAGAAGAAGCCGTGGCATTAAGAAATGTTTTGAGAAAGAAATTTGGATTGCCAATTTTTTTGAATTTAGACCACGGAAAATCTTTTGAATATCTAAAACAGGCAATGGACACAGGGTACGACATGGTGCATTTTGACGGATCAAAATTACCGTTGGAAGAAAATATAAAAATAACAAAAGAAGTTGTAAAATATGCGAAGAAAAAAGGTATTTTAGTTGAAGGGGAAGTGGGCAGAATTGGAACCGATTCTTCAAAACTTTATTCGGAAAAATTTCAAATAAAAGAAGAAGATTTAACAAAGCCCGATGAGGCTCAAAAATATTTGAACGAAACTAAAGCTAATTTGTTGGCGGTTTCAATTGGAAATTTTCATGGAATTGAAGTTTCCGGAATTGATCCTAATTTAAGATTGGATGTTTTGGAAGCAGTAAAAGAAAAAGTTGGTTCGGCCTTTTTAGTTTTGCACGGCGGATCGGGCACGCCGGAAGATGACGTAAAAGAAGCTATAAAAATAGGAATTGTTAAAATAAATATAAATACAGAATTAAGGTTAGCTTTTTCTGGAAACCTGAGAAGATTTTTGGACAATAACCCAGAAGAAGTCGTTCCATACAAATTTTTAACAGACGCTATAAACTCAGTTGAAAAAGTTACAGAACGCAAAATTAATCTTTTTGGCAGTGCAAATAAGGTTTAACTATTTACAAATTAAAAAAAATATATTAACATCTAAACATTATGCCAAAGATAAAATTGGAAAGAGAAAAATGCATCGGAGACGGTTCGTGCGCAGCATTGTGCCCGAAATATTTTGAATTGCAGGATGATGGGAGAGCGCATATTAAAGGTGCGAATAAACAAGACCCAGAGGGTACCCCAGAAGAATTAGAAGTAGAAAAAATAGAATGCGCACAGTCGGCCGCAGACGCATGTCCGGCTCAGTGCATTCACATTGAGAAGTAACATTATGATAAAATTATCGGCAAAAATTAGAAAAGAGACGGGTAAAAAAACCAATATCTTAAAAAAATCCGGCAGAATTCCGGCTGTTGTTTATGGCCACAAAGTAAAAAATGTTTTATTGGATATTGACTATAAAGAATTTCAGAAAATTTTGAGAGAGGCCGGCGAGAGCTCGTTAATAGAGCTTGATATAGAGGGCGACAAAGAAAAAAGGCCGGTTTTGGTTCACGAAATTCAGAAAGATCCAGTTTCAGATAAGTTTATACACATTGATTTTTTTCAGACATCTTTAACGGAAGAAGTAGAAGTAAAAGTTCCGTTAGTTTTTGAAGGAACATCTTTGGCAGTAAAAGATTTGGGAGGAACTTTGGTGAAAAATATTTCAGAATTAGAAGTGAAAGCTTTGCCACAAAACCTTCCGCACGAAATTAAAGTTTCAATTGACGGCTTAAATACTTTTGAAGATCATATCTTGGTAAAAGATTTGGTTTTGCCAAAAGACGTAAAAGCAGTTGCAAAACCAGACGAAATTGTGGTTTCTGTCGCAAAGGCTGCCAAAGTTGAAGAAGAATTGGCAAAAGAAATTGAAGAAAAAGTAGAAGACGTAGAAAAAGTTGAAAAGGAGAAAAAAACAGAAGATGTTGTTGAAGATGAAAAACCAGCTAAACCAGTTGAAGAAAAAAAATAATAATTATTCCAGCCCTGTGAGCAACAGGGCTGGATTTTTTTTTGAAAAAATACATAATAGAGATAGATGAAAAAATATTTGCTAATTTTATTGTTATCATTTGTGCTGACAAGTTTAGCCGGTTTTGCGTTTGCCGATGATTTGGGAACTCAATGCGCCGCGCTTACAGAATCAAATACCGGATGCCCTAATTTAAGTTCGGCTGACTGCAAAACTTTATTGCAAAAGTGCGCCGATTATTATGACCAGCAATCGGCGCAGTTAGCTCAGGATCTTACAAAAACTTCTGCGCAAAAAGATACGCTGCAAAGCGCAATTTCAAAATTAAAAAATAAAATATCAGGATTAGAGGCGCAAATAAATCAGAGCACAGTAATGGTAAAGGATTTGAATATCCAAATATCTGATACGCAGGTTTCTATAGACAAAACTACTGCTGGAATTCAGGACTTCTCAAAACCAAATTGCAGATATTTTGAGGTCTGTTAATGAGGAAGATCAAAAGTCGTCAATTGAAATCCTGCTTGAAGGAAGTTTGTCAGATTTTTTCAGCAATTTAGCATACTTAGACAACCTTAACTCAAGCGTCAGCAGTCTTTTAGACAGCACAAAAAATTTAGAATCATATCTTCAAGGTCAGCAGGTAAAAATGAATGGCAATGTGGATCAGCTGCAAAAAACTATAGCTATACAAACACTGCAGAAGCAGCAGAATGAGCAAAATAAACAAGAGCAAGATCAATATTTACAACTAACTGAAGCGCAATATCAGCAGCAGCAAAAAGACAAGGCAACCGTTGATGCGGCATCAGCAAAAATAAAAGCAATGCTTTTTCAAATGGTTGGCGTTTCACAGGTGCCAACGTTCGGAGAAGCGCTGGACGTTGCAAAAAGCGCCGCGGCACTGGTAAATGTCAGACCGGCATTTTTGCTGGCAATTATTAGCCAAGAATTGGCAATCGGAAAAAATGTCGGGCAATGCATGTTAACAGATCCAAGCACCGGAGCCGGCAAAAAAGTTGCTACGGGAGCGGCAACCATCAGAGTTATGAAACCAACAAGAGATGTCCCGCCGTTTGTACAAATTACAACAGCATTGGGCAGAGATCCTTATAGCACTCCGGTCTCCTGTTGGATTCCAGCTTATGTTGGCGGAGTTCCAACTGGTTGGGGCGGCGCAATGGGACCGGCGCAATTTATTGCATCAACCTGGAATTTATTTGCAGACAGATTAAAAAATTTGCTTGGTCAAACCGCAGATCCGTGGGGAGTAAAGGATTCGTTTACTGCCGCCGGACTTTATCTTTCTGATTTGGGAGCTTCAAAACAAACCACAACTGCAGAAAGTGCCGCCGCTTCAAAATATTATGGAGGCTCGTCTGCTTATGCAAGATCGGTTTTGAACAGAGCAAGCTGTATTCAAACTTTTATTGATTTCAGGCACAATGTCTGGCGACTGCCAGAGCCTTATTTTTTGAAAGCCTTAATAATTGGTTCTAAATCTCCGTTTACAATTGTTTCTAAATTGTGCCAGGATTTTTCTATGCGGTGGTCGGTAATTCTGTTTTGCGGATAATTATATGTTCTAATTTTTTCAGCTCTTTTTGCAGAGGCAATTTGATCTCTTCTTTCGGCTGATAATTTTGACAAATCAGATTCTTCTTGCTGTCGCAAAAGTCTTGCCGCCAAAAGAGTCAAAGCAGTTTCTTTATTTTGCTGTTGGTTTCTTTCCGATTGGCAGGTTACAACCAAGCCGGATGGTTTGTGCACAATTCTAATTGCCAATTCTGTTTTGTTGACATATTGTCCGCCGGGTCCGGAAGATTTATAGGTTGTAATTTCCAAATCTGCAGGAGAAATATTTATTTCTGTTTTTTTCGGTTTTAGCAAAACGGCGACAGTTGCTGTTGAAGTGTGAACTCTGCCTTGTTTTTCTGTTTTTGGAATTCTTTGAACTCTGTGAACTCCGCCTTCATTTTGCAATTCATCATAAACTCCCGCTCCCTGTAATTCAAAAATTATTTCTTTATATCCGCCGATTGAAGTATTATTTGAATCCAAAACTTTTTCTTTCCAGCCTTTTGTCTGACCATATCTTGAATACATTCTGTATAAATCGCGCGCAAAAAGCCCGGCTTCGTCGCCTCCTTGTCCGGCGCGTATTTCAAGAATAGCAGATTGTTTTTCAGTTTTTTCTTCTAACTCCGGCACGTCTGGTTTATAATTTTTCCAGTCCTCCGCTGTAAATTTTGAGAAATCTTGTTCCATATTCAGAAATAATAGCATAAACTATTGATTTTGAAAAGAAAACATGTTAATATTCTAAATATACAAATTACCATTACTATGAAAAAAGATATTCATCCAAAATATTATCCGAAGGCAAGTGTCCGCTGCGCGTGCGGAAACGTTTTTACCTTAGGTTCGGCAAAAGAATTTATAGAAACTGAAGTTTGCGCTCAGTGCCATCCTTTTTATACAAAACAGGAAAAAGTTATGGACACATTGGGAAGAGTTCAAAAGTACAAAGAAAGATTAGTGAAAAAATCAACGACCGTTAAAAAAGTTAAAAATCCAAGATTAAAAACCAAGAAGTAAAGTAGGATTTAATTCCTATTTGTGTAATTTTTGTGTTCTTGTTGTGCGACATAATAGGCCCACACGAAATTATATAAGAACTTCTTAAAAGTAATGAAAAATATAAATATCAGCGTTGAGGAAATGGCAGCTGCCGGCGTAAATTTGGGGCACAAAGTTTCAAAATTGCATCCTAAAATGAAGCCGTATGTTTCCGGAATCAAAAATAACGTACAAATTTTTGATTTGGAAAAAACTGCTAAGGAATTTGAAAAAGCTTTAGCTTTTGTTTCTAAAATTGTATCCGAGGGAAAAACAATTGTTTTTGTCGGCACAAAAATTCAGTTGAAAGCAATTGTGCAATCGGCCGCCGAGGAATGCGGAGTTCCGTATGTCACAGAAAGATGGCTTGGCGGAACATTTACCAATTTTGAAACAATCCAAAAAAGAGTCAGTTATTTTAAGGATTTGGAAAAAAAGAGAGAAACCGGCGAACTGGAAAAATATACAAAAAGAGAAAGACTGGATTTTGACAGAGAGATTGCTAAATTAAAAATAAAATTTGAGGGCGTAAGAGATATGTCAAAGTTGCCCGATGCAGTTTTTATTTTTGGATTAGACAAAGATATCACCTGCGCCAGAGAAGCCAAGAGAAAGGGAATTAAAATAGTTGCAATAGTTGATACCAACGTAAATCCGGATATTGTTGATTATCCAATTCCAGCCAATGACGATGCAATTTCAGCAGTTGGGTATATAATAGAGAAAGTGAAGGAAACAATACAAAATTCAAAAAAAGCTAAGTAAATTCCATGGTTACAATTGAACAAATAAAACAACTTCGTGAAGAAACCGGAGTTTCTCCAACGGAAATAAAAAAAGCTTTAGAGCAATCTAAGGGAGATGTGGATAAAGCAAAAGAGATGCTAAGAGCTTGGGGACAAAAAGTATTAAGTAAAAAAACATCAAGAGAAACAAAATCAGGATTAATTGAAACCTATTTGCACCCTAATGCAAAAACAGGCGTACTATTGGATATAAGGTGCGAGACTGATTTTGTTGCCAAATCTCCGGAGTTCAAAAATTTGGCCCACGAAATTTGTCTGCAAATTGCAGCAATGAAACCGCTGTATGTAAAAGAGGAAAATATTCCAGAAGAATTTTTAGACGGCGAAACAAAAATTTATACAGAACAAATAAAGGATTCCGGAAAACCGGAAAATATTGTAAAACAAATTTTGGAAGGAAAGTTAAAAAAATATAAAGAAGAGGTTTCTTTGATGTCACAGATTTGGATAAAAGACGATACAAAAACAATAAAAAATCTTGTTGAAGATACAGTTGCAAAAGTTGGTGAAAACATTGAGATAAAAAAATTCGCAAGATACGAAATCTAATCTATGATTATAGAATCAATTGTTTTAGCTATTTTTGTTATAAGTTTGGGCGGCGCATTAATTATCTTGTCTCGCAAGATTCCAGTTTTAAGTACTTTGCCACAGAACGGAACAACAGGTTTCCAAAAACACCAGTATATATCAGAAATAGAAAATAAAATAAAAAAAGTTTTAATTTTTTTTGAAAAACAGATTTTTTTGCATAAACTTCTTTCATGGACGAAAGTTTTGATCTTAAAAATTGAAGTAAGAGTTGATCATCTTTTGCACAAAATAAGAAGTAAGGCGCAGGAAGTGGATAAAAAAATAGACGAAAAAAAATAAGATTGCCGGAGTAGCTCAGTGGCAGAGCAGCTGTTTTGTAAACAGCAGGTCGGGGGTTCGAATCCCTTCTCCGGCTCCAAGGGTACGGAAAGCTATTGACAAGAATTTGTTTCGGAATAGAATGTAAATTGTAGCTGGAAATAGTAATTAAACAAACTATCTTCATAAAAATAATTTTCACCCAGTCAAATAATTTTTGGCAGAAGCCAAAAATTAAAATCAGAGAGGATTTTATTTGACCAGGGTAAACAATTTAACGTTTTGAAAAACGTCCGCGAAAATATTTGAAGTTTCAAATATTTTCGCGGGTGTTTTTTTCACCCCGTTAGAAATTTGCCACAGACAAATTTCCTCCTTCATAGCTATTCTGTTGCAAATTTCTAACGGGGTTCACCCTGAACGTTGAAAATTTAATACTGAATTAAATTTAGAAAAACCATTCTAAATTTAATAAAAAACAACAAAATAAAAATTAGTTTTTTAAAGTTGTTTCGAATTAGATTTTTATTTTTCGCAAGAAAAATTAAATCACACATTAGTAGTTTATTCTAAATATTTTGAATTTATTCAAAATATGAGTAGTAAATCAAAACTGTTCATCGGGTTAAATAATTTTGCCTTCGGACAAAATTAAAATCCTTCGGGATTTTATTTAACCCGATAAATTTGAGAGTTTGATCCTAGCTCAGGGTGAACGCTGGTAACGTGGATACCGGCATGCAAGTCACGGGGGCCGCAAGGCAACCGGCGAACGGCTTAGTAACACGTGGGTACATACCTTGAAGTGGGGCATAGCTCGTCGAAAGACGGGGTAATTCCCCATAGCATCGCAAGATTAAAGGTGCAAACCGCTTCAAGAATGGCCTGCGGCCTATCAGATTGTTGGCGAGGTAATAGCTCACCAAGTCTATGACGGTAGAGCATATGTAACTGAAACAGTAAAGGTAATGCATCGCTAACTGTTTTTAGGAGCGATTGTATGTCTATTGGTATTTGGTGCGAGGTGTGGTTGTGTCGAATTGTGGAGTTATTTAGTATTGTATATTCTTCGTTGTTATTGATTTGTGGGAGGTAGTTGGATATTGCTTTTGATAGATCAACATTGTATATCCATGTTTGTGGATTATTATTGATATGGCGGATATTTACCGTGCCATTGTCGTTTGTTGAGATAAGGTATTGTTTAGATTGGAACTGCATTATTATTTACCAAAAAGCCTTCATATTAAGGTATCGATTGAATTCTTCTTCATTTTTGGGGATAATATTATTTTTCATTAGATATAGACAAATCCTATCCATTTCTACCGCTAATTGTAATTCACTCAAATTTGGATCCATGGGTATTTTGCGTGTATCAATTACTGGATAATCTCTAAATTCGTTTGATGAAAAATATTTATAATATTCATAAAGGGTGTCTATTCTTTTT
>CAVZWH010000025.1:0-8999 GCA_963778905.1 Candidatus Staskawiczbacteria bacterium | reverse complement strand
TGTTATGTGTACACACTTTGGTTCAGTTAGTGTGCTTGCTTGCCTGTTTATTGCCGGCCCAGATACATCAACCAGATCAATGCAATAAATCAGAAAAATTTATATGGTTTTGTTTTGTTTTTTATTTCTTCAAATGCTTTTTTGATGTTTTCAACGCCATTAGGTTATAAATCTTTCTCCCTCTTCCAATCGTTTTTGGATATGCGAGGTAGAAGCAAGTCCGCCGGACACCGGATAAATTTTTGTGTACTCGCAAATAGAAAAAATCAAAAGTGATAACTTTCCGTAAAATCTTCTTCCTTAATTTTTTCCTGTTCAAAGATTTGTTTTAGATCTTTTAAGGTTATTACCGCATCAATTTCTTTATATTTTGGAGCCTCCAGATTTTCTTTTGCCCAGCACGGGGAAATGAAAATAACTTTACAGTTTGGATTAAATTTTTTGTGGACTTTTGCCATTGCCACCATCGGCGAAACAACTGGAATTAAATATTTTACCAAATCAGGATACTGGCTTTTTACAAAAGCCACAACGGTGGGGCAGGGGCTGGAAATAAACAATTCTTGCTTTGTATGTTCTTTTACATAATTTGCATAAGCCCAATTTACCATTCTGGCTCCGAAAGTTAATTCTGTAACCTCTGCAAATCCTAAATGTTTTAGCATTCCAATAATATTTGGATACTTAAAATCAATGGCAAAAGTTGGAGCTAGCATTGCCACAGCTTCATTATTTTTTATTAAATTAATTTTGTCCTGTAGTTCCATTTGTTTGCACCACTTTTTGTATATCGGCTCTCTTCAGCAGTTCTGTTTGCAGCCATTCAGCCAATTTTTGATCTATGGCGGGAATTACTCCTTCGGCTTCGTCGGCGCTGCCATTAGAAGCCTCATCTTCATGTCCGGCGGTTAAAATAATTAGCCGGCTTAGGCCAAGCATTTGAAACAAAAAGCTGCGTTCAATATCTGCATTTTGTATTTTGCTGTATGGAATGGCATTTTCTGTTTTATTAAAAATTCCGCGTTTTATTTTGAAAGAATCTTCTGCCAGCAAAAACGTATAATTTATATAAGTTAACCATGCAAATGCATACGAGATGGCCATAACGAACATAGAAATTATAAATACAATTAAAGATGCATACAGGGCATAATTTTGCATATTACCCGAAAATTCATTTTCTAAAAATGGCTGGAAAGACAAAATAAGAATAATTATTGATATTAACAGGAGCAAAAAAGCCGCAGGAGATGTCTGCAAAAAAAATAACCAGAACACTTTTTTTCCAAGCGTTTGATATGCTGCTGGTTTTTTTAATGTTCGCTGATTAGTATTATCGTTGTCCATATATTTAGCCAAAGTATTTTTTATACATACTTACCGCCACAAGCAACAGCAGAACTGCATACAAAACAACCAAGTGCCAAGTTGGGTATGACAAAAAATTAATTATTGATAAAATTGTGTCTCCTACTGCCATGTTTTAGAAAGAAAATATTTTTTCAATGTAATTTTCTATTTGGTTTATAGCGACGTTAAAATTTATGCCCCAGTTTCCTATATCCAAATATTTGCCAAACGGGCCAAATGCGCCAGTCAAATCAAAATTGAAAAAATGTTGCAGGACATAAATTATAATCAGAAAAACTACGATGCCGACAACAACCTTAATGAGCGGACTTACAATCAGTTTCACAAAAAAATAAATTACAATCGCAGATATAATTATTGTTATAAGCCATGCAAAGTCCATTATTATATTTTACCACAAAATTAAATATCAATAAATCTATACGGCGGCTTGTTTTTCGGAGATTAATCTGTTCAATATTTTTTTGATGCTGTCTAAACTTTCAGTGTCAATTATTGAAATTGCAACAGCATCTTTGCCAATTTTTTTGAAATCATTTTTTATTTTTTCAATAATATTTTTTTCAACAGTGTCGAGCTTGCTTATAAAAATATATTCTGGTTTTTCCAAAAGCAAATTGTTGTATGTTCCTAATTCGTTTCTTACTATTTTGTAATCTGACAGAGGATTTGGAGAATCGGCTGAAACAAAATGAAATAAAATTTTGGTTCTTTCAATGTGGCGCAGAAATTTTGTGCCAAGCCCTTTGCCTTCGGATGCTCCTTCAATTAGCCCTGGAATATCAGCCAAAATTAAATCGTAATAGACGCCAAGATTTGGCTCTAAAGTCGTAAACGGATAATTGGCAACCTTGCTATTTGCATTGGTAAGTTCGTTTAACAAACTGGATTTTCCAACATTGGGAAGCCCTATAAATCCAACATCGGCAATCATTTTTAATTCAAGACGTATTTCAAAAGATTCTCCGGGTTTTCCTTTTTCAAATTGCCTTGGGCTGGTGTTGGTTGCTGATCTGAAAAGATAATTTCCTTTTCCGCCTTTTCCGCCCCTGGCAACTAATTCTCTCTGGCCGATTTTGGTAATTTCAATAATTTTTTTATTATCTAAAATATGCGCCACGGTTCCGACCGGCACATACAAAATTAAATCATCTGCATCATGGCCGTCATTTAATTGCGATTTTCCATTTTGCCCATTTT
Organism: Candidatus Staskawiczbacteria bacterium; assembly: GCA_963778905.1. Lineage (GTDB taxonomy): Bacteria > Patescibacteriota > Minisyncoccia > Minisyncoccales > Staskawiczbacteraceae > XYD1-FULL-39-28. The sequence continues at coordinate 6,428 of CAVZWH010000025.1, read as the reverse complement.
TTGCCTCGCAAACTTTTTTATATCTAAACTGCCTCAAAGTTCCCAAGTCAGAAACTCCTTCAATAAAAATATTTCCGCCGCTTCCGCCGCTGCCTCCTGTGGGTCCTAATGTTTTTTTTGTTTTGCTAAAAACCGCAAGGCCATTTCCGCCTTGTCCAGCTGCAACATTTATTTTTACATCATCAACAATCATAAATTATATTGATAGTTTAGATTTGATAAAAAAGAGCGGTTTCCCGCCCCTGGCCGCCAGATTTATTCCAATTTTTTTGCTGGTTCTTTAATTACAGCTTCAAGGCAGATTTCCACCACAATTCTTTCTTTATTTCGTTTGATTCGGCAAAGCCACTGCATAATATGTTTTGCCAACAGACGCACGTCTTTGCCGTCATCAACGAAAATTTCATCTAATTCCACTCGCGGATAAATTTTACCATTATTCATAACATCCTCCTGTCGTTTGCTTCCCGGTTAAAGAAGTCAAAGAGCTGCCCCCATTATTTTATTTAACTACTTTATTCAAATATATGCAATCGTTGCAACAAAAAACCCGAGAATATCTCGGGTTAGCCTTCATAATGGGTTTCGGGATAATTTTTGAAAATTTCTTTTTTGTTTGATTTTTTATCTGATTTTTTTTCAGCTTTTGGCAAAGCAGCAAGCCAGGAAATAAAAGGAATTCTATGTTTGTCTAAGCACCAATCAGTATCTTTCATCAGGGGTTTTTTTTCTTCTCTAAAACGATTTAATAACGCCAAAGTGGCTCGCAAGTTTGATGGAGATAATTTATTATGCTCCTCTAAAAATTGTTCCTTGCTGATAAGTACCATAATTTATACTATCATAATTCAAGAAAAAAATCAAGAGGCAGACTAGTAATCAAATTTTATGCCAGCTTCTGCTCTTTCTGCTCTTTTTGCATCAACTTCTCGCAAATGTATTTTTCTTATGCGCACATTTTTGGGAGTAATTTCCACAAGTTCATCGTCTCCGATATATTCTAAAGCGTCTTCTAACTCCATTGTTTTTGGAACATTAAAATGTTCTGTATTTCCTTCGCCTTTTGACCTCATATTTGAAAGCTGTTTTGTTTTACAAACATTTACTCTTATATCGTTGGGTCTTGAGTTTTGCCCAACCACTTGCCCCTCATAAATTTCTATTGCCGGGCTAAAAAACAAAGTTCCTCTATCCTGAACATTTCTTAATCCGTACATATTTGTAACTCCAGTTTCTGTGGCAACCAGCGAGCCATTGTCTCTATCCCGCCAGTTTCCCGGGTCTTTCATATATTGGAAAAAAATTGTATTAATTATTCCAAGTCCTTTTGTATCTGTTAAAAATTCGTTTCTATATCCAAACAATCCCCTGGTTGGAATTATAAATTCTAAAAAAATTATGCCGGCATTGTTTCTCATTTCTTTTAGTTCTCCTTTTCTTTCTCCCATTTTTTGCATTACAGCTCCTTGATATTTTTCTGGCACCTCAACAAAAACTTTTTCGTATGGAGTCATTTTTTGTCCGTTTATTTCTCTGGTGATTACTTGCGGCCTTGAAACTGCAAACTCATAACCTTCTCTGCGAAGCCTTTCAATTAAAATTGCCAAGTGCAGTTCACCGCGTCCGGAAACAATCCAATTCAATTTTTCATTTTCTTGGACCCTTAAAGAAACATCTGTTTCTAATTCTTTGAATAATCTTTCCCTGATTTGCCTTGTTGTTGAAAATTGTCCTTCTTTTCCGGCAAATGGAGAATCATTGACCATAAAAGTCATTTTTACAGTTGGTTCGTCTATGTTAATTAATGGCAAAGCTTCCGGAGTTTCCGGATCAGCAATTGTTTCTCCAATTGTCACATCTGAAATTCCGGCTATTGCACAAACATCTCCGGCTTTTATTTCTTGTGTTTCAACTCTGGCTAATCCAAAAAAAGTCATCAAAGAAGTAATTCTGTATTTTTTTTGCAAGCCCTGCCTATTTATGTGAGTGATTTCCTGGCCGGCTTTTATTGTTCCGTTGTAAACTCTGCCGATTGCAATTCTTCCTTTGAAATCATCTGGAGTTATTGAAGTCACCAGCATTTGCAAAGGTTTTGTGGCGTCTGCAATAGGAGAGGGAATGTGCTCAACTATGGCATCAAAAACAGGATTTATATTTTCCATTTTTGACAAATCAGCTTCAAGTCCGGCTTTTCCGTCTCTGCCAGATGCGTATATTACAGGAAAATCTAAGCTGTGCTCTCCTGCTCCCAATTCCAAAAATAATTCTAAAGTTGCTTCCAACGCAAATTCCGGCCTGGCGCCTTGTTTATCAATTTTATTTATTACAACAATAATTTTATGGCCCATTTCCAAAGCTTTTTTCAAAACAAATCTTGTCTGTGGCATAGGACCTTCTTTTGCATCAACCAAAAGCAAGCATCCGTCTGCCATATTCAAAACTCTTTCAACTTCTCCGCCAAAATCCGCGTGACCGGGAGTGTCAATTATATTTATTTTTATGTCGCCATATTGCACAGATGCATTTTTGGAAAAAATGGTAATTCCTCTTTCTCTTTCCAACTCATTGCTGTCCATTATCATTTCCTGATTTACAACATCTTTATTCAAATGAGTTTTTGACTGACGTAAAAGCGCGTCCACCAGCGTGGTTTTTCCATGGTCAACGTGAGCAATGATTGCGATGTTTCTTATATTTTTCATGTAGTTAAAAACTAACTATACAACAAAAAATTGCCTAAGTCAAATCAAAAAATCCCCGGTTGAGGGGATTTTTCAAAAACTTAGTTTACCAGCGATTGCCTCCGCCTGTTCTTGGGGCGCGGGGTTCCATTGGTTTGGCTTCGTTTACTTTGATGGTTCTTCCATCAAGCTCTTTGCCATCAAATGTTTCAATAGCTTTTTGAGCTTCTTCATCGGTTGACATCTCCACAAATCCGAAACCTTTTGAACGGTTAGTCATCTTGTCTATGATGATTGTAGCCGATTCAACTGTTCCGGCTTGCGCAAATGTGTCTTTTAAGGTAGCTTCAGTGGTGTCGTAAGACAATCCACCTACATATAATTTCTTTGCCATATCTTTTTCTTAAATTTTTATTACGAGTAAGCCGACCTGTAGGCCTATTATTAAAAAAATAAACCTATCGTCCTTATATTTTCTCAAGGCTTAAAACCCGAACAAAAACAATAAGAAACTTACTATTATATATTAGCACGTTATTTCAAAAATACAAGTGATTATCTTCTTCTGTAGTCAAAACGACCAGAGGTTCTGCTCTGTGACTCAAGTTCTGGCAATTTTGAAATTGGCAAATTAATTCTGGTTAACATTTCAATTTCTCTGACCATAGATCCCTGGTCTGGCATTGCAAATGAAATTGCTTTGCCCGAAAGACCAGCTCTGCCGGTTCTGCCAATTCTGTGCACATAATCTTCTGCGTTTTCCGGCAAATCAAAATTTATTACCAATTCAATATTTTTTACATCAATTCCGCGCGAAGCAATGTCGGTTGCAACAAGCACTCTGTATTTGCCAAGTTTAAATCCTTCCAATGCTTCTTTCCTTTGGTTTTGAGATCTGTTGGAATGAATTTCAGTTGCGGAAATTCCAATATCGCGCAAATTGCTGCAAATTTTTCTTGCGGCGTGCTTTACTCTTATAAAAATCAAAACACTTCCTTTGTATTCTTCAAGTAATTTTTTTAATAGTGGAAATTTTTGGTCTTTTCTAACAACAAATAATTCGTGCTCAATATTTTCTGCGGTTGTGCCGGATCTGGCAATTTCAACTCTGACAGGAAGTTTCATATGGTGGGTGGCAATTCTCACAATTCCGTCTGGCATTGTGGCTGAAAATAACATCGTCTGCCTGTTTTTTGGAACCGCTTGCAAAATTTTATTTATTTGCGGAGCAAAACCCATATCAAACATTCTGTCAGCTTCATCTAAAACTAAAATTGAAACATCGTTTAGATTTAAAGTTCTTTGCTGGATGTGGTCAATAATTCTTCCCGGAGTTCCAATAATAATATGCGGCTGAAAAGAAATTTCCCTGATTTGATGTCTGATGGGGGAGCCGCCAATTAACACAGCTGTTTTTATGCCAAAACTTCTGCCAATTTTTTGTATGGCCTCATTTACCTGCAAAGCAAGCTCGCGTGTTGGTAAAATAATTAATCCTTTTCCCTTCCTTTCCCTTAGAATTTTTTGTACTAATGGAATTCCAAAAGCCAAAGTTTTTCCTGTGCCTGTTTGGGCAATTCCAATAATATCTTTTCCCTCTACGGCCGCAGGAATTGCTTTGTGTTGAATAGAAGTTGGAACTTTAAATCCTAATCTTAAAATTTCATCAAGAAGCTTTGGAGCTATGCCAAGCCCGCCAAAAGTCATTTCTGCCGCATTTTTTATTGGTATTTCTATTTTTTTGTTCATAATATATTTATGATACACTAAAATAACTTAATTGTCAAATAACAAAAATTCAAGAAATAAATTTCCAAAAATCAGCATCGTTTTTATCTTTCTGTGCGTATTAATAAGTGTAGAAATAAAAAGGTCGTTAAAAATATACGTATAATTAAAACTATAAAAATTATGATGCACGAAAATTATGAAGGAGGAGAACATGAGGAATGTGGTTGCCACGCGCACGGACCGATGAAAAAAGAGTTTAAGCTGGCTAAGTTAGAGAAAAAAGAAAAAATGATTGAAGCAGAATTAGAATTTATCCGCAAAATGAAAGAGATGATAAAAAAAATGCCGGAAGAAAATAAATAGAGTCAAAGCAAAAAAAACACCCTTAAGGGTGTTTTTTTCATACGTGTTATCTGGGTCTGTATTTTTTGGTAAAATCTTCTTCATCGTTAAAATGGGAAAAGTTTTGTTCTGTCTGGCTTGGTTGATTTATAAACCCTTCTTTGTTTTCGTGCATAATTCCGCACCAATATTTTTCTGTAAGTCCGCCAATTTTTTTAAAATAGACCAACGAACCATTAGCATATCCACAGTACATGCAACCTAATTTTTGCATGGGCGTTAAATATTGTAATTTATTTCTGTCTAAAATTAAAACATATGTTGAGCGTTTTACTTTTTCTATTCCATAAATTGGAAAACAAACAGCCTGATATAAAGAAATTAAAATATCCAATAAAATAAGCACTGGCAAGGGTAGCCAAAGCAGAGTTCCTGAAAAGAAACGAGCCCAAGGTCTTCTATTTTTATCTTTTAAATAATCCATAGTTTTTTAATTTTATAAATAAATATACTCCCTTTAATAAAAAAACACAAACAAAAACCCGAGAAAGTCCCAAGGGGAACTCTCTCGGGGATTTTTTACTCCGGTGGTAGGATACAAACCTTAATATATAATTTGACTTCCTTGGTTCGAAATAGGATAATAAATTAATGAGTTATTCTGGAAAATTAGAATTAAAGTTAAAAGCTCGAAAATTAAGGAGTAATGGTTTGTCAATAAAAAACATTGAAAAGAAATTAGGCGTTTCGCGCTCTTCGGTAAGTTTATGGGTTAGAGATGTTAGATTGACTAAAAAACAAATAAAAAAATTATATGCTGACAAAAAAACAGGAAGTTTGAAAGGAAATTATATTGCCTCACAAAATAAAATAAAAAGAACAAAAAAATTAGTTGAAAAATCAACTATCGAAGGGAAAAAAGAAATTGGAAAGCTTTCTTTTAGAGATAAATTTATTACTGGAGTTGCAATGTATTTTGCGGAAGGAACTAAATCATCTGGTAATGTTTCCTTTAGTAATTCCGATCCAAGAAGCGTGAAATTTATGGCTGATTGGTTTCGCACTATATGCAAAGTTCCAGAAGAAAAATTTCGTTGCTATTTATACATTCATGACGACTTAGACGAAAAGAAGGCAAAAGAGTATTGGTCTCATTTAATAAGGGTGCCTCTTGAACAATTTAGAAAAAGTTATATAGTTAAAAATAATACTAAACGATTAAGAAAAGTAAGACATATTTACGGAGTACTTAAATTAACGGTTAGCGATGCTAATTTAAGCCGCAAGATTGCAGGATGGATTACAGCGCTTTTAGAAAATAATTTAATATAAAATATTTTGTTATTGAGCTCCGCAGTAGCTCAACGGTAGAGCGACGCCCTGTAAAATTAAATATTGCAGCTCCCAAGGGAAACCTTGGAATGAATAATCTCGGGATAACGGTGAAACCCTAAAAAGGGCAATACCGTGGGAACTTCGCTTTGCGAAGAGCGCCGTAGAGACTAGATACCGAGGTGCCTAAATTTGTTTTTGCAAACATGGCAATGATATAGTCCACCCCCAATGGAAACATAGGGACAAGTGTAAGGCGTGGGTTGTAGGTTCGAATCCTACCTGCGGAGCCCAGTAACAAAGAAATAAAAATCCTACTTTTAAAAGCAGGATTTTTATTTA
>CAVZWH010000024.1:0-92548 GCA_963778905.1 Candidatus Staskawiczbacteria bacterium | reverse complement strand
ACTTGCCAATAAGTAATCACTTTTGAATTTTTGTATCTGGAAACAACCGCTGTTATATATTTTAACAATTCCGACTGTTGGTCTTTTTCTGAAAGTCCAAGCGCCCAATCTGCAATATGACATTCGGGCCAGCGACCAGTTTTCATTCCAAGCACATAAATAATACTTACATTATTTTGTTCTGCCTGTTGTATTTGCCAGTCTGTATCGTCAAAATCATAAGTATCCTTTCCTGTTTCCACCAATTTCCAATTTGTATAAATCTTTATATTTTTAACGCCTAAGTCATTTATTATAGATAGATATGTTGCTTTCCAATCAAGCTTTAGATATTCCGCCTGGAACTGGGAAAAATCAACACCCCAAGTTATGTTGGTTTGAATTGGCACGCTGACAATGGGTGTTATATTTTTTTGTGCCGACACCTTGTCAGCTATTCCCACACCCTTCTGAACCTGAGCCTTACCAAAAAACAAAAAAGCCGCCCCTGCAGCAATGATTATTATTACAAAAAATAAAAATATTTTTACGGCTTTTGGCATATTATACGCACATTAAAATTTATCACACAATAAAAATAACCTCTATTGTCCTGCGGCTGGCGTTACTGCCGCCGTTCTGGCTGGCCTTACCTGAATTGATTGTGCGGTTATACCTCCTTTGGTAGCCGTACCCGTAACGCTTACCTGTTCACCCACCTTAAGATCGGCTGGCGTATCTGATGCGAACTTACTAATTTGAGTTGCGTTTGAATAAAAAACAATCTTCATTATAATGACAAAATTTAGTAAATATCTCAAAAACTCTAAATTATCGACATTTAAAATTAAAAAAATTATTGAACACTTTTGTTTGGATATTAACGCCTCCAAAGCAGCTCCTCTGGTGGGCGTAAATCGCAACACGATAAATTACTGGTACAACAGATTTCGTGTGGCAATTTATGCTCATCAGCACAAAGAATTTGAAAAGATTTTCGGAGAAGCGGAAGTGGACGAATCATATTTCGGAGCAAGACGCAAACGCGGACTCCATGGCAAGCTGAAACGCGGACGAGGCACGCAGAAGCAACCGGTGTTCGGAATACTGAAACGCAACGGACATGTTTACACAGAAATCGTCCCTAACTGCAAAAAAGACATTCTGCAAAGCATTATCAGAGGGAAAGTAGATAAATCAGCAGTAATTTATTCGGACAGCTGGCGTAGCTATGACGGACTTGTTGATGTAGGATACGACAAACATTCAGGGTTAATCACGGAGACAATGAATTTGCAAGGAAAGGTACAGGTATTCACATCAACGGCATTGAAAATTCTGGAGCTTCACCAAACATCGACTGGCTAAATTTAATGGTGTAAAAAAGAATTCGAACTGCATCTTAAAAAGTCAGAGTGGCGCTACGGAAAAACAAATGATACAATGAAAAAAGAATTGTGGAAAATTATTAAAAAATATTATTAAATTAATCGGCTACTTTGACTAGTCTTGCTTTATCTGAACCGCCAACGTTGCTCGGTAATTGTAGAATAATACTACTACCGTCGTTGGAAAGGATATTTCCTGAAACAGTAGTGGCTCCTCCACTTCTGCTGCCTCTTAATCCTAAAAAACTGCTAGCAGTAGACGAGGTTGCTTTTTGACCCTTACCATAAATCATTCCACCATAAAAAAATCCGCCACCGATAATAATTAATACAATTATTGAAATTATGATTGATGTTTTTTTGCTCATATAATTATTTAAAATTGATATAATTTACTGAACCGATACGGGCGTTACTGTAACTGTGTAATTTTGAGTTGAGCCATCTTGGGCTGTAACAGAATAGATAACAGGATTAGTAAAATCTTGGGCAACGCCGGAAAGCGGAGAAACAGTTGCATTGCCAGAAACCGAAATAGTTGGCGTTAAACTTGTTACATCCGTATCGCTGGAGACTGTGAGATTTATCGCATAATTAATATTATCAATAACCCCGTCTACTTTTGGAGTTAACCCAGAGAACACGAACGAAGTAATTAATTTATCAGAACTTTGGTTAGCGGTTTCTGTTATACCGCTTGGCTGATTATTTGCACCATCTGTTTGGTCGCCTGTATCGCTTTGTTGGGTGGTCGCATTGCTTGTCTGAAAAGTTACGCTATTGGTCTTATTAAAAAGCCACCACCCTAATGTAGCTATAATAACAACTATCGCAATAACCAATATGGTTATTAAGATTTTTGACATATTTTCAGTTTATTAATTATAATACGTTTAATTTGATTAATTAGTTTGTCATCTTCCAAAGTTATAAAAAACGACATTTTTTATTTCAGATATTTCTCAATATTTGCCTCATGCTCTTGATAAGTCGCAGCACAATGAATTTGTCCGCTGCTATCGTGCAGGTAATATAAGCAATCTGTAGTTGTTGAATTAAGCGTAGCATTTATGGCTTCCAATCCTGGATTATCAATCGGATGAGGCGGAAGCCCCGGATATAAATAAGTATTGTATGGGGAATCAATTTTTTCATCGGCCGGTTTAATTGGAGACCACCAGCTTCCCTGGCTGATATAATTTCCGTCTGCTGAAAAATGAATTTGATCATCTCTAGCATATTGTACAGTTGCATCAATCTCAAGATTCATATTTTTTGCCAAGCGGTTCCAAATAATTCCGGCTATCAAAGGCATATCAGCTTTACCCAAACCTTCTCTCTGAACAATTGATGCAACTTTCAACGCAGTAGTCCATTTTATATTTGCCGCTGTAAATTTTTGCTGATAAGGCGTAAATTCGCTATTAAATTTATCAATCAGTCGCTGGGCCGTGTCTGCCGGAGTTTCGGCTTTTGGAATTAAATATGTATTAGGGAAATATACTCCTTCAAAATAGTTGCTGTTTTGGGAGGTAATATTTATGATCCAGTCGCTTTTCTGCTGATCAGTCCAACCAAGGTCTTTGGCGAGAAGTTCTGCAATCTGCTCTTTTCTTAATCCTTCCGGAATTACGACCCATATTAAATATGGTCCCTTAGAAAATGTGTCAGCCACCTGCCAGGCAGTCATGCTTCTTGAAATTTTGTAGCCGCCCGGCTGAATTTTTCCGTTTAAATTTTTATTGCTCAAAACATAATTAAAAGCCCATTCATTTTTAATAAAACCCTGCTTATACAAATTATCAACAATACTTTGTTGGCTTGCGTCTGCCTGAATCGTAAATTGCTCTGGCGTTGCGTTGCTTTGAGGCGATCCAAACAAAGAAAAATAAACAAAAAGTCCCCCGCCGATGGCAACGACCGAAACTATCGCGCATATAATCAAAATCTTTTTATTCATTATAAAAATATTCCTAAACAAAACACTTGCAACTTATTAAAAATTTATCCGCTGTTACTTTCGGTGACAACAGTAACGGTATAATCCTGTGTTGAACCATCTTCTGCTGTAACTGTATATGTGACAGGATTAGTGAAATCTTCGTAGCCGCTTGATGTGGGACTAAATGTTGCTTTGTCAGATACTGTAATAATCGGCATCAATTTTGTCAGATCTGTGCCATCGGGAACCACTGCATAAACCGTGTAATTAGTTTCGTTAATTGCGCCGTCAACTTCCGGATCAAAACCTGACAGCTTAAAAGACAGGATTGATTTCTCGGTGCTCTTCGCGACATTGACCTTCGCTATGTATGTCTGAGTTGATCCATCCTGGGCTGTTACTAAATATGCTACTGGATTTGTAAAATCCTGCAAAGCTCCTGAGGCCGGAGAAATCGTAGCGTTATTTGAAATTTCGATCGTTGGCGTAAGTTTTGTCACATCTGTGCTGGCTGGAACCGTTATGTTTATCGTATAACCTTCTTGATCAATATTGCCGTCAGCAGGCGGATTGTCAAAAGCAAAAGAGCTTATTAATTTTTCAGATGAAGCCGGCTGAGCCTGCGTTTGAGATGCAGGCAGGTTAGCAGGTTGCTGGTTCTGATTTTGTTGCTGAGTGGCAATCAAAGAATAATATTTATATGCAAAATATTCTCCTGCCACCCCCAAAATCGTCAGTGATATGATTATTATTGCAACTAAATAGAGTGTTGCTTTTTCCATATTTTTACCGCTTATTGACTGTATTAAATATTAGATAAGAAGATTAAAATAAAACACGACCTTAATCGTGTCTTATTTCAACTAACATTTTTATTGAGTAGCCGATCCATTGCCCGTTGTTCCGCTATTCTGTGCTGCTGGCGGTTGAACCGTACCGCTTCCGCCCTGAATATTTACGGGGCTATTTACTGGCACCCCAAACCCATTGCTCCTATGCATTATGCTGCCTCTTTGACTATTTAACATTTGAGATCTAATAAATCCGTTAGATCTGCCAAAATGACTGCCGAATGCCGCTCCTGCTAAAAAGATTAGCAAGAAAACAATAAAAGCTATCAAAGCTTTCACCCAAGGCAATTGGAAAAATGAGCCTAAATTATTTTTTGAGTCTTCCATAAAAAATTGATTATATAAAATTATAATCGACCTTTTGCCGTATTTCATTAATACGAATTCATCTGACAAAAGGGTTTATGTTCCATGTCTAAAAACAGAGTTGTTTTATTCCTGATATTTTGGTTTGCTAAATTTTTTAATAACAATAATCGCCAGTATCAATAATACCAATACAGATATTATGGTGCTTGTGATTCCAATAATACCGGCAACGCTTTGCCATGATTCGCTTATGAAGAAACCCAGAAAAACTATAAAGGTGATAGATAAAAAATTACCCAAGGCATCGTAAAGAATAAAGGTCTTGAATGGTACCGGCGTAAGCCCTGACAAAAAATTTACAACAGTGCTTGCTGACCCCAAAAATCTTGTAATAAAAATTGCAGTTCTTTGATGGTTCTTAATATATTCATCTAAATATTTAATGTATTTTTCCAGTTTTACAATGAAAGAAAATCTTTTGTGGTAATTCTTTCTTAAAATCGCGGGGCCATATTTCCTCATCAAAAAATAATCAAACAAGTCGCCTAAAATATTCGCAATAAGGGCTATAGCTAAAGATAAGGGCAAGTTAAAATAACCCTGGCTGGAAAAAGCTCCAACTGCCAGCAATAATGTGCTGCTTGGAATAGGAAGTCCAATTCCAGCTAAAAGAATGAAAACAAAAAGCGCCACATACTTATATAACAGGAGATAGGAAAATAGCAAACCAAAAAAAATCAGATAGTCCATTTATTTTCCAGGTGTTAAATAACTATGCACCGCATCTTGAACCTTCGTTGTAAAATCGGCTGTCTTAATTTTCGCTTTCTCTGCATAATCTTCAAGGGGTATATTTGGATAACGAGAGTCCGATATATTTAAAGTATTTTTGAGATAATTTGTTGGCAGTTTAAAAACTTTATTTATATAGCTAAAAGTCATCCAGGATTGAATCATATTAACATTGTTAACGCCAAGGGTTCTGTGGGAATGCGTTGACCAAAATCTATGAGCAGGTCTATATAAATAGAATGGTTTATAAAAGAAAACCAAAGCTAAAATAAGCAGCAACATTGATACTACTAACACTAATAAATAAATTTTGGTATGCGTTTTTTCCATTGAATTTTTATGCTTACTATAAGTTTAAATTATTTATATCACCAAGAGATTGATAAACCGAATTGATAAATCCTGCCGTAAGCCAAAGCGTAACTACTATTGATATTATGGTTAAAATTATCGCAACAATGCCGATTTTTCTTGATTCGTAATCCCCTGCCTTCAGATATTTCCATGCATACCAAAGTCCGAACGGAGGCAAAAACAAACTGACAGCATACACGACAATTTTTTTTAGTAGCGTTGTATCGGGTGGCTTATCTTTTAATTGTTTGCCACAGTTGGGACAAAAATATGTGGCAATTGGAATTGAAGATTTACAAAATGGGCAAATTATTTCTGATTGAATTTCCATAAATTGTTTATAAAAAATCGGTTAAAACCTACCCATGACTGGTCTACAACGGCACAGCTTGACCTTTTGGGACGCACACCTTATGAACCGGCTGATTAGCAATTATTGGCCCCTCCACCATACAGGAAGCTCCGTTTTGGCAGTCGCTATTTGTAGTGCATCCGAGGTTTGGTGACTTATAAGATTGTAAAGTTGAAACGCTTTTTTGAATTTGTTGAGTTACAATACTGTTATAGTTATTATCGTCATTGGTACATGCTTGGTATTTTGGATCTCCTGCTCCGCCATAAACACCACAATCAACTTCTGAAATCACAAATTCTAATGTGTAATAATCGCCGTTTTTTAAAGTTGTGTAGTAATAAGTATTGTAAAATGTGCCAGCGGCCCCTTCATTAGTGCTCGACACGCAGAAGTGCATGTTGCCAGCTGAAAATTGAGAATAACTTTTTTCTGCTGGATTAGTTGGATTGGCTGAATAACAACTATCTGCATAAATAGTAGCATTGCCTTGAGGAGCGACTTTAACGATAGAACTACCGCCCAGGGGAGTGATTATCACGATTGGCTTCTGCTGTAGCGAGATATAATCACTATTTAATTTAGCGGGATATTGGAATGTTATGTTAGCGACACTATCCGTATATGTGTCCCAGCCAGCGGTCTGGACTGGTGTGGTCGTTGTTATTGAGGCTGGAGTTTGTTGCGGTGGTACAGTTAGTTGGAATTTTGTTGAAAAATATTGATAGGCGAATACTCCGCCAAAAATAACAACCGCTACGACAATAATTATTATGATGCCGACTAATGTTGAAATTTTCTTTTGACTTGGCATATGTCTTTGGTTTAATTGTTACTTCATTATATCACAAACAAAAAATCGCCGAGAAGGCGACTTTTTGAATGACCATATAAAATACTTTATTGAGCAGTGGTGGTTTTCCCAAGTCCCTTTATTGACTGGGCAATAGCTGTAAAATCCTTTCGTGCAGCTGCTAAGTCGGCAGTTGCTGTTTTAATTTTAGTCCTTGCATCTTTTAATGCTGCCGTGTTTGATGCTGCGGTTGTTGTGTTTCCTTGATCTGGTACCAACGATGCGGTTTCAGTTACCGCTGCGTTTGCTTGCGTTGTTGCATCAGTTAATTTTGCGGTAATGTCTGCCATTGTCGTTGCTATAGAAGCCGGAGGAGTTGTTATCTGTCCGATACGTGTAGTCAGTTTTGTTTGTAGTGCGTCCATTAAACCAACAATTGTTAAAACCCTATCTGATGCAGCTGCGATTGAAGCCTGGGGCAAAACTAACATATAAATTCTGTAGGATTTTGTTATAGACTGCATATCTGTCCTTAGTGTGGCCGCGACGGTATCGGCGTCTATTGTTGCCTTTAATGTTGTCAATTGCGTAACTTCATTTTGCAGAGAAGTGGCAAGCGTGCTTTTTTCCGCATCTGAAAGTTTTTGCATTGCGTTAACACGAGTGACTAACGCATTTAAGCTACTTATCCTTTGCGTTATAGCCGCGTCGGATTTCTGAATCATTTTTTGTATATTAGCTGCTGCTTTCGCTGCGCGCGTTGCAGTTGTGGTTGTCGGAGTCGTAGAAGTTGTTTGTGCAAAAGCAGGAACCGCAACCAAAGCAACAAACAATACAAGCACCGACAATAAAATAACTTTGTTGAATTTTATGTTTTTTGTTGTCATGGTTTTATTGATTAGTTAAGCTTTGATTTACGTTGTTGGAATCCGTATTTAATCCGTTCATCTGAGTGTCAATGGCTGATAGATCGCTGTTGATTGCCGCATCAGATGTATTTTGCGGATTGGCAGAAGAAACACTGCCCGTAGTTTGCGTACTATTTTGATTACTATTTGTTGCAATGTTTTGTTGTGTTGGGGCTACGCTTACCGGCTTTTGAGAAGACGAAATGTACCACCAAGCTCCGACTGCAACAACAATCACGACGACGATTACTATTACGATTATAGAAATTTTTGACATATTATGTTTAATCTTTTAATTGTATTAATTTCGACCCCTATTTATTTTATTATACCACCGATATTTCCTTAATCAATCAGAAACCCATCTCAATTGGATGGGTATTTTTAACTGTGAAGAAATCGCTTAATGCCAAATCCAAACATAGCAGTCATTACCCAAAAGCCGATTAACAGCGCGATAATTGCTCCACCCGAAATATTATTTACGGATATTTGCCAGAGAGATAAAACTGTTGCCGCAATAAAGTTAGCCAGTCCCCAACTAAAATTAACAACAGGTTTTGTTTTCTGGCCAAACGGACTCCGGGCAATAGTTTTTGACACTCCCCAAATAAAGTGAGGCATCCCATTGGCAAGGAATCCTCCAATTAAAAAATACCAAATATAATATAAATGTATAAACATGGATTTTTTTATTTGAATGCAAAAGCCATCAACACGATAGTTAATACGTTAAGAACCACCAATGCCAATACTGTTTGCCATTTTGTTGGAAGGGGATTTATTAAAATATAAACCGTGTAAATTATTGCAACAATCGCCGCACCAATAAAATTTCCTCTTACCATATTTTTGTATTTATTTCATTTTAATAATTATTAAACCTTTTCCTTAGTTTATTCTTTCATGCCTCTATTATATCAAAAAATCACCTCAATTAAAAAGTGGTTTTTATTTTTTATTTCTATACTCTAAAGTCTTGTCAGCCGGAGATAATCCGCCGAGAGCTTTGTGCGGAAAATAGTTCCAAGCATCGTTTGTCAGTTCAAGTATGTTTTCCAATTCATCGGGAATTTTTCCGGTGTCAAACATAGAAATGGCTTTTGTTAAATCGTCCTGGTCTTCTTCGTTGTAAATAACCTCTTTGACGTCGTCCAAGGTAAAATCACTTTCCGCCCGCGAAAGCAAATCTATAATATCCTGTTCAATTTCCTTCCTGCGCTCCATTATTTGTTTTTTTAATTCAATTTCCATTTTATTTTTTCAAATTTTATTATAAAAAATTGAATATTGGATAGCTCTCAAAAGAGGGTAACTTTCCGGCACGGCATCTCTTTCCGGATTTTTATCTTTTAACCCTGCATTTATTGTTTTGATAAATTCCGGTATATGTATGACTTCAATTTTTATATCGCCCCATGGCAAACCGTTAGGCGCTGAAGATTTCCACGAAGCTACTTCAGCACTTGGAGTCCTATTAAGGCCGGCTATTGCGATTTGTCTGGGTTTAATATCCATATGCTTGAATGAAAAAATTTCCATATAGTGTTCGCGCGCATCAGTAAATTTTTTCTCAAATCTTTTTTTCCTTTGCGTCCAGCCGTCCGCATCTGTCGAGGTTTCAATGTGTATAAATTCTTTCGTATCCGGATTATATGCCGCTATGTCTATTTCCCCCTTCCATCCGCCACGAACGCGCTTACCAAATTTTATATTGGTGCGCCTGAGATAACCGTTGTATTCATACCATTCAGCAGCAAGTTGTTCTAAAAAATTCATAATTTTACCTGTAAATATTAAAAACTAATTTGCGAAGGCTTGGTCGAGGATGGATTTTTCAAGGGCGACTAAATCTGCCTGCGCCTCAACATGCAACTGTTTTGCCTCCTTTATTTTTACCAACAATTTTTCCAACCTTGCAACAGTTTTCCTCTGCTCCCCAATCGCCGGCACCGGAATTTCTATTTTTCCCATATCTGATATTTTTAAAGACGGATAAGAGGAATTTGGGGCTATATCTTTTGCATCAATCAAGGTTAGAAAAAAATAAAGGTATTTATAATCAATATCTTTGCCCGCCGATATCGTTGCCAAATGACTAGAAACATAGCCATCACAACCCATAATAACTCTGTGATTTAAAAAAGTTGAAGCACCACTTTTCGGAAATAAAATAGTTCCTTTTTTAAAAAGTTTAAGTTTTTTAGTACCGTCATCATTTAGATAATCCCTAACCTCACAAAGATTATCAGACAAGTGCACCTGCCCCACGTCTGAAGTTCTGAAAAAAGGATATTTTCCATTTTCAAAAAATCGCTCTCCTTGTGGTGCAGAACCGCCGGCAGATATTTCACAAACTTCTCCTAATTTTTTTATTGGCCAAGTCATATTTTGTAAAATTCTATTTCAATGCCCTTGGGTAGCTCGAAAAACATGCTACTCAAATCGTAGCCACTGACTAAAATTAATTTAATAATAAATTTTTTGTCTCCTATGCTCGGCAAGAGCTTGATATATACCTCATTTAAATATTTTACTGTATTTTGGACTATGTTTTCAGCAAATTCCGGTTTTAAAATGGCTCTAGACTAGCAGTCTGTCATGGTATAATGACAAAATGTTAGTAAATAGTCTCAAAAACTCTAAATTATCGACATTTAAAATTAAAAAAATTATTGAACACTTTTGTTTGGATATTAACGCCTCCAAAGCAGCTCCTCTGGTGGGCGTAAATCGCAACACGATAAATTACTGGTACAACAGATTTCGTGTGGCAATTTATGCTCATCAGCACAAAGAATTTGAAAAGATTTTCGGAGAAGCGGAAGTGGACGAATCATATTTCGGAGCAAGACGCAAACGCGGATTCCATGGCAAGCTGAAACGCGGACGAGGCACGCAGAAGCAACCGGTGTTCGGAATACTGAAACGCAACGGACATGTTTACACAGAAATCGTCCCTAACTGCAAAAAAGACATTCTGCAAAGCATTATCAGAGGGAAAGTAGATAAATCAGCAGTAATTTATTCGGACAGCTGGCGTAGCTATGACGGACTTGTTGATGTAGGATACGACAAACATTTCAGGGTTAATCACGGAGACAATGAATTTGCAAGGAAAGGTACAGGTATTCACATCAACGGCATTGAAAATTTCTGGAGCTTCACCAAACGTCGACTGGCTAAATTTAATGGTGTAAAAAAGAATTTCGAACTGCATCTTAAAGAGTCAGAGTGGCGCTACGGAAAAACAAATGATACAATGAAAAAAGAATTGTGGAAAATTATTAAAAAATATTATTAAATTAATCGGCTACTTTGACTAGTCTTGCTAGTCTAGAGCCTTAAAATATATTTAATTTCAAAAAAATAAATTGCATCTTTTGTCTGCAGACTTCCATCTGGCGTATAAAGAAACTCTGGCTTATCGGGTTGACCATACATAAAATGAACAAGAGTTTTCATCTCGCCGCCATATTTCTTCTGCAAATCGGATAAAATCATCTGTTCAACTTTCTTAAAACGGAAAAAATTATCTGGCGTTATGGGTTCATTGTTTTCTCTAATATTATCTTCAATTTTTTCTTTTGACACGCCGAATTTAGCACTAAATCCATTTTTAAAATTAAAAGCAAAATCCGTAAGTCTATGCAAGGTACCCATTTCTTCGGACACTCGTTATACAGATAAGCTCGACCTTTCGTAATGCTTTTTCGCGAATTCCGCAGGAGGCATTTTAAGCGATGTTTGGATTCTGGTGTTGTTGTAATTGTGAATTGTTTTGTATATCGCCCACACTAATTCTCCTAAATGATTGAATCTGTTCGGGTCGCCCAAATCAACTTTGAATTGTGAATAAAACGATTCCTGGTATCCGTTTTCCCACGGACATCCTTTTTGGCTCATAGATGGATTGATGTTCAAATTGTTTTCCAATGCTACGTAATCTTTTGAAGCGTATTCTGAACCTTGGTCTGAGTGAGCAATTTCGGGAGCCGGATGGTTGTTCACGGCAGACAGCAAAGCGTTCATCACTAAACTGCTCGAATGATTAAGCAAGACGGAAAATCCGACAATTTGTTTCGTGAATAAATCAAGCACAGTTGCAAGATACACGGTTCGCTTTTTGAATTGGATGTAGGTGAAGTCTGATGTCCATATGTGATTCGGATAACTCGGGCAGTTCGTTAAAAGCAAATTGGGAAATTGCTCTGAATATTCTTTGTTGACTTTTTTCCACTTTTTTCCTCGTCTGCGATACGGTTTTATGCCGAATAATTTCATTACCCTCAATATTCTTTTCTTGTTAATTTTCAAGTGCATCGCCAATCGTTTGTGTCCGTAGCTGGGAAATTCCCTCAACGCAATTTCAATCTGCTGTTTTAATATCCAATCTTTGTCCGGTTGCTTGTGCCGGTAGTAAAGCATTGACCGCGACATTCCTGCTGCTTTGCTGAATTGTGTTTTATCCAACGAACAATCTTTGCTCAATCCTTTTTTTGGGCTTGGGACAGCTTTATGGTCAGCGACCCGACCAATTCCAGCAATCCTTTGTTTTCTTTTTTCACTCTGGCAAATTCGGCCCAGGAAGGGTTTCCCGAAACCCCTTTGGTCAGCCACTTGTAAATCGTGGCTTCGGAAACTCCGTGGTCTGTGCTGGCTTGTGAAACGCTCACGCCTTCATCTCTCACTCGTTTCAGTATTTGGTCTTTTACTTCCTTGGCTACGTGGTAGCCTTTTTTAGTTGTTATTGTCATGTGTTGATACTCCCATTATACATTTACATTGTTAATATTCAAATCAGTAGAAAGGGTGTCTGAATTTTGGGGTACCTGCCACTTTATTCACAATACTTTTATTAGTTTTTTCTCTCGGATAAGCGATAAACCCTTTTGAATTTCCTGTGTATGCAGTGTAGCGGATATCAAATGGCCTGTACTGAATTTTTTCAACAGAGAAGCCCTTCATTAAATCTTTTTGAGCCAATTTTATTTTCCAATCTCTTCCATCTTCCGGCAACTGATATTTACTCCTTAGTTCTGTTTCAGAAAGATTTTGAAAATCGCTGGCAACATTTTCTATTTCCTTTTTTGTAAACTGAATTGTAGTGTCATCTCTTTTTGTCTGAATCCCAGAATTATATTCATTAAATATCTCCGTTACAGAAAATCCTCTTTCGTATTCTTCGTGCGTTGAAAAATCTTTTGGAACAAAAAAATAATACGGCTCGGAATAATTAAGTTTTTTCCATTTGATAGTTTTCAAATCGCTTTTATCAAGTGTTTCAAATTTTACTTCTCTTTTTCCATAAATTTCCGAATGATAAACCTTACCCAAATCTTTTTTCTCGCCTTCCTTACGAACAAAAATAGAAATGGAAACTCCCTGCATAATATTAAAAACATTTTCGTCTTTGCCACCATCGGGAGCTTTTTCTTTTTTCTTTGAATTTCCATGCAAATCTAAAATATATATTTCATCAAAAGTTTCCAGCAAATGTTTTCTCATTTGCCTATGAGTAATTCCATCTATAAAAGAATTATTGGTAATCATTGCCACAATTCCGCTTTTATTTTTTTCAACAAAATGTTCGGCAAACCGGATAAATTTTATATAATCATCGTCAAGATTGATTTTTCTTTCGCCTAATCCTTTTTTGTAATCCTTTATTAAATTTAAAATCCACTCGCCCTTATTTGACGAGCTAATTGAATATGGCGGATTTCCAACCACAACCATTATCGGTTTTTCATTTTTTATTTTTGACGCTTCTTTTGCTTCTTCGGCAATGCTGGCGGCAAAATCAAAAGCTAGAAGTTCGGGCTGTCTGCCAATATCTTCAAGAGAGTTTGTAAGATAAATTCCAAGGCGCGCCTTGCCGGTGCGGGTTTCGTTAAAATACAAAAACCCCGTCTCCTTTAAAGCCATAGTTAATTTTAGGTGAGCTATAGTGTATGGCGCCATCATAAGCTCAAAACCATAAAGCCGAGGAAGTAAATCATGATGAACATATGATGGCCAGCTGCCCTGTTGTTTGTTTTTTAATATCCTAATATAAATTTTTCTAATAACATCGCTGATAAATGTTCCTGTGCCAACGGCAGGATCGAGAATTTGAACCCGATGAACACCGCCCACTGTTTTTGAAGTGTCAGCCAACCCTGAAGCAAGGCCGAATTCTTTTTCAAGTAAATAATCTACGGAACGCACAATAAATTGAACAACCGGTAGGGGTGTATAATAAGCTCCCATTTTTTTTCGTAAAGTGTCGTCATATTCCTCCAAAAAATCTTCGTAAAAATGTATAACCGGATCCGGGCCCTTATGAGTATTACCCCATAAATCTTTTTTAAAATACTGGCTCATAAGTTCTTGGACATCTGCATGAGAAAAAACCTCACATAATTCATCAACGATATATGCAATACGCTTCTCGAAACTCCGTCCTGCAATATGGTCAAAAAAATTTCCCAAGAATGGATTGGACGCTGGAATAAGGTCGCGAGCTTCTTGCCGAGTGAATGATAATGGAGATTTATCGTAGAACCTTGCAACAAAAAGCCCATACACAAGTGTTTGCGCATACATATCCGCGAACGATTCTATTGTAAGATCGTGGACAAGAAGTTTTTTTATTGTTTCATATACGCGGAAGAGTTCATTGTTTTTATCTGATTCAACAGCCAAAAATTGTTTTATATTGTCTCTTATCCTTCGAGCCTTGCCACCCATTATCTTCGCAAGGTGCTGGCCAGATTTTATCTTTTCTTTCTGAGACTGGGAAAATTCAAAAAGTGTTTTGGCGACATGATCATAGTTTTCCGGAATTGGGCTGATCGTTCTACTTTTAATATTATATTCTGCTATTTTAATCGGCTCTTCGTAGCGAATTCCATTTCTATAAAAACGAAATTCTACATAATCCGTCAGAACTAAATTAGTATATCCGTAATACCGTGCCATCTGTTCAGATTTCTCGACTTTATCTAAAGACACGCCGATGTCTTTTGCCTCAATATATAAAATTGGTATTTCGTGATTATAAACCACAAAATCCGGTTTATTGCCGTCCATTGATTTTGCATCGTGGTCAATTCTTGATACTTTTAAAGTTTCGAAAACCCCCTTGAGCAAGGTTTCAAAATCAGAGCGATAACCCATTTCACTTGTTTCCTCGTGCGAAAATTTAGAGGCGACTGATTGGATATATTTTTCGAAAATATCTTTCATATTTTTCTCTATTTAACCACAAATTCGACCTTTTTTCAAATTTTTAGCTGGGCGATTTTTAGGGGACGGGGTCTGGACTCCCTAGCGCCATTGCGTCATTCCTGTATGTAGAAAGGTCGAATATGAGATATTAACAATTAAAACAAAAATTATGCAACAACAAACAACACAAAATCGGACGCCCGTCATAGCTCCGCCGATTCGGTATTGCCTCTATGCTCGCAAAAGTATGGAGGCCGAAGATCAGCAGGCACTTTCCATCGAATCGCAGGTCAAGGAAATGACCACGCTTGCGGATCGTGAGCATTTGATAATCGCTGACATAAAACGCGAAGCCCATTCATCTAAGGAGGTCGGTCAGCGAGCAGTGTTTAATCAGATGATGAGCGAAATCCGTGATAAAAAATACAACGGAATTTTAACATGGGCACCTGACAGACTGAGCCGTAACGCAGGCGACCTTGGCTCGATTGTTGATTTGATGGATCAAAAATTATTGGTGGATATCCGAACCTATGGCCAGAGATTTACTAATAATCCAAACGAAAAATTTCTGTTGATGATTTTAGGGTCGCAAGCCAAGCTGGAAAATGATAATAAGGCAGTCAACGTAAAACGTGGCTTAAAAACAAGATGTGAAATGGGCTATCGCCCGAGCATGGCTCCGACTGGCTATTTTAACGAAAAGAATATTGATAAAAAGTGCCAAGTCAGATTAGATCCAAAGCGTGCTCCAATAATCAAACAGATTTTTGAAAAAGTCGGGAACCAACAGTGGTCAGGCAGAAAAATCTACCGTTGGTTAAAAGATATAAATTTCAGAACCAAAAATGATATGCCGTTAGCTCTTGGAAATATTTATCTCCTGCTCCGCAACACTTTTTACTACGGTGAATTTGAATACCCTGTTGGTAGTGGAAGTTGGTATCAAGGAAAACACATCCCGATTATCACTAAAGAGTTATTCGATAAAGTCCAAACTCACTTAAATGATAATTTTATTCCGAAAACTGAATCAAAAGAATTTGCATTTACTAAACTGATTAGATGTGGCTACTGCGGATCAAGCATAACTGCTGACGAGAAATTCAAAAAATTAAAAGATGGCGGAGTAAATCGGCATGTCTATTATTTTTGCACTAGAGGTAAAAACATTGACTGTAAAAATCCACCGATTAATGAGCAAGGATTAATAGCCGAACTGATAAATTTAATCGACCGGATAGATATAGATAGTATCGGAGTAAAAGGTGCGATAGAAAAAGAGATTGCCAGATTCAACAAATTCAGGATTGGCGTGCTCGGACATAAAAAGGATTCACGCAACGCAGAAATTGACATTAAGAATTATGCGAAATATTTATTGGCGGAAGGAACGATATACGAAAAACGTGAACTGCTCTCATATCTTAAAAGTCAATTGACGCTCAAAGACAAAAAGATAACCTTGCAATAAAGCGAGCAACAAAAAATCGCCGAAAAAAATGGCGATTTTAGTTTGCTTTTTTAGCCATGCCTCCAGGTCACCTGACTTAGCATGTGTTTGTGCCCTCTATTAGACGAACTTAGAACTTTTGACTGGCGGGCTATGAGGGTTGAGTTAGACGCTCTCGCCTCAACTTTTAATTTCGCCTTATAGGGTTCGTCCGTTAAAATACCTTACTTTTTTCTACAAATCAATAGGGTTGTATTGAATTGCAAAAACTTTTTATCAACCCTGAAGCCGTCCTCTTTTAGCCATTTTATTTGGTCTTCAATGGGAGCTAAATCGTTCAGATATAAATGGTGATAAGCCCATTCAGACAGAGTTTTATCGTCCTCTGTATTATCTGCCAAGTGCTTAAAGTGTTTAGCTTGATTTAGTGCCGCCTCTTTTTCATTTCGGTAAGTTATTAAGTCTGCAAAAAGAAATACTCCTTTGGGTTTCAATAAGCCGTATATTTTCTTAAACATTTGTTTCTTGCCAGCGTGAGTTTGGTGGTGTAGTCCGATAACACAAATAATAATATCGTATTTCTTTTTTAATTTCAGTTTTGCATAGTCTCCAAAAATATAATTCGCATTTTCAGACCCCATTTTTTCCTTTGCACCTTTTAGCATTTGTCGGGAGAAATCAACCAAGTCAAAATTAGCATTTGGTAAAACATCTTTTATTAGTCGGCTTGTGATAGCTGTCCCAACTCCCAAATCAAGAATTTCCTGCTTTTCTTCGGGTTTATAATTATCTCTAACAAAATCAATCATTAAACTATGGATTTGTCTATGAAATGGGATTGAATTAACAATGTCTTTGTCGTATTTATCAGAGGTGTATTTATCGTAGTTTAATTGCGACGGCTTAACATTTGTTGTATTCATATTTTAATTATTTAGTTATTTCCTTAATTGCCTCAATTAAGCGTTTTATATCTTTTTCAGTATTGCAAAGACCTATTGAAGCTCTGACTAACGACGGAACTTTTTCTGTGCTTCCAGCTTTTACGGATTTAATTATTTCTGTTTCGTCTGTGATATGTAGTAATTTTCTAACTACTTTATATACGCAGAAACTCCCAGCCCTTACGCCAATACCATAAACGCTATTCAGTCTTTCTGCAACTTCATTTGCACCCATTCCCTTGATATTGAAAGGTATTACGGTAGTCAAATGTTTTTTAGAAACATAAAGTTCAACCTTTGGGTTTGAAGCGAGATAATCAAATAATTTAGTTGTAAGTTTCTCGTCGTGCTTTTCAATATCGTCCATACCTATCTTTTTTAATTCTTTTAAGGCAATAGCCATAGCAACAGCTCCCACAGCGTTGGGAGTGCCAGGGTCGTGAGCTAATTGCGTCTTAAAGCGTAGAAACTCGCCCTCCTGCGTTATATACGGCAAATTACCTCCTCCAATCTGGTAGGGCAAAAATTCGTCAAGAAAATTCTTTGCACCAATTAAAAATCCGTCGCCATACGGAGCATAAAACTTGTGTCCCGAAGCAACAAGAAAATCAATACCCATAGCTTGCATATCAATTTTGTGATGTTGGATAAACTGGCAAGCGTCCACCAAAAAATAAGCTCCGTATTTATGAGCTAACTCGCCTACCGATTTTATATCGGGGCAATATCCAGTGATGTTTGAAGCCGCAGTTAAGACCACGACTTTTATTTTATTTTCTTTGAGTATTTTTTCAATGTCCGCAAGATTAAATTCAAACTCGTCATTAACATCATATTGTATAACTTGCTGTCGCCCTAATTCCTGTATTTTCTGATTTTCGCTTTCAACTTCGGATAAAGACACCTGTTTTGAGCCGAGCATTTTTATTCCCTCTGTTTCTATCCACGGAAGCCAAGACGAGCTATGCTCAACTTCTGAAACGGCAACCTTGCCCTCCAAAAACGAAAAAAAGTAAGCGGCTGTATTTATTGCCTCCGTTGTATTTGTTGTAAAAATAACATAGTTATCTTTTGGGGCATTAACAAAATCTTTAATGACTTCCCTGCTATCCTCATAAATATCTGTTGAAATTTTAGATTTAGTCCCAGCTCCCCTATGAACCGAGCCATAGCTTATTAGATAATCGTCAACGCCTTTTTGCACAGCCAAAAGAGGCGGGGTTGTAGCCGCATTATCCAAATTTACATAATTAGTTGAGCCGTATTTCTGCGTCTTAACTTTGTAATTTAGTATTTTGGGAGAAAACAATTTTTTGATATTCATAATTGTTAATTATTGTATTATATAGCACATTCATTTATAGTGCAATAATTCAAATAATTTTATTCTGCTTACTTTACAATGATTAACTTTTTAAGTAAAATAGTTAAATACTAAATACTTAAAAAGCAATGAGCGACACGACCGAAAATTTAGAGCGTTATTACAAAGCATTTGCAGAACAGCAGGACGATTATTATTTTTTTAAGGATTTAGCCAGCTATGTAAAGTTTATAATTGAAACGCCAGAAACGAGCGTTATAGCCGATAAGTTAAAAGGGGAGGCAATAAAGCAAAGAACGGCGGTTCAGAACGGCGAAAAAGAGGCTATTGCCGAATTAGCCATTTTGAAAAATAATTTGTTTGCAGAAATAAAAAAACAGAAAATTGACGACCCGATAACGCTTGAAATAATCGCAGGATATGAAAGAGAGGAAAGCCCGCAAACAATAGGTTCTACCGCATATAAAATAGACACTTTACGCCAGTATTTTTCCGACCTAATACACCATCTCAAAATTAACGGGCATAAAGATTTAGTTGATAAATTTGTTGAGGAAAGAGATGGCGATATGTTTTTTCGGAATATAAATATAACAGCCAAGATAAGGGAATTTCACGCCCTAAAATACTTATATGACAATCTGGCAGAAATTGAGGAATGGGGCGTTTGGGGAGATTTACTTTTTGTTTATGAAGTTGTCCGAAATGTTGAGGAAACTATTAGAAAACTTGCTTATGCAGAGCCAAAAAATTGGTATGACCTTTGGGCTCTTGAATTAGTGCGTATTGATTTTGAAAAAATGAAAGATTTTAGCGACGGCACAATCTCCCATTTTGTCCCAACTCACCTTAAACGGAAAAAATATCTCAACTACGCAACCGCAATACATAATTATTTGATTAAGGATTTAAGCAAAAAGAGTGAGGCATTAAGAGGGCTTGAAGCATTAAACGAAATGCAAAGCAGAGCGTTCGGAATGTTAGACGCTCCGAAGCCCGAATTAAGCGAAGCCGAAAAAGCCTCTTTGCGGACAAAATCACAACAGCGAGTTGTAGAAGAGATGGTTAAAAATGCAGAGCCAGTAGGTAAAAAGAAAACAAAAGAATTAAAGCCAAAGAGCAAGGTTGAAAAAATAACAATAATAAAAATGAAAAATGGCAAACACTCGGTTGCCGTTAATGAGGATTATGGCGAGACGAGGGAGATAAAAGACATTTCCGAGAGTTGGCAAATTTTTATACAAGAAATAAAAGATAAAAACATACGCCCAGAGAGTAGGACTAATGTAAAAGATATTTCAGTTAGTATGAGAGACTATTTTGATTATAATGAAGCCTGCCCGATTTATATGGGCGGGAAATATACCCTTACAGATGTTATCATTGGGCGGGATATTAGAATGATTAACCCAGAAATAAAGACAAAAATCATAACAGAAAAGCAATTTTCGGTTCTTAAAAAAAGAAAGAGTAAAGAACTTAAAAGAACTTAACAGAACTTAATAGAAAATATCAACTTTCAAACGCCGAGTAAAATCGGCTTTTTTTATTGCTATTGTTAAGATTTATTTAAGTTCATTTCTCGTGGGAGGATAGGAGTATGAAAGCGGAAAACCCCGACAAACTAAATAATGAAAATATAGATGAGGTTGACGATTATGAAGCCGAGCAGAACTTGTTGGGATTTTTTCAGTTGTTATTAAAGGTTGATATGAGAGTTAATCCGCACCTTTACAAAAAGAAAGAAATTAAAGAGCCTAAACAAGAAACCGACAGATAACCCTATGCCTAAATACAATATCAATTTAATAACGGAAAAAAGAAGCTATTTAATAAAAGAAATAACGGCTGTTTGGGGAGTTGGCGGTGAAACTTGCCGTCGTTGGATTAACGAGGAGGGGTTAGCAACCATTGAAGGAATAAAACCATTTTTAATATGGGGGGAGGATTTAATAGATTTTATAAAAATACAACGGGAGAAAGGAAAAATACATATTAAAGAAGATGAGTTTTTATGTATGAAATGCCGAAAAGGGGTTAAAGCAAAAGCTGGCAGTGAGCAAGCTCTTGAAACTGGCAAAACAATAGGAAAAGATAACCATAAGCAAATTAAAAAAACTGGTATTTGTGAGTTTTGCGGGACAAAGCTAAATA
Organism: Candidatus Staskawiczbacteria bacterium; assembly: GCA_963778905.1. Classification (GTDB taxonomy): domain Bacteria; phylum Patescibacteriota; class Minisyncoccia; order Minisyncoccales; family Staskawiczbacteraceae; genus XYD1-FULL-39-28. Next base: position 71,793 of record CAVZWH010000024.1, on the reverse strand, counting down.
AGTATTCGGGGGTATGCCAATGAGATTAAATAGTTATTTATTATTACTCGTAAATACCATATTCAACCATTAACCAATTAAACTAACAAAATTATGAAAACAACTTATAAAAACGAGCAGGTAAAAAGGAAATTTTACGAATGGCTTAAAAACTATAAAAGATTTTCGCCCAAAAGCATTAACAGGTGCGAAAATGCTATTTGTTTATGGGAGGATTTTACCGATTATAAAGATTTTAAAAATTTTAACGAGACTATGGCGGTTGAATTTACCAACTGGCTAAGAAATAAGAAAAAAGTCCGCTCCCAAGAAAATGTTAGCCTAACTTACAGCTATCATATTTTACGATTTATAAGGCTTTTTTTTGACTGGTTATCAAAACAAAACGGCTACAAAAGGATAAACAATAATAACGCTGTTGATTATCTGCACCTAACTAACAAGGAAAATCAGGAAGCTACACAACCGAAAGATATAAAATGCCCCGACTTGCAAGATGTTAAAAAAGCCATTGAGAATATCAAGGGAGAGAACGAGATTGAAATGAGAGACAAGGCTTTGCTTTCTTTGGCTGTTATGACAGGGGCGAGAATTGAGGCTATTATGACGCTCCCAATGAAAAGTTTTGACCGAGAGAAACAAGTTTTATACCAACATACTGAATTAGGAGTAAAAACAAAAAATTCAACAAATATAACCTCTGTCTTAATCCCCTTTTTCTACAAAGAGACCTTAACTTATTTTATGCAATGGTATGATTACTTGCAAAAGCAAAGAGGATTTACGCCAGAAAATCCTATATTCCCCGCTACTAAAATTGAAAACGGCAAAGATAATATAGGTTATTACAACACAGGAAAAGTTGAGCCAGTATTTATAAAAGCACAGACAGCATTAAGAAAAATCTTTGAAAAAAGATTTATAAATGCGGGAGTTAAGTATTACCACCCGCACACTTTCAGGCATTTATTAGTTAGGCAAATATCAAAACTATCACTTACAGAGGAGCAGAAACGGGCGTTTAGCCAGAATTTCGGGCATAAATATACTGCAACGACTTTCGGCTCTGGCGGATATGGGAGGTTTGAGACAGATAAACAAATAGAAATTATAAGGAATGTTGATTTTGAGGGTAAGAATGTAGAGGTTAAATATAATCTTAGCAAGGAGGAATTAACTGAACTTATCAAGGAAACTATAAAAAATAATGATTTAGGTAAATAATCCACAGCTTGCTGTTGTCAACCATTGTTAAATACGATATAATGACATAATAGCATTAAAAAGTAATAAAAAAATATGTTGCCAAAAGAAGCTGTTGAGGAATTTAGGGAGCTATATTATAAAAATTACGGCATAAAATTATCAGACGAGGAAGCAACCCGCCGAGCTAACAACTTTGTGGGACTTTATGAGGCTGTTTATGGCGACGATATTAGGTTAATAAAAAAATAAAAATATGACACAAGAAAAAGAATTTTACCTTGTTGAGGAGTTAGCTGAAAAGCTAAGAGTTTCAACAATGACAATTTACAGATACATTAAGCGGAAAAAAGTAAAAGCCTATAAAATAGGCAAAGAGTTTAGAATAGATAAGGAAGAGTTTAATAATTTTTTAAATAAAGTAAAAACCAAATAATTTTATGGCAAATCAAAAGAGTTTTGACGATTATAAAATCAAAAAGGAAATTTTAGAAAAATACGGGAAGCTCCCAGTTGATTTTAGATTTGATAATGAAATTTTTGATTTGCAAAAGGCATTGGGAGTTAATAAAACAGCTCAGTTAATTTATGACGGAAAAAAAGATAAAAGAACCATAATTGATAAAACAATATCTGCCCCGTTTCAAGAGATTAGAAAATTTGGCACAAGCAAAGAAAAGAGCGAAATTGCGGGAGAGAAAAATTGGTATAACAAATTGATTTATGGCGACAACTTACAAGCATTAAAATACTTGCTTGATAACGGATACAAAGAGCAAATTAAACTGATTTATATTGACCCTCCCTTTGCGACACAAAGTGATTTTAAAAACGGAGAAACAAAAGCCTATAAAGATAAATTAGAGGGTGCAGAATTTGTTGAGTTTTTAAGAGAGAGACTATTCTTAATGAAAGAGCTTTTAAGTAAAGACGGGTGTATTTATGTGCATTTAGATTATCGTAGTGTCCACGCAATTAAATTGGTTATGGACGAAATTTTTGGAAAGGATAAATTGATAAACGAAATAATATATGGTTATAGAATACAAGGAATAAGCAGGAGTTCTTTTGCAAGGAAACACCAAACTATATTATTTTACTCAAAAAACAAAGATTTTTATTTTAAACAAGAAAAAGAAAAAGTAATATATGAAAAGCCCTTTATTGATACAAAGAAAGAAGAAGGGAAATGCAATGAATTATCAGAAAAAGATAAAGAAAAAATTATACAACTAATAAAAAATGGAAAGTCTTTGCCAGATAGATTTAAGAGCATTATTTTTGATAAGTATTACAGCGAAGTTTATGTTAGAGATGTTTGGGACGGAGATTATACAAAACCATTTATCAGTGGCTCAAATCAATATACAGGATACCCTACACAAAAATCAAAAGGATTGCTGACGAGGATTTTAAATGCAAGCACAAAAGAGGGTGAGCTTATCTTAGACGCTTTTGCTGGTAGTGGAACAACTTGTATTATGGCAGAAGAACTAAACCGAAAATGGATTGGAATTGACGCTGGTAAATTAGCTATTTATACGACACAAAAAAGACTTTTAGATATTCAAAATCATAAGCCATTTATTGTTATGAATAGCGGGGTTTATGAGATTAGAGATTTAGACAAGCAGATTATTATTGAAGACGACTTATATAAAAACTTTGCTTGTGATTTGTTTCAAGTTGATAAAAACAAAGCAGAGAAAATAAACGGCGTGGAGTTTAATGGAAAATATAGCAATAACTTTGTTTATGTTTTTTCTAACAAGGGTAAAATAACAAAACAAGATTTAGAGCAATTAGAGAAAAAATTGGGCGGTAAATTAAAAAGAGTTTATATTATTATCTCCCAGAACCAAGATAAGCTATACACTAACTATTTAAAGATTAAAGACACTCAATTTTATATCCACAAAATCCCCTACTCTTTGCTCGTGCAGTTTGTAATTGAAAATAGGGATAGCTCACAGATTATAAAACATTTAAGAAATAATGTAATACTAAAAGCCAACAGAGGAAACCTAAAAAACAAAACAGACGAAACAGCTCCCGAAATAGATAAAGTTGCTTTGGAAAAAATAAACAAAATAAGCCAAGTAAAAAAGAAGTCGGATATTGAGACAAAGTTTTCTAACATTGCAGGGTTTGATTTTGTTAATACTTTTGAGATAGAAATTGAGGAAGAAATTAAAAAAGATAAAGACGGAGTTGAAATAAAAATAAATAGCGTAAAAATTGGCGACAAAGACGGAATTGAAAATTTAGCTATGATTTTAGTTGATAAAGATTACAACCAAAAATCTTTTAAAGTGTCGGAAACATTTTTTGCTGATAATGATGTTGAGGAAGACGACGAAGGCAATGAAAAGAAAATTGAAGGATTTGTAAAGAGTAAGAAAATTGTTTTAGATAAAAATGGATTAGGCAAAGAAATTGCCATAATTTTTATGGACGATTTTGGCAATGAATTATTTAAACAATTTACGATTTAAAACTATGGAATTAAAAACAGACAAGCTAATACTTAAACCTAAAAAAAGAGTAAAGCCAGAAGTCCTTGAAAAATATCAGGAGTTGATTGATGTTGTCTGCGGACGGGGCGAGGATAAAGACACAAACAAGTTTTTCTTTCAGAAACAAGCCATTGAGGAGCTTTTAAGCTATTACTTAGAGTATAGCGATTTAGACGGGCTGTTAAGCGAAAATTTAGCCCATAACAGCGACTTAGAGGACTATTACAAGGAAATATACGGAAGTGGTTTTAAGGGCAAATTAGACGATTTAAACAAGCGTATTGCGACTATTGATTTGCCGACTGGAACTGGCAAAAGCTATGTAATGTTTTTAATTGCGATAATTCTTTTAAACGAACTGCCAGAGATTAAAAGAGTGCAAATAATTACTCCGTCAAAGACAATTAAAAAACAATTAAACCAAAAGTTTGAGGAGCTTTTTGATAAAATAAAATCAATTCAAAACTTAAAACTTCCAAACCTTGTTTCTTTGCACGAGGACGCTTTGGGAGATAATTGTTTGGCTATTGATAACATACATAAATTTTATGAAAGCGAAAATGCTGTTTTGTCAAAAGAGGAAAGTTTTGGAAACGGCAGAGGCGAAGATGTTTTAATAATAAATGACGAAGCCCACCATATTTATAATTTCAATCAGGGGAGCAACCCGAGAAACCAAGAATACCAAGATATTAAAAAATGGAAGGAGTTTTTAGATAATGCTGATTATAAAATAAAAAACATTATAAACTTTACTGCTACTCCGTTTGAGGCAACAAATACATATTTGCATAATGTTATTTACAGATATGGTTTAATGGACGCTATTAAAAATGATGTAATTAAGGATATTAAATATCTTCCAGAGGGCGACGAAAAAATATCTGAAATTCAAGCAGAAAAACAACAATTTTTATTAGCCATAGAGCAGTTAGAGAAAATTAAAAAAGAATTTAAAAATAACGGTATAAACAAAAAACCGATTGGCATTATCATTACTGCCGATATTAACGAAGCCAAAAAAGTTGAGGAGGATTTTAAAAAGATTTTGAAAGACAAAAAAGAAAAGGATATTGACGAAAAAGTGATTTGCTACACCTCTGACCCCGAGCATTTAAAAAATGAAGAGCTATTTGATAATGTTGATATTTACGACGGAAGCAAGGCAAACAAAGTTGAATGGATAATTTCGGTTAGTATGCTTTCAGAGGGTTGGGACTGCAAGAATGTATTTTTAATTGTCCCTCACCAAGAGAGAGCGTTTAATTCAAAACTTTTAATTTCGCAGGTAGTCGGCAGGGGTTTAAGGCGTGTGCCAAATTTAGACGATAAATATCAAGAAGTTATTGTTTTAAACCACAAAAAATGGGGAGACGAAAATATAAATTTATTAGTTAATGATGTTGTTGATACAACAAACCGCTTTGAGGTTAAACCAACAAAAGAATTTAATTTTGACATTGATTATTTAGAAGAAAAGTTTGAGGATTTTAATGAAGATTTTGATAAAGCACAACAGAAAAGAGAAACGCAGAAAGCAGTAAAAATATCAATGAAAGATACATTGAATAAGGCAACTGCTAACTTTAAGGAGCAAGGCAAAGATTTAGATGTTGCGTTTGGAACTATGACTTTAAGAGATAAGGGCGAGGGCTATATGCAGGCAAATTTTGAAATTGAGTATTATTCAAAAAAGTATTTGGTTGACTGGTATAATCAAGGCGTTGGGCTTGATACTGATTTTACCGATAAATTTAGGAACGCAGAAGAGTTTGCTGATTGTGTTTTAGATTGCTCCACGATTAAGAAGTCAAAAATTAAAGACAGAATTTCAGTTTATAATTTTAGAAGGATTGAAGAAGAATTTAGCAGTATTGATTGGGGCATATCTGAAAAAGCCAAAGAGGAAAAAAAGCAATACGAAATTAAACAAAAAAATACGAAAGATTTTGGAGTTTCTAATGTTGGCATTAAGACTTTTTTAGATGATTATGAAAAGGCTTTTTATTGCCAAGAAATTACCGATATTGAAAAGTGGGATTATTTGGAAGATTTGGTAAATTACGAATTAAAAAAATATCAAAGGCAGGGGTTAATAGACGACAAAGAAGACCTTGAATTGTTTAAGGGTAAAGCTAAAAAATCAATTTTAAAAAGATTTTATGATATTAAAAAAGATAAATATAAGAACCCTTTAAATTTTATACTCCCAGATAGCGACAATGAAAAAGAATTTATTGAAAGGTTATTTAATAACAATGAAACCATTGAGGCGTGGATAAAATCAAAATCAAGGGGCTTTTATTATATTGATTGCAGTAAGGACGAATATAAGATTGAGTTTAACCCCGACTTTATAATTAAAATGAATGATAGTGTTTATTTACTTGTTGAGATAAAAGATAAAACTGATATTACTTTAAAAAACAAACTGAAATTAGAGGGGCTTAATAATTATTTAGCCGAGCTAAACAAAGTTTTGAAAGGCAAAAAGTATTTTGGTTATATTGTAAGCTCAGACGATTATAACAATTTCTTTACTGAAATTGTAAGAAATGGGAACTATACCTATGAGCCAGAGTTTCATAGAAAATTAAAAGCAGTTATTAAATGAAAGCGGTAATACTCGCAAGAGTTTCAACAAAGGAGCAGGAGGAGCAGGGACACTCACTCCCCGCTCAAATAAGGAGGTTGCAGGAATATGCAAAGAAAAAAGACTTTGAAATAGTTGAGACTTTTTCATTTCACGAAAGTGCGGGAGATAAAATAAGAAAAAAGTTTGAGGAAGTTATTGCGTATATTAGAAGCCATAAAGATGTTAGAGTTTTGCTTTGTGAGAATGTTGACCGAGCAACAAGGAATTTCAAGGACGCTGTTGATTTAGACGAAATGCGACGCAAAGAGGATTTAGAAATTCATTTTGTGCAAGACGGGTTTTTTGTAAATAAAAATGCAACAGGCAACCAGATGTTTATGTGGGAGGCGAAAGTATTTTTGGCTAAACAATATCTTAATAGGCTTTCTGATGATGTTAAAAGAAGCTACGAGCAAAAGATACAAAACAAAGAATGGATTACAAAACCAAAAATCGGCTATGTGGGAGTTTATGACGATACGGGCAAAAGAATAAATGTAATACCCGACCCGTTAAGAAGTCAATTTATTGTTAAGATGTTTGAGATGTATGCAACTGGGACTTCCTCAACTAAACAAATTCAAGAGGTAATGGAAAGGGCGGGATTAAGAAGCAATACCAAAACTCCCAAGCCCCTACCAAGAGGACAAATTTATATTATTTTACGAGACCCGTTTTATTACGGGCAAATGAGAATTAAGGGAGTTCTCTATCCGCACCGATACGAGCCTTTAATTTCAAAACAATTATTTGACCGAGTGCAAGATGTTTTTAGTGGCTTTAATAAAAAGCAGTTTAGATACGCTTGCAAACCTTATGCTTTCAGAGGTTTGGTAAAATGTGCCGATTGCGGTTGCACGATTACGGCGGAAACACACAAAGGCAAATATCATTATTATAGTTGCACCAACAGCAAGAAAATGCACACTAAAAGGCTCTATGTCAACGAGAATGACCTATTTAAGCCAATATACAAGGTTCTCCGCAAGATAAGCCTCACAGAGAGGCAAAAAACACGCCTAATGACGCTTTTGGCACAGAGCGAGGACGCAAAGAATGAGTTTTACGAGGGCTCAATGAAAACTCTGCGGGCAGAGCACGATAAATATGCAAAAAGAAAAAGCAACTTGCTTGATAGATTAGCTGACGAGGAAATAGCCAAAGAGGACTACGATAAAAAAATCAACGAATACGACGCAAAACAGACAGCCCTAAACAAGGAAATGGAAAAACATCAGAAAGCCGACAAAGAATTTTATATCACTATTGCAATGATTATGAGCCTTGCTAAACGGGCATATTCGCTATTCAAAAGTTCTGAACCAATGGAAAAGCGAGCATTTATCAACTTTCTATTTCAGAACTCCAAATTAAGCGGTAAAAACCTCACTTTTACACTTAAAAAGCCGTTCCAAGCAATGGCTTTGGCGAACGGCTGTTCTAATTTGTGCCCCGGCCGAGACTCGAACTCGGAACCAATAGCTTAAAAGGCTACTGCTCTACCATTGAGCTACCGGGGCATGTGGAAATTAAATTCCCTCCTCTTTTAATTTTTCTAATAATTCTTTTTGTTTTCTGGATAATTTGCGCGGTGTTTTTACTTTCAATTCAATATACAAATTTCCTCTGCCATATCCGCCAAAATGCGGAATTCCTTTTCCCGAAATTCTTAAAACTTTTCCTGATTCTGTTCCTGCCGGAACTTCCAACAAAATGTTTGTGCCCTCCAATGTTTTCATTTCAATTTCATCTCCCAAAGCTGCCTGCGAAAAATTTACTTCAAATTCTGAAAATAAATCGTCTCCCCTTCTTTCAAATGCAGAATGCTGTTTTACAAAAATTCTGACAAATAAATTTCCTGCTTTTGCTCCTTTTTTTCCTGCCTCTCCTTTTCCGTCAACCTTGATTACCTGATTTGTGTCAATTCCAGCGGGAATATGCACTTCAATTGTTTCTTCGCCTTTTATTCTGCCTTCGCCCTTGCAAACGTTGCATGGTTTTTCGGGAATTGTTCCTTCGCCTTTGCATTCGGGGCACGTTGCCAAAGTTGTGTACGAACCCAAAAATGTTTTTTTAATCTGCTGAACTTGTCCTGTTCCTCTGCAGGAAAAACATTCTTTTATTTTGCTTCCAACTTCGGCTCCGGTACCTTGGCATCTGTGGCAAACAACTTGCTTTGCTAAAATTATTTTTTCAACAAATTCTTTCAGCGTTTTTTCTAAATTTATTTCTATATCAACTTGTATGTCTTTTCCTTTTTTAAAATCTTTTCTGCCTCTGCCTGGTCGCGCTCCGCCAAAAAATTCTGCAAAAATATCGCCAACATCTCCAAAATCAAACTCAATTTCTTCCGACCCAGAGGGTCCCCCGGGTCTGTTGCCCCATGCCCAATTAAATCCCTGATCTCCGCCTGGCTGACCGTTTTCAAAAACTCTGCCGTATTGGTCGTACTGCTCGCGTTTTTGTTTATCTGAAAGCACCTGGTACGCCTCGTTTATTTCCTTGAACTTTTTTTCATCGCCGCCCTTGTCCGGATGATATTTGTGCGCCAGTTTGTGAAATGCTTTTTTTATTTCGTCTTGTGAGGCGGTTTTCTGCACTCCAAGAACTTCATAATAATTCATTGTTTATTTTTTTTCTTTATAATTTCCTTCCTCGGCGTCATTTTTACCTTCGTCCTTTGGCTTGTCTTCTGGCTTCTGATTTTTGTAAAGTTCGGCTCCGATTTTCTGGATTGTTGCAGATAAATCTTGTGTCTTCAATTTAATTTCTTCTATATTATCACCTTTTTCGACTTCTTTCAAGGCATTTATTTTATCCTCAACTTCCTTTTTATCTTCTGGTTTTATTTTATCGGCAGAGTCTTTCAAAGTTTTTTCGCAAGTGTAAACCAAAGCGTCGGCAGTATTTTTGATTTCAATTGTTTCTTGTTTCTTTTTATCATCTGCAGCGTGCATCTCCGCATCTTTTTTCATTCTTTCAACTTCTTCTTTTGAAATTCCAGACGAGCCCTCAATTTTTATTGACTGAGTTTTTCCTGTTGCCTTGTCTTTTGCCGAAACATTCAAAATTCCATTGGCATCAATATCAAAAGAAACTTCAATCTGTGGCAAACCACGTGGCGCGGGCGGAATTCCGTCCAAAATAAATCTTCCTAAAGTTTTATTGTCTTGCGCCATTGGACGCTCGCCCTGCAAAACATGAATTTCCACGGATGTTTGGCTGTCGGCTGCGGTTGAAAAAACCTGAGTTTTTGCAGTTGGCACAGTTGTATTTTTTGAAATTAAAATTGTATTTACTCCGCCAAAAGTTTCAATTCCCAAAGACAACGGAGTTACATCAAGCAATAAAACATCCCGCACCTCGCCCTGCATAATTCCGCCTTGAATAGCGGCTCCAATTGCTACAACTTCGTCTGGGTTTACTTCTTTGTTTGGTTCTTTGCCAAAATATTTTTTAACTTCCTCTATCATTTTTGGCATTCTTGTCTGTCCGCCCACCAGCACAACTTCATTTATATCTTTTGGCTCAAGTCCGGCTTCTTTCATTGTTTTCTTTACCAAATCAATTGATTTATCAATATAGTCATGCACCATATTTTCAAAATCAGCTCTTTTTAATTTCAAAAGCAAATGCTTTGGCCCGGATTGGTCAGAAGTTATAAACGGTAAATTAATTTCGGTTTCCAAGCTTGAAGACAATTCAATTTTTGCTTTTTCAGCAGCTTCTTTAATTCTCTGCAAAGCCAAATTATCTTTTGACAAATCAACTCCGTTATCTTTTTTGAATTCTTTTACAACCCAATCCATAATTCTCTGGTCAAAGTCATCTCCGCCTAAGTGCGTGTTTCCGCCGGTTGCTTTTACTTCAACCGTGTCAGCTCCAACATCTAAAATGGAAATATCAAAAGTTCCTCCGCCAAAATCATAAACCACAATTTTCTCATCTTTCTTTTTGTTTAATCCGTAGGCAAGTGCGGCTGCCGTGGGTTCGTTTATAACCCTGTCAACCTTAAAACCTGCAATTTCTCCTGCAATTTTTGTTGCTTTTCTTTGCGAGTCGTCAAAATATGCCGGGCAAGTAATGATTGCCTCGGAAATTGTTTCTCCAAGTTTTGCTTCAGCATCTGCTTTTAATTTTTGCAAAATCATTGCCGAAATTTCAGCAGGATTTAACCATTTATCCCCCATTTTTACATCCACTCCGCCATCAGCTGATTCTCTAATTTCATAAGGCAACAATTTTTTATCTCTTTGCACTTCCGCATCGGAAAACTTTCTTCCAATTAATCTTTTAACAGAAAAAATTGTGTTTGTTGGATTTGTTACAGCTTGCCTTTTAGCCAAAACCCCAACCACTCTTTCTCCTGATTTTGTGATTGCCACAATAGACGGCGTAGTTCTAGCCCCCTCTTTATTCTCAATAATCTTCGCCTCGCCTCCTTCCACCACCGCCATGGCCGAAAACGTTGTACCTAAATCGATTCCTAAAATTTTTGACATATGTTTTTTGTTTATTATTTTAATTTGATTAATAGCCCTGTTCTTGTCTTCTTGCTCTTTCAGTGGCGCTTATTGCTGTATTCTCTTCAATGGTAATTATGTTTGTATTAATTTCTTCTAATAATTCAATTATCTTATTTAGTTTTTCTGATATGTCATTATCCATGTTTTTATTTTTTAATTATTTTTATAAAAATTGATGCCATTTCTTTTTCGAAATATCTCTAAATTTTTCTCCTATTGGTGTGTTATAAATAAATTCTATTTTATTGGAAACTTCATTCAATATATCTTCGGCCATTAATTTCCTTTCAACTATTATGTCGACTTTATGCGTGGATGATGCTTGTTGCACATTGTACCCTTGTGTCGCATCTTTTGTCTCGCCAATTTGTAGGTTATGGCCCTGCTCTAATTGCAGCTTCGCGGTTAACAAATTTTTTATCTCATGTAGTTCTACGGCGATACTTATGTCTGCTTTCGCCAATATTTTACCATTTGATACTATTGTTTCCTTTAGAATGTCGTTTTTGTAGTCAGATATTTTTTTTATTATCTCATCTAAATACTCCACCTGCGAATAAAATCTACTTATTTTATCGATTTTTGTCTCGTTAAAATCTTTCATAAATAAGTTTATATTCTTATACCAATGATTTGTCGGTAGCAATTTATGTGCCAAATAATAATTTCCTTTAGTAATAATGTGCGAATTGGTTATTTGATTTTCAGCATATCTTATTTCTTGATCTATTAGTTGAGCAATGTTTCTTTTATATTCTTTCTTTTGCGCGATATAGAGAGCGATTGCAAAGGAGCCGACGATTAAGGTTATTAGCCCTAAACCCTTATTAAAAAAATCAAAAATTATGAAAATTATTGTTATAATTGGTTCTACCATATTTTTATTTCCAGCCTTGGTCGACGACGCGCCAGATGACTTGTTCTTGCGGGACTTGAATTGGGCCTTGGGGCGTTTGCTGAACCATATTAATTTGCTGGCGTTTGTATTCTATTGAAAGATTGAAATAATTTGATAATTCCGCGCTTTCAATATTAGCGATTTTATAATCTTTTTTATTTTGGCTTACGTTTAATCCAAGCTCGTTTTCTGGATTCCACACGCCAATGCCAAGTCCCATTTCTTCCTTGTATGCCTCGTAAAGTTCTGTCATTGATTTTGCCAAAGCATCATCGGCATTAACAACATTTTTTAATCCTAAGTCGTCTTTTGCTTCCTTTCTGCCAATAAAATATTGATGCGAATAAAGTTTTTCTGTAAAATAATCAACAATTTTATCAATTTCATCTTCTTTCATCGGCGATTTGTGGCTTTTCAAAAGCCGTTTTGCAAGTATTCTTATCAAATTATGAGTGCGGTTAATATTGCCAAGTGCTAAAGGATGAATTTGCGGATTTGATTCTACAAATTTATTAAAAATTTTTGCCAAATCCTCATCAGTTTTAATTCCAAATTTATTTTTTGCCAAGTCGAAATATGCCATAACGTCTTCAACTGAAATTGGAATTTTGTTTAGCGGATTTTGCGGGTCTGAAGGGTTAAAAATGTTGGCAGTTGACGGGTCAATTGGCGAAAGTTCGGACAAATCGCTCATTACAATTTCGTCAGCTCCCAAAGAAATCATGGTGGCAGCAGAGTGGGCTTTGTATGGAATTATCACCGAAAATTTGTCGCAGTATTCTCTAATCATTGAAACCAACCTCCAGGGCACCATAGTATCTCCGCCACTGCTGTATAAAAACAAATCAATGTTTTGCGTTTTCCCGATTTTTTGCAATTGTTTAGAAATAATCGGCACAACATCCATTGCAATTCGCGCATTTACTGGTCCTTGTCTGTCGCTGGTTACATATGTAATAACCTTAGACTTCCTCTGCTCTTCAATTTTTTTTATTAGTTCTTTTTTATCCATAATTTTTTTATTTAATAATTAATTTTATATTTTTACTTCCCATTCCTTAAAAAATTGTTTCAAATAATTTTCCAGAAACTTGTGTCTTGGTTCGGCTATCTTCTTTGCAGTTTTTGTATTTAGTCTGTCCTTTAATAATAAAACTTTTTCGTAAAAATGGTTTACAGATGAGCTTTTGTTATTTTTGTAATCATCAAATGATTTGTGAAGTTTTGGTTTTATGTTTGGATTATATATTTCTCGTCCTTTGTTTCCTCCGTATGCAAATGTTCTGGCAATACCAATGGCGCCGATAACATCTAATCTGTCAGAATCCTGAACTATTTTTCCTTCCAGTGTTTTTATTCCATTTTTAGCGCCAGCGCCCTTGAAAGAAACATTATCTATGATATCACAAACGTGTTCTATAGTTGTTTTATCAACTTTAAATTTTTTTAACAATGGTCTTGCCTTTTTTGAACCTGCTTTTAAGTCGCCGCCGTGGAATTTCCAATCAGCGATATCGTGCAACAACGCCCCCAGTTCAATGACAAACAAATCGCCGCCCTCTTTTTTTGCTATCTCTTTTGCCATTTTCCAAACTCTGAAAATGTGCCACCAATCGTGTCCGCTTGATTCCCCTTCAAATTCTTTTTTAACATAACTTTGGACTTGCCTGATAATTTTATTCTTATTCATATTTATTTTGATATTTTAACTTTTGTCGGGCGAATTATTTTTCCTTGCAGAGTATAACCTTTTTGCACCTCTTCAATTACTACGCTAGATTTTTTGTCTTTGGCCTCAACTTCCTCAACGACTTCCATAAAGTTTGGATCAAATTTTTGGCCGATAGTTTTTATGGATTCAATCCCCTCTTTGGAAAGAAAATCTGACAGCTGTTTTTTAATCTGCAAAAATCCTTCAATCCAAGTATTATTTTTCAAATCTTCCGGCACGTGCGATTCTGCCAAACAAATATTATCCAAAATTGGAATTATTTTCAAAATCAATTCCTCGTTTGCATATTTTACCAACTGCCCCATTCTCTCCATTTCGTCTTTTTTGTAGTTCAAAAAATCCGCGCGCTCTCTTTTCCAGCCGTTCAAATATTCCTCGCACTTTGCCTTGGCTTCTTCTAATTCTTTTTGTAATTTTTCTATGTTTTTTTCTTCCATATTTGTGTTTTTATTATACTCTAAAAAACGAAAAAATCAAGAGGTAAAAAAAGACCCAAAGCGAGTCTTCGGGTCAATGGAGTCGGCAGGATTTGAACCTACATTCCTTCCGCACAAAGAGTGCGGGGCTCTCCCTATTGAGCTTACGACCCCCTTTGTTTTATATAATATTACTTTATAAAATTTTTGCAATACTTGGAATAAAATAACAAACTAATGCAGGCCAGCAGCGCCATTGCAGCTCCAAAATAAAATGGAATTGCAGCTCCAAATTTATCCCAGAGAATCCCGGCCAAAAAACTTGCCGGCAAAGTTGTAAGCCCAACTGTCATTCCGTAAATTCCAAAAGCTCTGCCGCGGTGGTCGGGATTTACGATGTCCGACAAAAAAGCTTTAGAAACTCCCATGCTTATCGCATAATAAATTCCGTAAAATCCGTACAAAAACCAGATTAAAATTGCGTGCGTGGAAATAGCAAATCCCAAATAAACCAAAGCATACGAGGCCCAGCCGATAATCAAAGTTGGAATTCTGCCGATTTTGTCTGATAAAGATCCAAACGGAACCGCAGCCAAAGCATAAATTAAATTGAAAAGCGCAATTACTAGTGGAATTTCCAATAATGTTACGCCAAGATTTTTTGCCCGAAGAATTAAAAATGCGTCAGAAGAATTTCCCAAAGTAAAAATAATAATTATTGCAATAAAAATATAAAACGTTGCCGGCAATTTACCTTTTGACTGCGGCACTTCTACCTTTTTAATTTCGGATTTTGGTAATTCTTTAAGCTTAAATATCAATAAAAGAGTGATTATTAAAGGAACTGCCGAAAAAAATAAGATATCGTGATAAAGTGTGCTGCTGTTTTTGAAAATCCAGAGAAGAAAAAATAAAATTAGAGGGCCTGCAACAGAACCCAAAGTATCAAGCATTGTTGCAATTCCAAAACTTTTTCCGCGCACTTGCTTTTCTGATGAGCCGGCCACCAAAACATCTTTCGGCGGTTCTTTAATTCCCTTTCCTGTGCCGTCAAGCAATCTTAGACCAACAACCGAACCGATTGAAGTAAAAAAAACCAGCAAAACTCTGCCAATCATTGATAAAAAATATCCTAAAAAAATTATTGGCTTTTGTTTTTTTAATTTGTCGGATAAAAATCCTGCAACAATTGCAAAAAGATTTGCGCTTGCTGTAACAATTCCTTCGGCAATGCCCACAATGGTTTTATCAAACCCTAAAATTGAAGTTAAGTAAATTGGCAAAATTGGCGAAAAAATATCCTGGCTTATTCCGCCAAAAAAACTCAAAAGCCCGACATAAAAAACATTTCGGTTCTTTTTTTGTGATTTATTGTTGTTTTCCATTTATTTTTAGGATTTCAAATCCAAGCACACAGAATTGATGCAATAACGTTTACCAGTTTTGGTCGGACCATCATCAAATACGTGGCCTAAATGAGATTTACATTTTGAACAAATTATTTCCGTGCGGTTTCCATCTGGTTTATATTCCACAGAACCTTCTATCGCCTGGTCGAAACTCGGCCAACCGGTACCAGAATCAAATTTTGCATCTGATTTGAATAAAGGATTTCCGCAGGCGGCGCAATTATATGTTCCGTTTTTTGTCTCGTGGACATACTTGCCCGTAAAAGGTGTCTCAGTCCCCTTCTCTCTCATTATTTTATACTGCTCTGTAGCTAAATTTTTGAAATCTTTTTTCATAAATTTTTTAATAAATTTGCAAATTTTTCTTTTACTTTATCTAATTTTGGATTTATGACAACCTGGCAGTAAGCTTTCTTTGGATGATTTTTGTAGTAATCTTTGTGATAATTTTCTGCTGAATAGAATTTATCAAAAGATTTTGTTTCCGTGACAATCGGCTTATCTTCTTTGCTGGAGTCATTTAATTTTTTTATAAAATTTTCTGCTTCAGTTTTTTGATTTTCATTTGTATATAAAATCATTGACCTGTATTGTTCGCCCACGTCATTTCTTTGCTTGTTTATAGTTGTTGGATCGTGGCTTGCAAAAAATACTGTTAAAATTTTTTCAAAAGAAATAATTTTTGGGTCATATTCAATTTTTATGACCTCAGCATGCCCGGTTTTTCCAGAACAAACTTCCTCGTAAGTTGGGTTTTCTTTTGTGCCTCCGGCATATCCTGGTTCAACTGAAATAATTCCCTTTAGCATCTTAAACACAGCTTCTGTGCACCAAAAACACCCTCCGCCTAAAACTATTGTTTCATATTTTTTCATATACTATTTATACGTTTATTGTACCAAAAAAATCGCCTTTCGGCGATTTTATCGTTCTGTTTCTAAACTTCAATAAAAACTTCTTGGCCGTCATGCGCTCCTCCGTGCATTTTTTCTTTAGAGACCTTAATCAATAAGGAAAGCGCGGCTCCTATCAGCAATACAACCGCGGCTGAAATAAAAACCGGCTGGTACGCGTCAACCTGGGCTTTCAGAATAATTAATTCCACTGCCTGCTGGTAAATTTGCGGATTTAAAATTTTTATTGTGCTGTGATAAGCGATATTCAAAACATTTGTATTTGTGACGTTAGTTAAAATTGTGCCAAAAATTGCAATGCCAAAAGCTCCGGCGATATTTCTGCCAAGCGCCAAAATTGATGAAGCAACTCCAATTTCTTCGGTTGGCACAACGGCGGCAATAACAGATGTTCTCTGCGCCATGCCAAAACCCAGCCCAAAAGCCATTACCGAAAGAGGAATAATTATGCCCATGGCGCTTGTCCTTGGGTCTAAACCTGAAAACATAAACAACCCAATGGATGCCACAAAAGTACTGGCAAAAATTACATATCTTGGCTGGACTTTTCCAGTCAAACTTCCGCCAATTGCCGAGGCCACCACCATAAAAAGAGCCATCGGAATAAATAAATATCCGGTTTTTGTGGCGTCATATCCTAAATAAGTTTCAACAAAAATCGGAACCAAAAATAATGCGCCCGATAACGCCATAAAAGTAATAAAATTATTTGTTAAAGTGTTTACAAAAACGCTATTTTTGAAAAACTTAAGGTCAACAATCGGTTCGGCTGCAAATTTTTCTATAAACACAAAAATAATTGTAAATAAAATTGTAGCAATATAACAAATTATGCTTTGATATGCTAACCAGCCCCAAGCGCTTCCCTGGTCAAGAACCAAAACTAATGCCGAAAGAGCCGTGCCAAGAACAATTGCGCCCGACCAGTCAAAATGTATTGTTTTGTGTTCGGAAACCGACTCTCTGACAAAAATAAAAGCCATTGCAAGCCCAACAAGACCAACCGGAATATTTAACAAAAATATGCTCCTCCAGCCAAATGCATCAATCATAGGACCTCCTATTAACGGGCCACAAACCGCGGCTGCCGCAAAAGAAACCGACCACAAACCCAATGCCTGCGCCCGCTCCCTGCCCTGCTTAAAAGTTACCGCTAAAATTGCCATGGCTGTTGGATAATCTGCCGAACTTGCGACAGCTTGGATAATTCTAAAAACAATCATAGAACTTAGATTCCACGCAAATCCTGCCAAAGCCGAGCCAAAAATAAAAATTGAAAAACCCAAAATATAAATTTTTTTTCTGCCCACGGTGTCGCCCAATTTTCCCCAAATAGGAACAAAAACCGCGTTAGCTAATATGTACGCGGTTGCAATCCAGCCGGCTGCGGTAATTGTAATTTTGAAATCTTCAATTATTTTTGGCAGAGCCAGGTTTACGATTGTCTGATCTAATCTGCCCAAAAAAGTTCCGATAATTACAGTGAGCAACACAAGCCACTTAAAATTTGGATGGTCTTCTTGAATCATTTTTATTTATCTATTTGTAAATCCAAAGTTTTGCTGACATTCCGTTTTTTAATTCTGGGTATTGAGTTGTGTCAAATCTTACCTTAACATCAAAATTCATTTCCTGCCTTGTGCCAGAAATATTAAAAACAATGTCGCCCGCGTCGGAAGTCGGACTAATTTCGTCTACAATACCGGAATATTCTTTTGAACCAAAAGCATCAACTGTGAAAATTGCCTGTTGCCCGATTTTTATTTGTGACAATCCTTTGTCTTCCTCAACCTGCCCGACAACTCTTAAATCGTTTGGATTTATCATTGTGGCGACCGCCTGGCCTGGCCCGAACGAAGTTCCTATGCTTGTATTTATAGATAAAATTTGGCCTGCCAAGGGCGCTTTTATCAACTCGTTGCCAACTCTTGCAATTGGCGCCGAATTTTGCACTTCGTCGCCAACATTAACATAAACTTCTTGTAAAATTCCGCCAACTGATGGAGACAAATTAACCACGGGGGCTGATATTGAAGAATTTTCTATGTAAACTCTGTGTGAAACAATGTTCCAATATATTAACCCGATTACGCTACCCAAGATTACCACCGCAACAACAATCACCGCGATTATTTTATTGCGGGTGCTCTTAACAATTTTTTTTTCTGCTTTTTCTAAATTTTCTAAAGTTTTATTTTCCATAGTTTTAATATGCAAGTACTTTTTCGTTTAATGATAATCCAGAAGTTATTTCAATATTTTTGTCATCTCTCAGGCCGACAGTAATTTCTCTAGATTCTTTTTGAGAATTTCCTTTATCAACTATCACAAAATATTTGCCATTTTGTTGTATGACTGCCGATATCGGAACTATCAAAACATTTGAATGAGTATCAGAGATTACGGTTATGTTGGCCGTCATGCCAGGATTTATTCTGCTGTCTGAATTATTAAATTTTAATTTGGCGCCATAAACCGATATGCCATTTACAATTGACGGAGCTGAATCAATAGAAATAATTGTTGCCGGAAAAATAGTGTCATTTCCAAATGCATCTAAAGCAACGTTTGCTAAATCTCCAATTTTTGTATTTGCTACATCAATCTCGGGAACACTCGTGTCTATTTCAAGATTATTATTTGAAATTGTTATTACCGGCGCGTTGGGAGATGCAATTGAACCGACAACAACATTATCTTTATCAACCTGGCCACTGAATGGCGCAAATAAAATTGTGTTATTTACAGCAGCCTGCGCCAAATCAACTTGCCCTTGAGCTGAAAGTATTTGAGCTTTGGCTGATTTAATGTTTTCTTGCGTCGGTGGAGCTGTTGCGACGCTTAACTGGTCTTGTGCTGATTGTAAAACTAATTTCAAAGATGCAATATTTTGCTGCAAAGCAGTAACACCGGTCAAGGTTGTGTTAATAGATGTTTTTTGAGTGTCCAAAGATGCTTTATCTCCAGCCACAACTTTGGAATAATATATTCCCTGGTCGCATTGAGCTCTAATAGTATTTATATCGTCATAAACATTGTTAAGTGCTAAAATCATTTGCGTGACATTTGTATCAATGTCTGCGGGCGCCAAAGATTTTTCAGCTGTATTCAAATAATTTTGCGCATTTTGCATGTTGCTATTGATATCATTTCTCGCGTCAGAAACCTGAATGCCTTGCTGATCCTGCGCTGAAAAATAATTATTTTGCATTAAAACAGCAACATTGTATGCGTTATATATGCTGGTGTAAGCATTATTCAATGTGTTTATAGCTCCGTTATATGCGTTGGTTAAATTTTGTTTAGATAAATTTATAGAATCTTGAACTGTCTGAATGTTTTGCTGAGTCGTGCCCGCTAAAAGCTTGTCGTAGTTTGCTTGCGCCTGAGCCAATGCTCCTTTTGCGATTGTCAAAGTTGCCATTGCCGAATTTTGATCAAGAACAGCCAAACTTTGACCAGCATAAATTTTATCACCGGCTTTTACGTAATTTGCTATAATCTTTCCAGAAGCCACAAAAGCCAAATCAACGCCCTGAGATGCCTTAACTTGTCCTGTTAAATTTATTTTTTCTGTGATGTCGCCATTGTGTGCTTGGACTGAAGACAGAATTAATGGCGAACTTCTGCCAAAGAACATCCACAGCAAAACAGCAATTCCGATTGCTACTATTACAATTCCTGCTATGATTAGATTTTTATATATTTTCTGCATGAATTTTTTCAAATATTTTTATTAATGTTTTTTTATCTTTATCACTAAGCTTTCCAAAAACTTTTTCAATAGTTTTATGTATATTTTTATACTTTTTTTGTAAAGATTTCAATCCTTTTGGCGTTATGGCTATATAAAGCACCCTTCTGTCATCTTTGCTTTGTGTTCTTTTTATGTTCCCCTTTTTTACCAAGCCATCAATTACAGGAGTTGCCGAAGAAGGTTTTATGTGCAGATAATTAGCTATCGATTTCATCGTTGTATTTTTGTTGCTTCCTACAAATTTTAAAACTTCAAATTCTGAATATGTAAAGTCCTTTAAGCAATCGCTTGCATGCATTTTTTCTTTTATTAATCCGCCGATATTAAATATCGCAGATAATAGTTTTTCATTAATCTCCATAGATGATTGTTTAATAGTTTGATTACCTAACTATTAGATAATCTATTATATTATAAATGCAGACGCATGTCAAGCGTTTAATCAAAAAACCGGGTAAAGCCCGGTTTTTTGATTTTGTGATAATTTCTATTTACCGTTAATAGACAACATATCAATTTCAAATATTAAGGTTGCGTTTTGAGGAATAACCGGTGGACGCCCTGCTTCTCCGTATGCTAATTCCGGCGGAATTGTCAGTTTTCTTTTTTCACCGACTTTCATTCCCAAAAGCCCAAGCTCCCATCCTTTTATAACCATATTTTGGCCCAAAGTATATGGAAATGGCTGGTTTCTGTCAATTGAAGAATCAAATTTTGTGCCATCTGTTAAAGTTCCAACATAATTTACCACTATGTTGTCCCCCACTTTTGCCCCTTCGCCGGTTCCTTGTTTTAAAATTTCAACCTTCATTCCTTGAATATCGAAACTAGTAGTTGCAGTTGGAGAGCTTCCACTTTGTTGAGGATTTTGATTTATTTGATTTTGCATTATTGGTTTATTATTTTGTTTTGGCAAAGAAAAATATATTGCCACAACTGCGATTATAATTAATACTATGACTAAACCTATTAATATTTTGTTCATATGTCACACAATGAAATAATTATATTTTTACTGACCTGCAGCTGATGTTGGTATGTTTGGGCCTCCAGGATTTACACCTGCTGGTCTGATTTGAATTGAATTAGCCGTTACACTTCCATCAGAATTTGTTGTTCCAGTCACACTTACAGATGTGCCAACTGCTAAATCAGCTGATGTTCCGGCTGTGGTTTTAGAAATTTGAGTTGCAGTTGAATATAAAATTATTTTTGAACCACCAGTGCTTGCCGGTAATTGCAAAGTTATAGTGCTTCCGTCATTGGAAAGAATGGTTCCGGTGGTAAAACCTGCTCCGGCTGCTCCCGTTCGTCCCGTTCTACCGGCAAAACCTGCGCGCGCCGCAGTTGCGGTTGTCGCAGCTTGGCTTTTGCCATAATTCATTCCAAAATAAAACGCTCCGCCACCTACGACCAGCAACACAATGATTGCTGTAACGATTTTATATGTTTTGCTCATTAAATTTTTAATTTCTAATTTTTCAATTTTTAAAATAATGATACAATGATCAAATTTTTAAAAATTAAGAAATTAAGAAATTATTTAAAAATTATAAAATTTAAAAATTATTCATACCTCAATGCTTCGATTGGATTTAGTTTTGACGCACGTCTTGCGGGATAATATCCA
This sequence comes from Candidatus Staskawiczbacteria bacterium, assembly GCA_963778905.1. Taxonomy (GTDB): domain Bacteria; phylum Patescibacteriota; class Minisyncoccia; order Minisyncoccales; family Staskawiczbacteraceae; genus XYD1-FULL-39-28. The sequence continues at coordinate 50,157 of CAVZWH010000024.1, read as the reverse complement.
AAGACAACTCCAATCACAGCTGAAACTCCAAATGCCAGGATAATTGACAGCATTGAAACGCTTGTTGCTGTTCCTGTAAATTTTGTTATGCCCCATGAGACGGTCCATCCTAAAGCAATTCCGATTATTCCTCCAATGAGAGTCAGCATAAAAGATTCTGTTAAAAATTGTATATTAATGTCTGCTTCATCTGCTCCAATTGCTTTTCTTAATCCAATTTCCCGCGTCCTTTCAGTAACCGTTGTCAACATCATATTCATAATTCCAATTCCTCCAACGACAAGCGAAATTCCGGCAACTGATGCCAATAAAATAGTCATCGTGTTTGTAACTGACGAAGCAGTATTTACAATGTCTTGTTGATTTAAAACCTGAAAGTCGGCCAGCGTCGGATTTGTAATATTATGGCGCGCTAAAAGTAAATTTGTTACTTGCGTTTGAATTGAGGCCATTTTGCTCTGACTGCTAGCCGAAATATCAATTTCTGAAAGAAAATTATTTGAATTACCTGCCAAATATTGCTGAGCCGTAGAAATTGGCACAAAAATTACGTCATCTTGATTTCCAAATCCTGTTCCACCTTTTGACTTTAAAATCCCAACTATCGTAAAAATAATATTATTTATTGTTATTGTCTGTCCGGTTGCGTCAACGCCGGTACCAAACAAATCAGATTCTGTTGTAGGTCCCAATACTGCAACTTTTGACAGACTGGCTACGTCTTGGTCGGAAATAAATGAACCGGAAGCCATTTGCTCATTACGAACTTCTGCATAAGCTGAAACTGTTCCGGTAACCGTTGTATTTGTATTATTCCCGTCGGCTTTTACTTGATATCTTTTTGATAATTCCGGAGAAATGGCTCCAATCGAGGTAACCTGGCTTTGAATTGCGTCTGAATCTGCCTGAGTTAATGTTGTTGCTCCGCCTCTGCCGGCGGAAACAGGACCAGCTCCAGCGCCTCTTGCCATTCCGGGAGTTACCATAATTAGATTAGAGCCAATTGACTGTATCGTGGCGTCTATTGAGCTTTGGCTACCGTTTCCAATTGCAACCATAGCAATCACAGAGGCAATTCCAATAACTATACCTAAAATCGTCAGGCCTGAACGCATTTTGTTTGAGGTAAGAGCGGAAGTTGTTTCTTCAAATAAATCATTTACTTTCATTTGATTTATATTTTAATTATTTTTTAATTTCCTCAAATTCGTTTTGATGAGAATTTCCATTAATGTCGGCCTTGCGTCTTTTGATATTTTTTTCATCTTGCACAATTTCTCCGTCTAAAATATGTATAATTCTGTTTGCGTGCTCGGCAACATATCTTTCGTGCGTAATTAAAACAATGGTAACCTTTTTGTCATCATTTAACTTCTGAAACGTCGCCAAAACAATTTCTCCTGTTTTTGAATCCAAATTTCCCGTAGGCTCGTCAGCCAAAATAATTGAAGGATCGTTAACTAAAGACCTGGCGATGGCAACTCTTTGCATCTGACCGCCGGAAAGCTGGTTTGAAAAATGATGCCAGCGATTATCAGGAAGCCCAGCCGCGACTAAGCATTCGATTGCTTTTTCTTCCCTTTGTTTAATTGGAACTCCTGCATACATTAAAGGCATCATCACATTTTTTAATACGGTTGCTCTTGGCAATAAATTGTAAGATTGAAAAACAAATCCGATTTTATTTCTTCGTGTGTATGCCAATTCATTATCGGAAAGTTTTGAAACATCTTTATTATCCAATAAATAAGTTCCGCTAGTTGGCGAATCTAACGCGCCCAGAATATGCATCAAAGTTGATTTTCCAGAACCAGACGGACCCATAATCGCGATGAATTCACCATCAGTTATTTTAAAAGAAATTCCTTTTAATACAATCGTTTCTTCGCCTCCGTTGTTATAAATTTTTTTTATATCTTTACACTCTATCATTTTTACAAGATTAATTTATTTCGAACTTCCGAATTTTATTGAGCTTGCACCCTTCATTTAAAAAATAAATAGAAGCTGTAAATTTTTTTATATTTTTGCACTCTATCATTTTAATTTGAATTAAAGGCCACCGCTCACTCTTATAGAGCCTCCGCCTCCACCGCCAAATCCCCCACCGCCGCCAAGTCTAAGTGTTGAAGCGCCAGCTGTTCCCGTCGTGCTTGTGCTCGTGGCACCGGTTGTCACTGTTTGGGTTATAACTTTATCACCGACATTAAGTCCGGATAAAATTTGAGTGCTCGTAACGCTGCTCAATCCAACGGTAACTATTTTTGTTTGAGGCACGCCATTAACCAAAACCTGGACATATTTTGTTGTCCCTTGGGATTTTATTGCCGAATTTGGAACTACTAAAACATTTTGCGCCACGCCTGTTATAATTTCCGCATTTATGCTCATTCCGGATTTTACTCTTGAATCTTGCGTTGCAAAACTAATCTGCACATTATATGTGACAACTCCTGATGTAACCGTTCCAATTGGGTCTATGGTTGCAACTTTTCCTGCAACAGTTAAATTTGGAAGAGCATTAAAAGTTAGCACAACGTCTTGTCCTTGAGAAACTTTTGCAGCATCAACTTCATTTAAAGGAATTGTGCAGATGTCCTGCGTTGTGACTATTGTTGCAATAGATGTTCCAGATCCGACTTGCTGGCCGACTTCTGCAGTTATTTTACCCAACGCACCATCAAACGGAGCATAAATATAATAATTGGCAAGATTAGCTTTGTCATTGGCAAGACTGTTCTGCGCATTTTGAACTGATAGTTGCGCAGATTGCAAATCTAAATCTGAATTAGCAACTGCTTCGTTGTCAGTTGATATTGTATTTTCATCATTTTTAATAGTGTTTTGAATATTTAGCAAGCTTGTAATGTCGCTATCTGCTTTAACTGAATCACTATTAATAGTTGCGAGCTGGGAAGTTGCAGCAGAATTTACTTTTATATTGTATTTAGTAAGAGTGTCTTCATAAAATTGAATAAGATTGTTTGTATCTTTTATAGCCTGGGCAATATCCTTTGCCGTATTGTATGTCTCGGTAATCATAGAGTCAATGTTGCTATTACTGGATGATGTAGTTAATGATTCGTAATCGCTGAAATTTTTTGCATAATCCGTTGAAGCTGTTTGATATGATGCAACTAAACCAGTTTTAAAATTAATTGCAGACGGATCGTACGTGTTTGCGCTGTAAGTATAATAATCAATGTTTTGCTGGTAATTGTTAAAGGTGCTTCCATAAATAGTATTTTGCAAATCTGTCATTATGTTTGGCAAATCAGTAAAAACGCTCGAGATCGTATTATAACCCGACTGATAGTCTTGATTTAGATTATTATTTGCAGTCTGTAAATTATTTAAAGCGTCTTGTTTGTTTTGAGGAGTGGTCAACGTGCTTGCTCCTTCCAATTTTTGCAAAGAAATTTGCGCTGACTGAAGTTGTGATTCATCGTTTGTGATGGATTCTTGCGCGGTAGTTGTATCTAGCTCGGCAATAAGTTGCCCCCTTGAAACAGTTTGCCCATTCTGTACCGGTAAATAAGTAAGAGTGCCGGAAGCCTGAAATTGCAGGCTTAGAGTGCTTGATGCGGCAACTTGACCGGAACCGGACACCGACGTTGTAACCGTTCCATTTGCTGCCTGAGAGGTTACATAGGTTGTGCTTGTTTTTTTAGGAAAAATTAATCCGTAGCCGTAATATCCGCCAACGCATAAAATAATAATAATTACTAACGTAATAAACTTGTGCTTCAAAACAACTTCCTTTGTTTTTCCGAAAAAATTCATAATAGATTTAAATTAATATTATTTTATTTATTTTTGTGAAAATTTTAAGAACCTTGAGTTGGCGGCGGAACTGGATTATTAACTGGCGGCGGAGTGGTTGTTGATGGATTAACTGGTTTTGCGGGCATTACTCTTATAAGTTCTGCCTGAATTTGTCCATCATTATTCGGACTTCCTATCACAACTATATTCTCGCCTATTTTAAGATCAGATAATTTTATATTTTTTCTCTGAAGTATTATTATAGTCTTATCTCCAACTAAAATTGTTTTTTCAGTATTATCGCCATCATTATCTTTTACGGTTAAAATATTTCCGTCTATTTTTATTATTTGACCGTAAGAACCATTCGAATTAGCAAACTCCTTTTCTGAACCGAAAAAGTTTCCAAAAATTCCCCCTTGAGGTCCTCCAAAATTTTGATGATATTCTTCTGCCCATCTAAAAGAGAAATCAGCCTTTTCCATACCAACATAAACTCCTAAGCCAAAAACAAAAACCAGTATTACGAGACCGGCTATTCCCAAAACAATTCCTTTAAATAATTTTGATTGTAAAAAATTTTCGCTCATTTTATGCTTGCGCTTTAATTACAAATTTAACGTCTTTTGTTAAAGATTTAATAGATTGTGAAAGCGTAAGCAAGATGGCTAAAAATAATGCTAAACTCAATGCCGGCAATGATTCCAAAAGAATCATCGCGAAGCTTTGCCAATATTTCACAACGGTTGGAAAATCCGAAAATATTAAAGATAAAAAGTTTAAAAATCCGGATTGATTAAAATCAGATATCAACATATTCAGCGCCGGAAAAAAACCAACCACCGACACCACTAAAGTTATTGAAAATAAAATAACTCTTCTTAAAACCAAAACACGCTCTTCTTTATGAATGCGCATTATTATTCTTTCAAAAAGTTCGATTGGAGGTTCTATGTAAAAAGTATTCATACTATGAATTAATACGCTCGACCGAGTAATTAAGTTTCTCTTTTTTTAATGTTTGCCCTCATATTTGCCAGAGCCCGGCGATATCTGCTTTTAACGGTATTAATGGATTCCTCAAAAACGTCGGCAATTTCTTTAAAACTCAAGCCATCATTGTGTCGGAGACTTATAATTTTTTGTTCTTTGTCGTTTAAGTTCTGCGCTGCGCCTGCCAGAACTCTTTTATCACTTAGGTTTTCAATTAAGTTTACAGGAGCTGCAACTAAGTTCTCAGATAAAATATTTTGTCCTTTTTCGTTTTCAAATCTGGAAAATGGTATAGATTTCTTTTTTCTTAGATAATCAATGGAGGTATTTTTGGCAATTTGAAAAATCCAAGGTTTAAAATTCTTATTCTGATCAAATTTTTTTAAGTTTTTCCAAACTTTTATAAAGACTTCCTGCGTAACATCTTCTGCCTGCACGGCATTTCCAATATTCCTATAAGTAAGACTGTAAATAGGTTTTAAATATTTTCCAATCAAAATCTCCAATGATTTTTCGTCACCTTTCAAATATTGCTGTATTAAGACTTTGTCTTGCGTTTCCAAGTCAGTTTAATTAATAGTAATGATTATTAATAATAGCACAATTTTTACATAAATACAAATTATGCAAATCCGGGAAAGAAATCTGTTCGGATGTGATTTTTATTAACCCCTGCTTCTTTCAATGCTTTCTGAAAAGTTAAAATCATAGATCGTGGCCCTGAAATAAAAAACATTCTCTCTTTAAAATCCGGCACATATTTTTGGATCATTTCATGGTTTAGAAATCCACTTTTGTCAGTTAAATGGTAAATTGTTTTGATTCCCAGCTTTTTTTCAGCTTCGTCAAAAATATTTTTATATGCAATATCGTCAACGGTTTTATTTGAATAAAAAATAACTATATCTCTTTTTTCATTCTTGTCTATAAGATATTTTATCATACTTCTAAATGGCGTAACACCTATTCCGCCGGCAATAAAGACTAATTTTTTATTCTTATCCTCTGGTAAAACAAAATCTCCTGCCAATTGTGATGCCACGATAATTTTGCCGTTCTTAAGCGACATCAAGGATTGTTTATAGGTACTGGGTTTGTCATAAAATTTAACACCCATTCTTATATTCTCCTCTGTCGGAGAAGAAGCTATCGTAAAATATCTTCTCATTCCCCTATTATCTCTTTTTTCATGCGATAGAGTCCATTCTAAATATTGCCCGGGCTTAAAATTTAGTTTTCTATCAGGTTTAAATATAAAATCATAAGTATTGTTTGCAATTTCTATTTTACCTATTATTTTTAACACTAATTTTTCTTTCGGACTAGCAAAATATGAAAATATGTTTCCGGCTAAAAGAGCTATTTCGGGCGTAAAATAGAAACCCGCTATATTAACAAACGGAGCAGACAAAAATCCCACTAAAGCTCCGTACGCTATTCGCAATTTTTTTGTTGGCGGCGTTGTCATTGGTTCTGTGAGCATTACAAAACCCAAAAAAGGAATAAAAGAATAAAATAAAATAAATTCGGCGCTTTTCAAAATATTTCCGCCGGTTAAAAAACTATTAACTAATATCGCTGCCGCAGATACTGCAAAAAAACTTATTACCAAGTCAGCCTTTTTTATTTTTCTTGTAATTAATATTCCAATTATTAAAACAAAGGGCGCCATATACAAATTTCCCACCCACCAGCTGGCAGATTGGCCAGCGGCTAAGGATGTGATGGCAACAGAAATTGCAACTGGATTAAAAATATGTTTTTTGAAGATGGCTAAAATATATTTTGAAGCCATTGCTATGCCGCTGGCAAAAAACAAAAACAACAATTGGTTTAAGCCCGGCACTGGGCTTATGATGAGAGTCAAAATTAAAGCTGTTATGTAAACCGACTCTATATTTGACGGAGCTTCAAAAACTTTTGCAAAAATCCAATTTATCAAAATGCAAAAAGAAAGCAAAAAAAATGTAGAAAATAAAAAATCTAACGGCTTAAAAGGCAGCTTTCCTAAAAAACTGAAAACCAGAGCCACTATAACTAAAAATATCAGGCAGTATAAAACAAGCCTGTACATTGTTGTTTTGTTTAGAAAATTATCTATAAATTTTAGCATTGGATATATTTTTCAAAATTACTTGTCATGGTGGCGATGCCATTTTTATCTATCATATAAGCCTCAAATCCATCTAACTTTTCAATAAAATTAATTCCTTTTCTTTGCATTGCAAAAGCTGCGGTTGCAAATCTATCTGCCTCACAAACATTTGGGCCAATTACAGAAATACTTACAATTTCATTCATTTTTTCCTGTCTATTTTTTGGATTATATATGTGCTGGCCTCGTATATATGTTCCAGACGTGGCTATTCCTTGATTTTTATCTAAGTAAACAACTTTAACAATTTCTTTCTGATTAAAAGGATTTTTTATGCCTATTTTCCACGGCCCACGAGCGGGCACCCCTTTTTCTTTATTTTTTCCTTGGACTTGTATATCGCCGCCCGCATCAACATAAAAATTTTCATAACCCATATTTTTTAATAGTTCCGCCGCCTTGTATATCGCCCATCCCTTTACTATTCCAGAAGGATTATATTTTCCATTATTGTTTACAATATCAAAATATCCGTCAGTTTCTTTTTTGGTTTGCTCTGCAAGCTCAAAAATAGTTTTCATGTCAAAACTATAATCTGCTTTTTTAATCTTTCCGTTATTTATTTTTGTGATTTCGCTATTATTTTTGAATACGCTGAATTTCTCATCAATATATTTGAAATAATCAAAAATTTTGTTTATGTTGTCCTGCGTTGCAGTTTCGTCAACAATTTCCACCGATATGGGCATTCCCATTAAAAGTTTTGTTTCTTTCATATTAGCTTGCTTGAGAAAGAGCAGATGACAATGACTGAACAAATCCACTGCTTGTTTGGGTGGCTCCGGAAACCGCATTTACATTGGCGCTCTGTGCTTGTATCGCCTCTGATTTTAATTGAGGCAAAGCACTGTTGCTCCTGCTAAGAGAATTTCTATTATCTTGTGGATAGTTCAAAAATTTTATATCAACTATTTTCCCTCCGCTGATTACTGCTTGAACCTGAACCTGACCATAAAAAACATTAACCGAACTTCCGGTATATTGGCCGTCTTTATATCCGGAAATCGCTACCGGTTGGTTTGTAGTTTGACTTTGATTTGTGGTTTGATTTTGGCCGCCAGATGGCAAAACAGAAGAAGACTGCCCATTATTTAATATCGGATTATTATTACTACTTGCCCGCTGATAAACTATATAAATTCCCAAAACAGCGATGAATCCCAGTGAAAGTAATATTTTTTTGGTATTCATTTTTTGAAAAATTATAAATTTATATTTTCCATATTTTTATATTTTAACCCTTTATTCCTTCGTTTGCAACGCACCTTCATTGAAATTTTTTCTGTGCCTGATAATATAAATTTATATGGACAATGAGGCATGGGCAAACAAATTATTGGAGCCGTCTGGAATTAAAATAAATGGCAACAATCCTTGGGACATAAAAGTTTTGAATTAAAATTTTTATAACAGGGTAAAAACCGAAGGGTCTTTGGGATTGGGTGAATCTTACATGGACAAATGGTGGGAGTGCAAAAATTTAGACCAATTTTTTTATAAATTATTTTTGGCAAAAATACCTGAAAAAATTGGTTTTTCTTTGCCGCTTATTTCCGGCGCAATTTTAGCAAAAATATTTAATTTACAGGCAAAAAATCGCGCATTCCAAGTTGGCGAAAAACATTATGATTTAGATAATGAATTGTTTTCTGCCATGCTTGGAAAAACAATGGCTTACAGCTGCGGATATTGGAAAAAACGACCCAAAGGATACCCCGATTTGGACTCGGCGCAAATTGCAAAATACGACTTGATTTGCAAAAAATTAAATTTACAGCCAGGCCAGAAAATTTTGGATATTGGGTGCGGATGGGGTGGTTTTATTAAATACGCAGCAGAAAACTATAAAGTTTCAGCTGTTGGAATTACTGTTTCAAAAGAACAAATAAATTTCGCAAAAAAATTATGCAAAGGATTGAAGGTAGAAATAAGACTGCAAGATTACAGAGATTTGCAAGAAAAATTTAACCATATTGTTTCAATTGGAATGTTTGAACATGTCGGCGCAAAAAACTATAAAATATATTTTGATGTGATAAAAAAATGCCTAAATGACGATGGATTATTTTTGCTTCACACAATCGGCAGCCTAACTTCTGGGGTCGGTTCTGATCCGTGGCTGAATAAATATATTTTTCCAAACGGAGCGCTCCCCTCTTTGAAACAAATTACATCCAGCTCAGAAAAATTATTTGTCATTGAAGATGTGCACAACTTTGGCGCCGATTATGACAAAACTTTGATGCAATGGCACAAAAATTTTGAGAAAAATTGGCCAAAATTAAAAAATAAATACGACGACAGATTTTACAGAATGTGGAATTATTATCTGCTTAGCTGCGCCGGCTCATTTCGGGCAAGGCAAATTCAACTTTGGCAAATTATTTTATCTCCAAATGGCGTCCCTGGCGGTTATAAATCAGTAAGATAAAAATAAAAAATCGCCTGTTGAGGCGATTTTTTTAATGTTTAGCGTTGAGCAAAGTCGCAGATGTCTTTGAAATCGCAGTACTGGCACTGCCAGCCGGGCGTTGGCTCAAATTCGCTGTTTTTTATTTTCTCAATTTCCTCAATTATTTTTTCTTTTTGTTTTTGCAAATCGCTTTCTGAACCTAAAAATGAAGCAAATTTTCCGTCTTCTAAATAATAATACGCAAGCTGTTTAGGCTTTAAGTGCAAAACTTCCTGGGCTGCTATTTGGTAAATTAAAAGCTGTTCTTTTTCCGGTTTTTCTTTTGACGAGCCGGTTTTGTAATCAATAATAAAAACTCCGTTTTTTTCCTCATCAATTCTGTCAATAACTCCAAACAATGTGTGCTCGCCAATTTTTAAGTTAAACGGCATTTCTAAAGCCAGGCTTCCATTAATTTTCAAAATTTTTGGCGGATTTTTCTCAAACTGGCTGTAAAATTCCTTTATTATTCTTTTGCCCAACTTATAATAATCATCTTTTTGTTTTTGATTTTCGTACCATTCATCAATCCAGTTTTTTTCGTATAATTTTGTTAATTCGTCAAAATTTTTACTTTTTTTATTGCTGTTTTTTGCTGTTTTTTCTCCAAATAAATTTTCTTGCGCTGATTTTTTATCTTCATTACTCAATTTCAAAAATTCGTACAAAGTATTGTGCATTGTTTTTCCAAAAGAGAAAACTGCTTTGCCTCGGGTCGGCACTTTCAAAATAAATCCAAATTTATATTGCAGCGGACATTTTTCAAATGCAGCCAATTGGGAATAAGAAAAATGTTGAGGCAGATATTGCGGCTCTGTTTTTTTCTTTAATCTTTCGGCTGGATTTAATTTTTCGGCTAATAATCCATTTTCACTTGGTTTACTTTCGTCAGCTGATTTATAATTCATTTCTGACAAAAATCTTGATATTTTTTTCTTTCTTTGTCCGCCGTAATCGTCAGCTGAAGTAAAATAGAGTTCTTTTTTTGCTCTGGTCATTGCCACATAACAAAGCCGCCTCTCTTCCTGCAAATGAACATCTCCTTTTGGTTTTATATCTTTTATTAGCTCATCGGGCAGTTCAATTGGATCTTTTCTTTCAATGGTTGGAAATCTTTTATCAACCATATTTACTAAAAATACGTACTTAAATTCCAAACCTTTTGCTCCGTGAATTGTCATAACTTTTATCATATCGGGACCTTTTTCAGGGTCAAATTCCAGTTTTCCTTCTTCGCCAGATTCCAATTCCAAATTCATTTCCTCCATAAAATTTTTCAAAGTCGGTTCAATTGTTGCTTCTTCAAAAGTTTTTATTTTTTTGTAAAACTGATTTAACAAATCAATTTTTTCTATTTCATTTTTATTGATTAAATATTTTAAGTATCCAGAATCCTCCAAAAATGCAATTAAAATTTCTGAAACTCCTTTTTCTCGCGCATCCCCGCTGTGTTTTTTTATTAAGCTTAACACAAAAACAACTTTTTCTTTTGTTTTGGCGGAAATTCCGGGAATTATTGATAACTGCTGCAACGCATCAAAAAGTGAAATTGTTTTTCTGCGGCAAAATTGAGTAATTGTTGCGATGTCTGTTTCTGAAATCCCCAAAAATGGCAAATTCAAAACTCTGTAAACCGCAGTTCCTTCGTGATAATTGTCTAACAGCTTAAAATAAGAAATTATATCCAAAATTACTGGTTTTGAGTATAATCCGCGCGAAGCTAAAAATTGATAAGGTAAATTTGCCCTTTCTAATGCCTTAATAAACGGAATTGCCGAATCGTTTGCCCTTACTAAAATTGCAAAATCATTGTAAGTTGCTTCTTTGTCGCGCTTTATAATTTCTAAAATCTTTTTTAAGGTTTGACCAACTTCCTGGTCTAAGGTTTTCTCGTGAATATGTTCAACAATCCCCTCTTCTTTTGTATTTGCCACAAGTTTTTTATTTATTTTGTTTCTAAATTCCAATCTGTCGGGATTATTTTGTATTATAAAATCATATGACTTGTCTAAAATGTTTTGCGAAGACCTATAATTTTTAATTAAAGAAATTTGTTTTGCATTTGGAAAATCTTCCTGAAATTTTACAATATTTGAAAAAGAAGCTCCTCTCCAGCGATAAATCGCCTGGTCGTCATCGGCGCAAACTGTTAAATTATTTTTAGGCTCCGCCAACAATTTTATCAATTCATATTGCGACCAGTTTGTATCCTGAAATTCGTCAACCAAAATATATTTAAATTTTTCACGATATTTTTTTAGAATTAATGGGCGTTTTTTGAAAAGTTTTAGGCAATAATTTATTAAATCTCCAAAATCCAATGCGCTGTTTTCCAATAAAATTTGCTGATAAACGTGATATGCATTTGCGACTTCCATAATTCTTTCTGTTTCTCCGTCTTCTAAACCGTCATCTCTTGTTTTTAAGGTGTCGGCATATTCTAAATAATTTTCTGGATAAACTTCCTGGTCTTTGCAATGAGAAAAATGAGAAATTAATGCCTGAATAAATTTTGTGGGATTTCCCAATGCTTTGTAATATTTTAGATCAAACTTGTCTAAATTTTGCCGGGCTAAAAGCCAGCCGGAAGTTTGGTCTAAAATTTTGAAATCGCTCGGCAAGCCAATATCTAAAGCATTTTCGCGCAAAACTCTTTCGCAAAAAGAATGAAAAGTTGAAATCCACAAATCAATATATCCAAAATCCAGTAATTTATCCACTCTTTCTTCCATTTCAAAAGCAGCTTTTTCGGTAAAAGTTACAGCCAAAATTTCTTCTGGCGCCACTAATTTTTTTTCAATTAAATTCACAATTCTCTGTGTGATAACAGTTGTTTTTCCGGTTCCGGCTCCGGCAACAATCAAAAGCGGGCCTTTGTCGTAAAGCACAGCCTCTTTTTGCTCCTCATTTAATTTGGATAAATCTAATGGCATATTTATCTATATTATCAAATTTTTTAGAAACAAAAAAGAGTTATTTAATAACTCTTTTTTGTTTTATTGATTAAATGTATTTTCAGGGTCACGGTTAGGAATTGGAATAATTTTAGCGGAAGCGAATTAAGGCAATCTTCGAGGCGCGAGGAGCGAGTTGTACCCTCTGTGGTACGCGAGCTCCGAAGCAACGAAGAAGATTGCCTTAATTCGCCCGCCCGAAGGGAAAGAAAAAAACGAGCGATTTCTTCGTTGCAGCTTCGTCGGCGTATCCAGAGGATACAACCTCCTTGCTGCGCCTTGAAATCATCTCGTTTTTTTCTTTCTAAAACTTTATTCCAATTCCTAACCGTGACCCAAGCCAGTCGGAAAATTTGTAAACGTTTCCTGAAAAATAAAACCAAGAGCCAAAAATAATTAAAATCATTGGCAAGAAAAATGAATCTGTTATTGGGTTGTTGGTTAAGCCGGTTGAAACAGATGTTGCTGCTCCGTAAACCAACGAATTATTCACAAAAACTGATGCGCTGGCGGTTTGCGTTCCCGCTTCTGTGCTGGTAATGGTTGCATTGTTGCTTAATGTTGTTGTTCCATAAATGAAATTTGCTGCCGGAGCCACTTGCGCCTGATAAGCAATAACTTCTATTCCGCCAGCTGGAATTGTGCCGATGTTAATTCCCGACGCAGGGTTTCCCGAATAATTTTGCGAAGCATTTACGGTCATATTTCCTTTGTAAATTAGGTCTGCGGGCAGATTGTCGCGCACAAAAACATTGTCAATTTCCTGGCCGCCAGTTGCCTGCAAAGTTATGGCAAAACTTAATACGTCGCCAGGTTTTGCGTTTACTGATGACTGCCAAGCTAAGTTTCCAGAAGAAAGATTTATAACTTGCTTTGTAATTGATAAAGATCCATTGCCATAATAATTATTATTTGAGCCGTTGCTGTTGAAAGTCATATCCTGGCCATAAACTGTTTGACCACTGCTTTCTGCAACTGCTCTAAAATGGTAAGTGGTGTTGTAAGAAAGGTTTGCAATGTTTTGGGTAAACGAGCCGGAATAATTTAACGTCTGCTGGTTTGTATTGTTTCCATAATTTGTGTCAGTTCCGTATTGAAACCAAACATAATTATTGTAAGTTGCGCCGCCGGCTTCATATCCGTTTAAGGTTGCTTGATTATTTTGAACATTTGTTGCTGAATTTGTCTGCGCATAAAAAGATCCGTTGTTATTGTTGTTATTATAATTTACATAAACTATCATGCTGTCTGAATTTGAACTTCCATAACTATTTGTAGCTGTAAGCGTGCAAGTATAAGTTGTTTGGCTGCTGCCATTGATTGCGTAGGGAGCTGTGTAAGTTGGCTGAGCAATATTGTAATTTGATAAAGTTCCGCCATTGCATGTCCAATAATAATTTATTGAATATCCGTTTGGATCGTATCCCGAACCCTGCAAAGTTGCCGCTTGCCCAGAACCCAAATACAAATCTGGTCCGGCGTTGGCTGTTATTGTGTTTGTGCCGGTTCCGCTTGTGTAAAAAGTCATGTCATTTCCATAAACTGTTCCGTAATTGTTTTGCGCAACTGCTCTAAAATGGTAAGTGGTGTTGGCGGATAAACCTGCGATAACTTGGATAAACGAGCCGGCAGAGTTTATATTTTGTTGATTTGTTTGGCTGCCATAGCCATTTGTTGTTCCCCACTGAAAATAAACATATGTATTATAAGAACTTCCGGATGAATATCCGTTTAAGGTTGCTTGGTAGCTGGATATGTTTGTTGCTGAATTTGTCTGAATTTGCGATACGGTTTGAGCAAATACAGCTGTGCCAACGGAAAGAAGCAAAAAACAAATAGTTAAAAGAAATATTTGTTTGAAAATTGTGTTTTTCATATTTTTTTTGATTACACTTTCAATTTATCCCTTTATCTTTGTTTGTCAAGTACATAAAGCAAATTGCCTCTTATAATAATATTAGAAGCTTTTATGTTTTCTGCCTGCTGGTTATATAAATTTTGACAATTAGTAATTGGCAGAGATTTTTGGTCTGGCCAGGATTCGCAAGAACCGTCTTTGAACAAGCCGTCCTCACTTGCCCGATACGCCAAATTAGCAGTTAGAATAGCATCTATGCCGCCGGAAACAAGTTCAAAATGCGTTTCAACGGGGTACCCGCTTGCGGGTCCTTTTGTGTTTAATAAATCTTGGCCTAAAATAGTTTTGGGAGCTGTAATTCCCAAAAGATTTGTAATAGTAGGATAAATATCCAAATGGCTGCCAGGAGTATTTATGGTTCCGGTTAAATTTGTTCCCAAAATAATCATCGGCACCTGGCTGTTAGCTAATTCCGGCAAAGTATTTTTATCTTGGCCCAAAGCCGAAGAAATATTTGTAAAACTTCCGTGGTCGCCCCAGATAAAAATTAAAGAATTGTTATATAAGCCGTCTTTTTTTAATCCGTCTATAAATTCGCCGATTGCTTTGTCAGTATAGTGCACACTTTCTAAATATTGCTGCTGTTGGTAATTCAAAGTTGTGTCAGACGGAATTTGCAAGGTCTGCAAATCATCTGGCAAAATAAACGGGGTGTGCGAACTCATTGTGATTAAAGTTGCCATAAACGGCTGCTTAAAATTTTTTAATCTTGGCAAAGACTGCGAAAATAAATCTTCATCTCCCAAATCAGACGGACCCTTGCCAACCGGCCTTGTCACAACATAATCGTCTAAGTCATAAGCTTTTTGGTATCCCAAACTAGGATAAATATTTGACCGGTTCCAAAATGTCGGCACATCTCCGTGCATAGAATAAGTTTCATAGCCACTATTTACAAGAAGCTGCGGCAAGGCATTGTACTGATTTTTTGCATAATCAATAAAAACCACGTCGTCTGGCAAAGGATATAAAGAATCCATTGTGGAAAATTCGGCGTCAGCAGTATTGCCCGGGCCAATTTGAGTGTAATAATTGTCAAAATACAAGCCATTTTTTGCCAACTGATTTAAGTTTGGAGTAATTTCCTGACCATTAATTGTTTTATTTATAACAGCGTTTTCCAAAGATTCCACCTGTATAATTATGACATTTTTTCCTTTTTCTGAAGCAAAATATTTTTGGCCGGTTTCTGGCGTTGTCCTGTTTTTTGCAAAAGTTTGTAAAAAATTTTTATCGGCTGCTGAAATTAAATTACTTCTTAAAACATACTTAAACGTATCTTCAAGAAAAAAATTCATAATTCCCATTTTGCCCACCAGCGTTTTTAAGTCATAAACGTCTGTATAAAGCCGGCTGGTGCTTCCCCACTCTTTTTTTTCTGTGTCCAAAAGATATTTATATCCAATAACCACCATAATTATCATCGCTAAAATAATAATTATTTTTTCCCATTTTGGCAAAACAAATTCTATATATTTTTTTCTGGATGTTAAAATCAGCGCGATTAAAACTATAATTACATTGCTAAAAAACAGCAGCAACTCCGGCGTAAGCAAAGTTTTTACAGTGCCCTCCACGCTGTCTGCCTGGCCTAAATATTTTATTGCTGAAAATTGCAAAAAACTTTGCGAATATCTGTAATATAAAAATTGGGCAGAAAAAATAAAAAAAACTAAAAATGAAATCAAAAAAAGATATATATATTTATATCTTTTTTTGAAAAGCAAAGAAGGACCGTACAAAATAATTCCCAACGCAAAAGTCACCAAAGACAACCTTACAGAATATGCTTTTGAATAAAGACCCAGCCACCCGTTAAATGCCTGATTTTGTATTGTAAACAAGACCGCCAGTATCAGCGGCAAAAAAATGGCCTCTATATAGCTTATTGTCCTGTCGCTTTGTTTTTTAGCGTTTGCGATTTCGCCATCCATTGTAATTTATACGATATATTTGTCTATTTTGTTCTATTTTACATATAAATTGCACAAACAATGGCCGTCTTTTTCAATTTCTTGTTTGTGAAATGCGCAAGGGCAAATTTTTTCTGAATCTTTTTCTTCGTTGCCAGAAATTCTTCTGCATGGACAATATTTTTTCCCGTATTTTTTTTCATTGGCTAAAAGTCCCTTAACAACTCTTTCAACTATTTTTTTGTCAGGATTTAATCTAAATCCGTTTGATTTTGCATAATTATCATATCTGTTTATTATTTCTTTAATATCCGGTTCGTTTTCTTTTTCCGCATTTTCTATCCATTCTTTAATTGAAGAATATGGGGCTAATCCAACAAGTCCTGAAATTGGCTGGCCGTTTTTGAATAAAATTATTGTCGGAATTTTTTCAACTCCAAATTTTCCCGCAGCTTTTGGAACATCGTCAAGATTGGCCTTCATTAAAATAATTTTTTCTTTCAACTCTTCTGCAATTTTTTCTAAAATCGGAGCGAGCACAGAGCACGGCTCGCACCACGTTGCAAAAAAATCAACAAGCACTAATTTTTCAATGCTTTTTATTTGTTCCTCAAAATTTTCGTCAGTTAAAATTGTAATCATATAAAATAATTTAAGTTTAAGTGCCGTTCAAAAAAATTTGATAATCTTTCTTAAAAAATTTAAGGCAGATATGGTAAATGCCGTATGTTATAAAAAATGCCGATAAAACATCTATTGTATAGTGATAGTGCCCCAACAAAGCTACTGCTCCGAATGCAACAGAAAGAGCAATAAATAAATAACGAAGGAATTTTTTCTGCCAAAAAATCAATGCCATTAAAAAAGGCAAACCAGTGTGTCCGGAAAAAAATAAATCGCCGCCGGTTGTAAATATTTTCAAAATATCAACATTTATCGGAATTGTATTTTGGTATGGCCCGATATGGGTCAAACTTATAAAAATAGAACGGATTAAAATAAAGGTGGCCGTGCTTTTTGCTATAAAAGGAATTCTTTGAGGCCTGATTAAAGTTATAAAAGCTATAAAAACAATTAAAGCAAGTAGCCCGTATACAAAAATGTTGGCAACATTGTAAATTGGTATATTGCTTAAAATTATATCTGTTACTGCGCTACTCGCCTTTTCTGTGGCGTATGCCGCCGCCAAAAAATTAATGCCTAAACTAAAGATTAAAAAAAGCAAACCAAAAATTGATGACCAAACAAAATATTTGTTCGCCAGATATTTTTTATAGCTTTTTACTAAATCTTTCAGCATTTTTATTTGTTCCGGGACTTGGATTCGAACCAAGATACCGGCCTCCAAAGGGCCGTGTCCTACCATTAGACGATCCCGGAATGTTTATGATTTTTGAATAATATCATTTTTCTGCAGTTTTTTCAATTGTTTGGCCGTTATTTTGCAAATAAAAATTTTTTTCTGAAAAATCCAGCTGTTTTGTGTCTTTATCGATTTTTACTACCACGCCAAGACCATTGCGGACATCTTCGTTAAAATATTGGTCAAAAATGAAATTTCCCAAAGAATAATAAATTTTTTTTCCATTGTAAATTTCCATTGGCTCAATCACGTGCGGATGCGAACCGATAACCAAATCTGCACCGGCATCAATAAATTGGTGCGCCAAACTTTTCATTAAATCGGTGGGAGCCAAACTATATTCAACTCCCCAATGGCTAAAAACAACCGCCAAATCTGCCTCTGATTTTACTTTTTTAATTTCATTTACAACATCTGATGCCCGGTCTCCGTTAAACTGATTATAACTTACAAAAGCTATTTTCAATCCAGCAATATTTTTTATTATGCTTCTTAAGCCACCGGGAGCTCCAAAATAATCAACATCTGCCTGGTCTAAATATTTTTGCGTTGATTTTAATCCGGCGCTTCCAAAATTTAGTATATGGTTGTTTCCCAAATTAACCAATCTGATATTTTTTTCAAAAAGAGTTTTGGCAACGCCAGGATCAAAAGTGAAAAAATAATTATCTGTGCTTCCGGGAGCTGTATCGGCGCTAATTGATTTATTATCCGTAATCGGGCCTTCAAGATTTGCAACAACTAAATCATTTTCTGCAAGCGTCTGCGAAATTTTATCAAAGATAAAATCGTTTCCGTTGTTTTTTTGGGCATAATATCTTATTCCTCTATCAAACATTATATCTCCAACAAACAATAGTTGAACATAATTTTTTTCAGGAACAGCATAGCACACGTTAACCGCAGGTTTTTTATTTACAATTTTTGGATTTAATTTATGTAAAAATAAATAACAAATAGCTGCTGTTAAAACAGCAGCTATTAAAAACAAAACTGCGATAATTATTTTTTTACTTATTGGCAGACGGTTTTGAATGAAATACATTTTGTTTTTCCAGTGTTTCCAATTTTATCTACGCATATCCAGCTTCCATCTGCCAGCTGAGTTGATACGCAAAAATCATTAACACCCGCAAAACATAATGGATTTTTTGCCCCTTGATTCATCAAGTCTTTAGCGCTGCTTACGAGTTGAGTCCCAAATTTTGTATCATAGCCGTTTAGCAATCCTTTCGTGCATAACGAAAAATAACTTTGATCTGCGGTAAAAAGCATTTGAGCTGTAGATCCTACTTGAGACATATCTGACTGTATCTGCTGAACTTTTATCAGCGGTAAAACAAAGTCTTCTATTTTTTGCGAGCTTGCCGGCTCTTGGACTGTTATTGGTTTATTAAAATTAGAATTATTATCATCAACCTTTATCGCTAATTGAGTGTTAGCTCCCGGGAAAAGTTTATTTAAATCAATCGTCTTGTCAAATTTAACCTGATAAAGCAAATAATCTTTTTTGCCAATCCATATTTCTGCATTTATGTCGCCAACTGCATCTATAAAAGAATTTGCAACGCCTCCTGCCATGCCGTCAACCAAAGAACTGCCAGCAGAGGTTCCGCTATTCTGCGTGCTGGCCGCTTCTTGCGTTGTCAAATTCATAATTTTGGTCGCCAAATCTTTTAATTTTGCGCTGCTTATAGTTATAGAATAATGATATGTGTCCTGACCATTTATAACTTGGTCGCTTAATTGCTTGTCAACAGAAACCAAATTTTCCGATGATATCAAATTCTGAATTTCTTGAGCCATTTTTTGACTGGCGCTGCTTGGTGGTAAAGTTACTTGGCCGATTTGGCTGGACTCTGCGGCTGTAAGCGCTTTCATGGAGTCTTGATCAGCTTCCAGCCAATTTCCCAAAATTTGAGCTGTGTTTATTCCATTTGTGTATTCGGTTGGCATTTGAAGGCTGTTGAGTCTCAAATATAAAACATTATTTACGCCGATTACATCCATATTAGCTAAAATTGGCGAAGTCACAGCAGCTGGCAATCCAAGATTAACTGAAATAGTATAATCTGCTTTTGGATTTTTTGCATCTGTAATGTCGGTGCCGCCTTCGGTGTCAAGAGAAAAACTGCCAAGGGTTTGATTTGCGTTGGCGCTGCTCGCGGCGCTGATGCTTACCTGAATGGAGGTGTGATAAGCTTTAATATTTTTCATATTTGCCATCATGTTTTTGACAACAGCTTGCGGGCTAAGAGCAAAAGGATTCCATGGAATATTTACATTAAAATATTGACCGGCAACAAATAATCCTGCGCCAGCTAAAACAACTAAAATAATTAAAAATATAAAAATTTTCAGTATCAATGGCATTCCTTTTTTTTCTTTGGGCATTTGGTTTGGTGTTGTTTGAGGTTGATATTGAGCCTGTGGTTGTAGCTGATTCACAACTTGCGGTTGATCGTCAACTTTTGGCTGGCTCATAACCTGTGGCTGCGGCTGGTCTATTGTAGTAAAAGCATCATTAACTTCTGCATCTGTCCAGCCATTTTGATAAAGCAAAGCTCTGCTTTGCTCATCTGCCTGGCCAGCCAGTCTTGCTTTTTGTATATAATCTATTAATTGTAATTCTGCCATGAAATTTATAATTTAATGTATATTCTTTTATTATACCTCTTTTTTGAAATGCAAGTATGTGGATAAAAAAACAGCCCTTGCAGGCCGCAAATTGTCGCACAATAAGATTTACAATAATTATGATTCTGTATGCGTTATATTTATTATTGCTAATTCCAATGGTAATTGAGCAACCGATGAATATTTTATTTTATTTTCTGCGTCAATGAAAAACTCCAGCATATTTTGCAAATCTTTTTGAGTTAAATTTGCTGTCTGCGTTTTCATTTTTTCTAATTCCTGCAAAGATAAACCGGAATTCTGTAAATTCAAAAAACCGGGATTAATTTTTGAAAGCAGAGCTTGCCGCAGATAGAAAACCAACGTTTTGGTAAATTCCTGTAAATCAACTCCATTGTCGCACAATAAATTTATGGAAAAAATTGCGTCTTTGGTATTTTTTGTTACAAGCTGGTCAACAAATCGGGAAATTTCGCCAACTTCAACAATTCCCAATAATTCTTTTATATCCTGCGTTTTTATCACGCTTCCCTCCCCGGCAAAACTCATACATTGGTCTAACAATGACTCTGCGTCTCTAAATGACCCGCGTGAATTCAAAGCAATTAATGACAAAGCTGATTCGTCAAACTTTACATTTTCTTTTTTGGAAATAAATTCCAGTTTTTTAATAATTTCCGGCACCTGCAATCTTTTGAAATCAAATTTTTGGCATCGCGACAAAATTGTCGGAATCATTTTGTGCGATTCTGTTGTTGCCAGCAAAAATATCGCGTGAGCCGGCGGCTCTTCCAATGTTTTTAGCAAAGCATTTGCCGCAGATTTTGAAAGCTGGTGGCATTCGTCAATTATAAATATCTTGTATTTTGATTTTACCGGCGCAAATTTTACTCCTTCAATTAATTGCCTAATATCGTCAACTCCGGTGTGCGAAGCCGCGTCAATTTCAATTAAATCCATTGAATTTCCTGCCATAATTTCCAAACACGAAGAGCATTTGTTGCACGGCTCAAAGCCGTCAACCGGCTTCTCACAATTTATGGCCTTGGCAAACAATCTGGCAATTGTTGTTTTCCCGCTTCCCCGCGGTCCGGAAAACAAATAAGCATGGGAAATATTATTTCCTTTTATTGAATTGGTTAGGGTTGTAACCACATGCTCTTGCCCCACGACCTCCGCAAACCTCTGCGGCCTATATTTTCTATACAAAACTAAATTTGCCATAATTTTTTTATATTTTCTGCCGAATGGCAGCCCGTAGCGAAGCGGAGGAAAATATATAAATCCAGCAATTTTGTAAAACTTTTACGAAGTAAAAATAAATTTTTACAAAATTGCGCTATAGCGGTGAAGCCGCGAGGATTTCTATTTTTTGAACACGATAAACTTATATCCTAAAAAGTTCCATGCTGCAGATACTAACGCCGCAAAAATTACGCTTAGTTCTGTCCAGGTTTTAATTGGCATTGAAAATTGCGGTCCCAATATTTTTGTAAAGTAATAAAACGCCCCTACATTTAATATTAATCCCGCCAGCGTTACTGCAAAAAACTGAATTGCTTCCTTATTTATATCCTCTTTTTCCATTTTTTCAAATGCCCAATATTTATTCCACCAATATTTTACGAAAGTTGCAACCAAAAAAGAAATTGCCTTGAATATCAAAGAAAATGGAGCCAGCCAAAACAAAAACTGAAAAACTTTAATATCAATCACATCGGCAAGGCTTCCTGCCAAAATAAATTTGCCGGCCTGGCGCACAAACAATATTTTTTTTCCAATCAACTCAACCAGACACAAACCAATTACTGAAAAAATCGGTAAGACAAAGAAAAAAATCCAACCATACTTGCCGAAAAAATCCAAAGCAATCCAAGCCACTGCCAATCCGCAAACTATTGCAAAAATGATATCGTTTTTTTTCATGGAAATTATTTAAGGTTATCATAGTTCCATTTTTTTGCAAAGTTTGGTAAGATAATTAAACCTATGAAAAATTTTTTAGACGACCTAAAATATTTTTTAGAAAAAATTGACCACTGGCGGGACGAATTTCTTTTTCTTTTTATAAAACCCTATTGGCCTTCTCGTGTTTCGCCCAATCAGGTTACTTGGGTTAGAGTTTTAATAAGCATAGTGTTGTTTATACTAATTTTTTGGCTTGGCATTGAAAATAAAATTTTAATAGTGTCTCTTTTTTGCGTTGGCGTCTTCACCGACCTCATTGACGGACCGATTGCAAGAGGCACAAATAAAGTTACTGAATTTGGCGCCATGTTAGATTCTACGTCTGACAGAATTTTAATAATCCCAATTGCTGTTTACAGCTTATATCACTACCACAAATGGCTGCTTCTAATATTAATCTTGGTGGAAATTATCAACGCTTTGGCCTCAATATTTTATAAATCAAAGGAAATATATCTTGAATCAAATATTTATGGTAAAACAAAGATGGTTTTAATGTCTGTTGTATTTATTGTAATTTTAATAGTCTGGCCAAACTCGCCGCCTATTTTCTTCATTGATGTTTTGTGGATTTCTATAATTTTTTCTTTTTTAAGCATGTTTACAAGAATATTAGAATTAAAAGAAAAAGGACATGTCAAATTTAAAAATATATAACACGTTATCTGGCAAAAAAGATTTATTCAAGCCAAAAAAAGGCAAACAAGTTAATTTATTTGTCTGCGGTCCGACGGTTTACGATTATTCTCACATAGGCCACGCCAGAAACTATATTGCTTTTGATTCGTTTGTAAAATATTTGAAAGTTTCTGGTTTTAATGTTTTTTACTTGCAGAACATAACCGATTTAGACGACAAAATTATTGCCCGCGCCAGAGAAAAAGGAGTTTCTCCAAAAGATTTGGCATTGGCATTTGAAAAAGAATATCTGCAAAATATGAAACTTCTGGGCATTGACAGCGTTTCAAAATATGCCAGAGCCACAAATTATATCAAAGAAATAATCAGCCAGGTAAAACGCCTGCAAGAAAAAGGTTTTGCTTACAAAATTGAAGGCGATGGAATTTATTACGACATTTCAAAATTCAAAAAATATGGAAAACTTTCCGGCAGAACCGCTCTGCAGGCAGAAGACGCTGTTTCGCGTATTGATTACAGCAAAGACAAAAAAAATAGAGGCGATTTTTGCTTGTGGAAATTTTCTGCTGAGAATGAACCAAACTGGAAAAGCCCGTGGGGTTCGGGGCGCCCAGGCTGGCACATTGAAGATACCGCAATAACAGAAAAATTTTTCGGACCGCAATACGACATACACGGCGGAGCAAGAGATTTAATTTTTCCGCACCACGAAGCAGAGATAAGCCAAATGGAAGCAATTTCCGGAAAGGCACCAATGGTAAAATATTGGATGCATGTTGGATTTTTAACGGTCAATGGCCAAAAAATGTCCAAATCCCTGGGAAATTTTATTACCATAAGCGATTTTTTGAAAAGATGCCCGGCAAATTATTTGAAGTTCTTCGTTGCAAAAAATTTGTGGTCTTCTCCGGTTGATTATTCTGAATCAGCAATGATTGAAGTAAAATCAACTGTTGAAAAAATTGAAGAATTTCTTAGAAAACTAAAAACTAAAAGCGAAAAACGAAAAACGACAACTAAAAATTCAAAACTAATTTCAAAATTCAAATCAGACTTCTATAAGGAATTGGATGATGATTTTAATACGCCCAAAGCCTTTGCAGTAATGTTTGAATTTATTAAAAAAGCAAACGAACTTTTAGAAAAAGATTTAATTTCCAAAAAAGATGCTGAAGAAATTTATAAGTTTTTCCAAGAAATAAATGATATTTTTGGAATTATTAATTTTAAGAAAGTGAACAAAACAATTCCAGCTGAAATAAAAAAATTAGTGAAAGAAAGAGAATTTGCCAGAAAAAATCAGAACTGGCAGAAATCAGACGAAATTCGCGCAGAGATTGCAAGAAAAGGATTTATAGTTGAAGATACAAAAAAAGGGCCGATTGCGAGAGGAATTTAAAGCAAACAAACAGCCGATTGAAATTTCTCTGTTTAGAGATTTTGCCAATCGGCTTTTTAGTCCGCGCTCGCAGACCTACTGATGAGAACCGACATCTTCAGCCAGCCGCATCATTTTTTGGAGGATCTGGCGAACCTTTTCCGCCTCCGCTTTTTCTCCTCTTGAGGAGAAAAATTCAATCAATGCCGAACGGCGGGAAATGCCCTGCTCTAAGGTTTCCTTGTCTTCTCCAAAAACAAGCCTCCCGTCTTTGGTTATTGTCGCCGGAAAGCCGTCCCAAACAACACATTCTGTTTTATGTTCGGCGAACATGTGTCGCCTCCTTTCAAAAAAACTCCCTTCTGTTCTATATATTAACAATACAATATAATTATTACATTGTCAATCCCTTGCCCAGTTTTCATAGTTTTGATATAAAGACATATTATGGCTAAAGAATTGGCAGAAAAACTTCCTCCGCAAAATACTGAAGCAGAACAATGTTTGCTGGGCTGTTTGATGTTGGACAAAGATGCAATTGTAAAAATTGTTGATTTTATAAAAGCAGAAGATTTTTACAAAGGAATCCACCAAGATATATTTGGCGCAATGGCCGAGCTTTACGAAAGGTCAAATCCAATTGATATTCTTTCGGTTTCCGCCAGGTTAAAAGAAAAAAATAAATTGGAAGATATTGGCGGGTTAACATATTTAACCTCTTTAATCAACACAGTCCCAACTGCCACGCACGTTTCCAATTATGCAAAAATTGTCAGACAAAAAAAGATTTTAAGAGATTTAATTTCTGCCTCAGAAGAAATTGGTTTGTCTGCTTTTGACGAGGCAGAAGAAGTTGATGTTTTGTTAGATAAAGCAGAAAAAACTGTTTTCTCAATTGGACAAAGATCTTTGACTCAGGCATTTTTGCCCATAAAAGATATTTTATCAGACACCTTTGAAAGATTAGACGAGCTTTCAAAATATGCCGGCAAATTGCGCGGAGTTGCAACCGGTTTTACTGATTTAGATAAAATTTTGGGCGGTTTGCAAAAATCTGATTTGGTAATTTTGGCAGCCAGGCCAAGCATGGGAAAAACTTCGCTGGCTTTAGACATTGCCAGAAACATTGCGGTTTTAGAAAATAAACCAGTCGGACTTTTTTCGCTTGAAATGTCAAAAGATCAATTAGCCGACAGACTTTTGGCCAGCATGGCAAATATTAATCTGTGGAATTTAAGAAACGGCCGGCTGACATCAGACGATTATTCAAGAATTCAGCACGCCATGGGAAGTTTGTCTGACGCGCCTTTGTATATTGACGACGCCGGCTCTGTAAACATTTTGCAGATAAGAGCCATGGCGCGCCGGCTTCAGGCAAACAAGGGTTTGTCATTAATTGTTATAGATTATCTGCAGTTGATGGAACCAATGAACAGATTTCAATCGGCGGTTCAGCAGGTCACAGAAAATTCCAGGGCATTAAAAATGCTGGCAAAAGAATTAAATGTGCCGGTACTTGTTTTATCCCAATTATCTCGCGCGGTTGAGGCAAGAGTCCCGCAAATTCCAAGATTGGCTGATTTGCGCGAATCCGGAGCCATTGAGCAGGACGCCGATGTTGTAATGTTTATTTACAGAGAAGATAAATACAACGAAAATTCGCTGAGCAAAAACGTTGCAAAAATTTTAATTGAAAAGCACAGAAATGGCCCAACCGGCGGCATTGATTTATATTTTGACGAACACAGGGTAAGTTTCAGAAATTTAGATAAAGGCGAATATTCTAGCGAAGCATAATATGGATTCAATAGAAAAACTAAAAGATATTTTTAGAAAATTTCCTACGGTTGGCTCCAGAACTGCCGGCCGTTTTGTTTATTATTTGATGAAACTGCCAAAAGAAAAAATAGACGAGCTGGCAGATGCAATTATAGAATTAAAAAACAAAATAAAATTATGCGAACTTTGTTTTGACCCTTTTGAAGGCGGTGAAAAATTATGTACTATTTGCCAAAATCCATCAAGAAATAAAAATCTGCTTTGCATAGTTGAAAAAGAAACAGATTTATTGTCGCTTGAAAGCACAAAAAAATATAACGGACTTTATTTCATTTTGGGTGGAACTGTGGCAACAATGAGAAAAGAAGATATAAATCAATTAAGAATTGAAGAACTAAAAAAAGAGTAAAAGATAATAATTTTTCAGAAATAATTATTGCATTAAATCCAACGCCCGAAGGCAGAGCAACATCTGTTTTAGTTGAATCCACAATAAAAGAAGCAATTCCCTCGCCCGCTTTCAAAATCACTCATCTGGCAAAAGGAATTCCGGTCGGCGGCGAACTTGAGTACGCCGACGAAGAAACTTTAGAAAATGCGCTGGAAGGCCGCAAATAAAAACAAAAAGCCCGCGACTTGGTCGCGGGCTTTTTGTTTCTTTATACTCTTTCTGTCTTTTGTATTTGAGTAATTCTGTGGTTCAATTCTTTTTCTGCTTTGTATCCTCTGCGGATTTTTTTCTTGTTGTCTAACCATTTTTCTACTCCGAAAAACACTCCAGATCTCCACATCCAAAGACCAATTAAGGTGAGCAATAATGGCAAGAAAAACGAATCAACCCAAAAATTATTGGTTAATCCGGTTGAAACTGTGCTGGCTCCGTAAACTGCGGTTCTGGTTACAATGACTGATGCTGATGATGTAGGGTTGCTACCGTTAGTGCTTGATACAGAAACATTGTTATTCAATGTTGTAGATCCGTAAGAAAAGTTTGCAGCTCCGGCAACCTGCACCTGATAAGTAATTGTTACTGTCTGGCCGGCATATATTGTATTTAAGTTTACGCCAGATGAAATATTTCCAGTGTAATTGTAATTGCTTCCATTGCAATTATTGTAATTGCTGTTATTGGTTGTGCAGGCAACGGTCAACTGGTCATTGTAAATAAGGTTTGCAGGAAGATAATCTCTGGCAATCACATTTGAAACATCTTGGCTGCCTGTATTCTGCAAAGTTATCATAAACATCAACATATCGCTTGGAGAGGCTGAAGTTGAGCTGGCAAATCCAGCACCAGTGGTGAGGTCTCTGACTGTTTTGTTTACGGTTAAAGTTCCTGTTCCAATATTGTTGCTGTAAATTGTCATGTCCTGGCCGTAAACCGTGTTGCCCGAACAATCCTGAGCTGCGGCCCTGAAGTGATAGCTGTTGGTATTGTAATTATTGTATAAGTTTACAATTTGGCTAAATGCTCCGGAATAACCTTGCGTCTGGTGATTTGTTTCAGTCCCATAGGAAGTAGTTGGTCCGTATTGAAACCAAACATAATTAGTGCAATTATTATTATTGTTGCTGCCGGAATATAAATAACCATTTAGAGTTGCCTGGTTATTGTTTACATTTGTCGCTGAATTTGTTTGAACTGTTGCATAAATATTATTGTTCGTGCACGTATTCCCTGAGCATCCGTTTGGGCAGTACTGAACCAAGTCCTGCTGAACTCCGCACGAGTTGTACCAGTAAAGGTTGTTGCCGATGCACTGCTCGTACGAGTGGTAAGTGCAGTTGTTGTTCGTGCACGAGTTGCCCGAGCATCCGTTGGGGCAGTACTGCGACTGGCCTTCCTGGACTCCGCATGAGTTGTACCAATACAGATAGTTTCCTTGGCATTGCTGATATGAGTTTTGGGTGCAGGTTGTTGAACAGCTTCCGTTGCTGCATGTCTGGTTTCCCGTGCAGGTGGTTTTTAGCTGTGCTGCTGTGTTGTTGGAGCAATACGAGGTTGATGTGCCAGCGTTGTTACATGTGTAGGTGATGTAATTCTGGTAAACGCTGTTGCCTTGGCAGAAGGGTGAGCCGGTGTAGGCGTTAGCTCCGCAGTCGGTGTTGCTGGTGCAGGTGATGGTTTGATTTGAGCAGCTTCCGTTGGCGCAGGTCTGTCCTGATGCGCAGGTTGTTTTTAATTGTGAAGCTGTGTTGTTTGAGCAGTACGAACTGGCTGTTCCCGGATTAGTGCAGGTGTATGTTATGTAGTTTTGATATACATTACCTGACTGACAGAAGGGTGAGCCGGTGTAGCTGTTTGTTCCGCAGTCGGTGTTGCTGGTGCAGGTTATGTTCTGGTTGGTGCACGAACCGTTGGCGCAGGTCTGGTTAGCTGTGCAATCGTTCTTTTTCTGTGCTGCTGTGTTGTTGGAGCAATACGAGGTTGATGTGCCAGCGTTGTTACATGTGTAGGTGATGTAATTCTGGTAAACGCTGTTGCCTTGGCAGAAGGGTGAGCCGGTGTAGGCGTTAGCTCCGCAGTCGGTGTTGCTGGTGCAGGTGATGGTTTGATTTGAGCAGCTTCCGTTGGCGCAGGTCTGTCCTGATGCGCAGGTTGTTTTTAATTGTGAAGCTGTGTTGTTTGAGCAGTACGAACTGGCTGTTCCCGGATTAGTGCAGGTGTATGTTATGTAGTTTTGATATACATTACCTGACTGACAGAAGGGTGAGCCGGTGTAGCTGTTTGTTCCGCAGTCGGTGTTGCTGGTGCAGGTTATGTTCTGGTTGGTGCACGAACCGTTGGCGCAGGTCTGGTTAGCTGTGCAATCGTTCTTTTTCTGTGCTGCTGTGTTGTTGGAGCAATACGAGGTTGATGTGCCAGCGTTGTTACATGTGTAGGTGATGTAATTCTGGTAAACGCTGTTGCCTTGGCAGAAGGGTGAGCCGGTGTAGGCGTTAGCTCCGCAGTCGGTGTTGCTGGTGCAGGTGATGGTTTGATTAACGCATGCGCCGTTCGAACACGTCTGATTAGCTGTACAATCATTTTTCTTTTGTGCGGCCGTACTATTAGAACAAGATGAGCTTGCTGTTCCCGGGTTGTTACATGTGTATGTTATGTAGTTTTGGTAAACTGAGTTGCCTTGGCAGAAGGGTGAGCCGGTGTAGGCGTTGGCACCGCAGTCGGTGTTTGATGAACAGGCAATATTCACGCACTGTGCGTTCTGACAAATCTGGTTTGATGTACATTGCTGGTAGAGAGTACCCTGAACTCCGCAGGAGTTAAAGTTGTAGACAGCGTTGCCGACGCATTGCTTAGCGGTGTTGGGGGTACAATTGTTTACGCATTGAGCGTTGGTACATGTTTGTGTTGATGTACATTGCTGAAAAAGGCTTCCTTTTGTTCCACATGAATTATACCAATATACTGCGTTGCCCGAGCACTGTTTTGTGCTGTTGGCGGTGCAGGAAGGGGTGGCGGTCACATTTATAACAATATCGTTGAATAAATTATTGTCCGCTGGGTACGCTGCATCATTAAAACCAATAGTCCAGTTATTGGTTCCGACATTTCTGAAATCTGCATGGACTTGTCCATCTGAGTTTCTGGAGGCAGGACCAGTGTACCATGTATTGCCATGAGTGGCGTCATAAAGAAAAAATATTAGTTCTGTACCTGCTTTGAAATTTCCAGCGTTATATGATCCGTTTGATGAACTATGGGCTTCTCCAAAAGTAATTTTTGTTGGAGACGACAAACCGAAATAATCCGTGTCCCTAAGATCATTACAGATATAATTAACAGTCACGGTTACTGTGCTGTCTTGGGCTAAAACAACTGTTCCTTGGTTAGCAGGACCTGAATTCCCATCACAACTTAATGCTCTGGCCGTAGCCGGCGCCATTGTTACGGAAATCAAAATTGCCGAAACTATAGTTAGGCCGGTTATTACGAAAACTTTCAAAAATGTATTCATATTTTTCGTAGCTGTAATTAGAATAAAAAAGAATAAATTATTTTTTATTTGACGTTGCGCTATGTGTTGACTAAATCAACTTTTAATGACGAAAACTAAATAATGATTGACCCTACCATATTGAAGTAAATAAGTCAATGGGTGTTAGTTGTTTTGGAACTCTGCTGAAACTGCTATCCTTTGATAATCTTTTCCCGGCGGCCAGCAACTAATCAGTGTTAGGACATTATTATTAATGGCCGAACTATCTGTTGGGACATCGGCTCCTCTTTTAATAATATCTTTTTCTTTTACTACATATGTATATTGTTTGTTATTTAAGTCAATTAATATTGTATCTCCGGGAACTAACTTATCTAAGTCGGTAAAAGCCCAGTCGTGTTTTATGTGCGGCCAGCCAGGAGGAGCCGAGTGCCCCAAAATTATCATCTGACCGGTTTGGCCGGGATAAACTGATCCCGGATAAAATACCACTCCCAAATCAAGATCTTTTGCCATAGTTTCTTTATCTGTGCTGTCTGCAAAAACTATGGGAAGCAAAAGAGATAATTTGGGAACCTCTAATGTGTTTTGCTGGTCCGTAAAATTTGTTTTTACGTTTTTAATGGATTGGGCGACAGGTTGTCCTGTTGCCACAGAAGTAGCATCTTGGCTATGATTTGGATAAAAATATGCGTTCATGGTAGAAGCATCTATAGATGGATATGGATTGAAAAAATCTTCCACTAATCCGGCAACCTCTTTGTAATTAAAAATCCAGGAAACATCATTCCAGTTAATAATCAGAAAACTTGCCAGATATATCGCGACAGCCAATTTCAAAATTTTCTTTGCGTTTTCTTTGTTCATATTAAATAATTATTTGATACGGAATAATTGCAACTATAAAACCTTTGTTTAATAATGTTGCCAGTGATAATAATATTACAATAAGAACCGACCTAAATACAAGTTTATTTTCAAAAGGAATGCTTGCGTTAAAAAATATCAGCGCAAGCAAAATTCCTATCACGACCAAAGAAACTCCGTAAATAATGTCCTGCAACAATCCGCCATAATTGTATAAAACAGAATTCATAATTTTAGAATAAACATTTGAACTGCCTGTTTTGGCGGTTTCCAACGTACTTTGCGATTCTGTTGATTGCGACAAAACTTTTTCTCCGGCATTGGCAACCGGGGTTTGTTCACTTGGTTTAACAGCTGAAGTCTGTTTTGGCTGGGTTGCAACTTGTTTTGCCGGCAACTGGCTTCCAAAATCCTGAACAACAACAATTGTATTGTTTGGGCCGAATCCAGCCAACACGGCCGTGCCAACTTCCTTGTAATTTGGATTTACAATATTTGCCTTATGCGAAGGAGAATTTAACCAGGCGTTATAAACTTCTTGCGAATCAAAAAACCCAATTGCCAAATTTTCTCCGGCATATTTATAATTATATCCGGCTTGCAAAAACCAATACCACGGCGTAATTCCTTGCGGGCTTGTGTGGGCAAAATAATCATCTGCCACCATATTTTCTGCCTTTGATTGGGCGGCCTGATCTAATTTTTGATTTTCTACCAACGAGGGCAAACCCACTGATTGACGTGTCTGGTTTGCAAAATTTTCAAGAGATGCCCTTGTTATGTCGGCAAAAAATATATTCTGCGGAAAATTGATAGAGACAGCAACGGTAATAATTTTTAATGCCAAAAGCAAAATAATGCAATATAACAAAATATTGCTTTCTAAAAAATTTTGCAAAAATTCAACGTTAAATTTTGCCTCAGGCAAAGAATAATTCATATTTTTAAATATATTTTATTATACATTGATTATATTAGTTTGTCAAATTTATTGAAGGCAAAACAAAAAACCGCCTATCGGCGGTTCATCATCCTCCGCAAGTTTTATTATCGCAGATAATGGCTCTATCTTTCGGCCTTAAATCTATATATCGCAAATTTTTTCTGCTGTCTGAAGAAATTTCACCATTCAACAAAAGATTTAGTTTTGTAATCTGCAAATTAATATCAGAATCCGGACTCAAATCAAAATAAATCTGCCAATTTTCGCTTGTCGTAACATTTAACCTTACAGAACTTGCAATCAACGCTTCCTTTAAGTCTATCTGAAAATTATCTTTCAAGATTTTTTGAATCTTGGAAATTGCGGTAATTATATTTTGATTAACAATTTTTTCCCCGGCAAAAATATTATTGTCTTCTAATGTTTGTCGCACAATAGTAAAATTATTTGGAGCTATTAACAATGGCTCAAATATAATCCCGTTCTCATCAATTAGAAAACACTGATTATCATTGTTACAAAAAACGCCGATTGGTTTTCTTTCTGCGACCTGCAGCGTTATTGTCTCTGGAAATTTTTTATTTATTCTTAAACTTTCAATTATAGGAAACTTTTCTAAAATCTCTTTATTTATTTTGTCGGTGTTGACTAAAAAGATGCTTTTAGATATTATTTTCAAATTCCAAAATCCAACCAGCCCGGTATTAGCGTTATTCAAAATTATATCCTGCAGTTCTTGAGTTTTTATATTATCGTTTCCTGAAATCAAAATATTTTTTACCTGAAATCCAGAATAAAAAAATACGATATAAAAAACAGAAAAAATAATTATCAAAAATAAAATTGTAATCCAAAACCATAATCTTTTGAATATTGATTTTTTAGGCTTTATTTTGCCAATCTTGCTTTTTACGTGTTTTTTTCTATAAGACATTAAAGGTTTCTTTTACGTTTTCTTAAAACTTCGATTATATAATTTATCCAATATTTTTTGGAGATAACAAAATCCTGTGTTTTGACATATTCTTTTTTATATCCGCCAAATCCCATCTTAAAAAGCGACAGGCCAGCCCAGGGATGAGATGATTTTTGCGCATCGGATTCGGTTTCTATGCCCGGAGCAATTCCCCAAAAATTATAAATTTTACATCCTCTGTTTTTCGCCTCTTTTATAGCATGCCACTGCAATAAATAAGAAACCGGAATTTTATTGAACTTTGTTAAAGACCCCGAATGATGATAAAAGCAAATACCCTGCCAAATAACAAAAATGGCCGAGGACACAACCTGTCCCTTATATTTTCCCAAAAATATTGATATTTCTTTGTCGTTAGAAAAACAATTAAATTCTGTCTGCAAATATTTTTCAGAAAAAACTACGAAGTGGTGCCGTTTTGCAGTTTTTTGATAAACGGGCCAAAAAAGTTTTAAGTCCTCAATATTATTGCTTTTTACTATTTCTATATCCGGATTTTTTTCTGCCTGGCGGATTAAATATCTGGCGGTTTTTCTCATATTTATTAACAGCTTCTCTTCCGGTAAAGTAATATCTAATTCCCATGTGGCCTCCGGATGCATATGAATAGGAGATAACCTAAAACCTAAATCAATAAAAATATTTTCATTTTTCTCGCTCCTGCTGAAAATTGGAGAAAATCTTATAAAACTTGCTTTTTCTTCTTTGGAAATTCCGCTTAATTGGATTAAAATTAATTCCAAAATTTCTTTTTTATCTTTTTCTTCTAATCCTTCAGCAACAACCGGCCCATGAGGAACAAACAAAAAAGTTCCTCTTCTTGCCGAAATTTTTATAACTAAGGCGGCGGCAATTAATCTTTTGCCGTTATAAACTCCAAATCTCCAAATCTTGCTTTGCATTGCTTTGTTAAATTCGCCCCAATTCCAGGATTGCAAAAAAGTTTTTTCCGTACACTGCAACAAAAATTCCTCCCATTCATCTTTATTTATTATTTCTTTTAATTCCACGTTTTTAGGAAGTTAATAATACATTCTGCATTTTTTTTTGAGATATTAATATGGGTTGGCAGATTTAATGTAGTTTTTGATAATTCCTCGGCATTTTTACAGCTTCCCGGTTTATATTTTATTTGCTCAATTTTTGTGTCAAACGGAGCAATCGCACTTGTGTACCAGTCGCCAAGCAATATATTTTGTTTGTGCCAGGCATCATAAATTATTTCGTGAGCTTTCGGGTGTTTTACAGTAAAACGCAAAAAAATATTTTTTCTGTTTTCAAATTTTTTAGGCAGTTTGAAATTTCCGCCTTTTAAGGCTTCAAAATAATAATTTGCAACCTTTTGCCTGTGATTATTAAATTTTTCCAATTTGTTAAATTGATTCAAAGCCATAATTGCCATTGCATTTGGCAAAGCTTTTGGAAAATAATCTGGGCGTTGTCCCCTTTTCTCTTTCCAGGAAACAGCTTTAGACAAAATATGCGTCACTTGCGAAAAAACTAAAAATATTTTTCCCAAATCCAAAAAGTTATAAACTGGCAAAATAATATAACCCAATAAAATAGGATGCAAAATTTGCTGAAAAATCCAGAACATTGATGGCTGGCCAAATTCTTTCTGCAATTGTTCTAAATTTTTTGCAATTTTTTCGTCGTTGGTGACAGCCATGCCGCCATAAACTGAAGAAATTACTTTGTCTCTTGAAAAACTAAAAAATGCGGCTTTTCCTAATGTGCCAACTTTTTGCCCATTAAATTCTGCTCCCAACGAATGCGCGCAGTCCTCTATTAAAATCAAACCAGGGGTACCCTTTGGGTCCCGCACAATAGAAATTATTTCGTCCATGTTTGCCGGCAGTCCAAATGTGTGCTGAACAATTAAAACCTTTGTTTGCGGAGTAATTTTTTTCTTTAAGTCTTCAACATCAATATTAAAATCATCTTTATTGCAATCAACATAAACGGGAGCCAAATCTGACCATAAAACAGGGTTTGGAACCGCATTGCAAGTAAAAGCCTGCAACAAAACGCCGCTTTGCTTCTCTAAATTTAAGGATTTCAAAATCGCAAAAAAAGCGCTTCTTCCAGAATTAAAAGAAAAAGCATATTTTACGCCAAGATAATTTCTAAATTCATTTTCTAATTCACTCACCGCTTTCCCTTTTTTCCAAAGCCATGGCCGCACAATCAAATTTAGGGCCAGATGTAAATCGTCCTTTTCAACATTTGGCGAAAGCGATATTGATATTGGCTTAAAATAACTCATTTTGATAATAATTTTATTAAGCCAGCCGGAACTCTGCCTTCTAACAAAACCGCGTCGCCAGATTTACAAAAAAGCGTAATCATTGAATAAATGTCCTGCGTATTGTCGCAAAATATAATATTTTTTTCTTTCATTCCAGCCTCCATTGCTCCCTTTTTCAATTCTTCAAATCTGTCTTTGCTTGTTATTATGGCTAAATCGCAAACCTCGCCAATTTTTTTGCCCAATTTCTGGTGCACTTCAAAAGATTTTTTTCCAAGCTCTATTAAACACGGCATTATAATAATTTTTTTGCCTTGGAAAATTGAAAAATAATCTAAATCGGCCAAAACTCCATCAGAATTTGCAGAATAAGAAGAATCTATAATATCAAAGCCATGTTTTCCTTGTTTTAGAACCATCCCTGCTTGTTTTTGTGAAATGTCTTTGCAAGCTTCAGAAATCTGGTCAAAATTCATGCCCAATTCTTTTGCCACCAAAATAGCTCCCAAAAGATTTTGAACGTTTTGTTTGCCCAAAACTTTTACGTCAAAATGCGCCATATTGCCCGACTTATCAATTGCTAAAAAAGAAATATAATTTTTATGAACGGTGATGCTATCTGCCCAAATATCTGAATTTATTATCTTGTTGCTCAAACTATAAATTTTTTTGTTTTTATCTGTGATCGCGCAGACAATTGTTCCCTTGCAAAGAGCTAAACAATATCTGTTGTCGCCATTTACAACTAAAATTCCATCTTTTGGCAGAGCCTCCGCCAATTCCTCGCCTCCTTCCGCCGAAAGCAAATTTTTTAATGAGCCAAAAAGCGCCAGATGCTGCTCATTTACGCCGGTCACAATGCCAATTTTTGGTTTTAGCATAGAGCAGACTTCTTTTACTTTTCCTTTGTTATAAGCGCCGACTTCGGCAATAAAAATCTGATGATGAGGTTTTAGGTCTTCTAAAATGCATTTTGCAATACCGATTTCAGAATTTTGATGTTCTTTTGTTGATAAAACTTTAAATTTTTTAGAAAGTATTGTCGCCAAAAATTCTTTGGTTGATGTTTTTCCGTAAGATCCGGTAACCGCTATAACCGTCAGCTTGCTGACCGATTTTATCCTTTCAAGTTTTTTGCCGGCTTTTTTCAAAATATTGCTTCTTATTATAACAAAAAACGGCTGAAATATAAGGACAACCGCAGAAATAATCAGCGGAATTAAAACGTCAAAAGCTAAAAGAAGAATTACTCCAAATGTATCAGAAAAGTTTGACGTCCAGATCAAAAATAAAATAACAATTGCAAAAGAAACTGATGTTAAAAATAACGATTTGAAAGTTCTTATCGGCTTTTTTATTGATTTAGAAAAAATTGCTCTTAAAACCAGGAGAAATTCGCCGATATATATTAAAAGTAAAATTGGAAATAAATAGATAAAAAAACTATTGTTGTATAGAAGAAGAACTAATACTGAAATAAACTTAAAAATCTGGATTGGGCTAAATAAAAGTTTCTTGCCTTTATGAGTTCTAAGGTGGTCTATAAATCTGCCGATATGATATTCTTTTAACTGCCACAAATACAGCCAAAACAAGACGTATTTTAGCATCCATATAAACCAAAGCGTATTTAGCAATAAATACATGTTATGTGTTTTCTAAAATTTTCTCCGCTAAAATTTCCGGACAATCTCTATTCAAAATGTGTCCGAATCCATTTAATACTATCAATTTAGAATTTTTTATTTTTCCATTCATAAAATAAGCATCTTCTATCGGGGTTGATTTGTCTTTATCGCCCCAGATAATTACGGTTGGCGTTCTGATAAATCCTGTAAACTGCGACAAGTCTTCAAAAACAACATTTTTAAATGTTTCTTTCATCACGCCCTCAACATAAACATAATCTGACTTTCGGATAACAAATTTATAAAACGCTTTTCTAAAAAATTCATAAAAAGGAAAAAATGAAAATGGTTTGACAATCTTAGAAATATTTTTATACGCCCATTTTTTTGTTGTTTTTTTTCTAACCGATGCGGCAGAGACCAAAAATAATTTTTTTACATCCTGAGCATGTTTTATGGTTAGCTTAACAGCCAGCGCCCCGCCAAAAGAATGTCCCATCAAATAAAATTCATTCAAATTTAATTCTTTTACCAGGTTTTCCAGCCAGTTCACATAATTGTTCATATTCCACGCAGTCGTTAAAGCATCTGATTTGCCGAATCCCGGTAAATCCGGAACATAAACCTTAAAACCTTTTTCTGAAATTTTTTCTGCCACAGAAACCCATCTGTCTGAGTTAGATCCCCAGCCATGCAAAATCAAAAAGGGTTTTCCTAGGTCGGGAGATTCCGCTACGCGAAAATCTCTCGCGACCTTATCGCCAAAAACTTGGTAGTTAGTTTTAACTCCGTTAATTGTTGTTTCCATTACTTGATGGCTTTGAAACCGCAGTATTTTTGCAACGCTTTTGGTATTTTGATACTTCCGTCTTTTTGCTGATAATTTTCCATAATCATTATTAAAATTCTGCCAATAGCAAAAGCCGTTCCATTTAACGTGTGCACAAAATTAATTTTTCCGTTTTTATCTTTGTATCTGATATTTAATCTTCTTGCCTGAAAATCAGTGCAGTTGGAGGTTGAGTGCGTTTCTCTGTATTTATTTTCCGATGGCAGCCATGTTTCAATGTCATATTTTGCCGCTGCCGGCCTTCCCAGATCTCCAGTGCAAATATTTATAACCTGATATGGCAAACCAAGCGCTTTCATTAATTTTTCTTCAATTGATAAAAGCAATTTATGCTCATCTTTTGAATCTTCAGGTTTTGAAAATATAACCATTTCCAATTTATCAAACTGATGAACCCTTAAAATTCCTTTTGTATCTTTTCCATAACTGCCCGCCTCTCTTCTAAAGCAAGTTGAAAATCCAACATATCTTATCGGCAAATCTTTTTCATTCAAAATTTCGTCTGCGTGCATTGAAACCAAAGATTGTTCTGATGTTCCGGCCAAATACATTTTGTCTTCTGGCAAAAAATATGCTTCTTTTTCGTCAGTTGCTTCAAAATATCCTGTGCCACGAGCCATCTCCTCTTTCAACATTACCGGCGGAAGCACAGGAATAAATCCTTCTTTTCTAACCGTATCCATAACTAAATTTATTAAGGCAAATTCCAACAGCGGCAACTCATTTTTCAAATATCCAAATCTTGAACCTGCAACTTTTCCAGCTCTTTGGGTGTCAATCAAATCCAAACTTTCGCCCAATTCCATATAATCTTTTGGTTTTGAAAATAGAAAAATTGGCTTGTGGCCGACTTGTCGCACAATAACATTTTCAGAATCATCTTTCCCTACCGGCACGTCGTCAAATGGAATATTAGGCAACTGCAAAAGCAAACTTTTTAATTCTGTTTCAATTTTATCCAATTCAGGGCTCAATGACTTTATTTTTTCTTTTATTTCCTTTGCTTGAACAATTAAAACACTATTGTCTTTTCCTCCTCGGCTGATTTTATTTTGTTCTGCCTTCAAAGTTTCAATTTCTGTCATAAATTCTCTTTTCTTTTCATCCAATTCCAAAACCCTGTCCACATTAATATTGGCATTTTTATTTTTACAGGCCTCTTTTACTTTTTCCTGATTTCCTCTAATAAAATTTATGTCCAACATATTTTTATATTTTAAGATTTAGGTTTCACCCCGTTAGAAGTCTTGAGCAAAAATTATTTTATAAAATAATTTTTGCATGCTCATTCCAACATTTTTATTATTTATAATTTTAACCTACTAAAAATTTTGCCGAGTCATCAAGACTTCTAACGGGGTTTCATTAATGGAAAAATTTGGCAGTCGCGGCTGGGTTTGTCCATTAAAAATGAAAATAATCTTTCCGAAACTCCAAATCCGCAAGTTGGCGGCATTCCGTGCTCTAATGCCTCAACAAAATCTTTGTCATATCTTTGGGCTTCTTCGTCTCCTGTGTCGCGCAATTTTTGCTGCTGCAAAAATCTTTCTGCCTGGTCAATCGGATCATTTAGTTCTGAATAACCATTTCCATTTTCTGATCCTGCTAAAATTACCTGAAACCTTTGCACTAATTTTGGATTTTTTTCATTTTTTTTAGCCAGCGGCGAAACTTCAATTGGAGTATTGATTAAAAATCCTGGACCCGCAATTTTTTTCCGGCAAAATTTCCATAAGTTGTCCATTGCCCTTGCCTTATTAAATCCCTTTTTGTCATAATCAATCTTCAATTCCTGCAAAAATTTTTCCATTTCCGGCAAACTTGCCTCGTCAATATTTACTCCTGTATATTTTGAAATCGTTGAAACATAATCATATTTTTCCCATTTTTTGCCAAAATCAACGTCAAATCCCTTCATCCTAAATTTCAAAGTTCCAAAAGTTTTTTTGGCAATATATTTATACATTTCTTCCACAAACTTCATTCCTTCTTCGCAATCGGCATAAGCCCAATAAAATTCCATTTGCGAATAATCCTGCAAATGCTCCGAATCCATTCCCTCGTTTCTAAATTGCCTGCCAATTTCAAAGGTTTTTTCAAATCCGGCAACCATTAATCTTTTCTGCCACAACTCGCCCATTGAAATTCGTAAATAAACATCCATATCCAAGGCATTGTGATGAGTTATAAATGGCCGTGCATCTGCTCCGCCAGGGGTGGTTTCCAAAACCGGAGTTTCAACTTCCAAAAATCCATATTTTGCCAAAAATTCTCTCATTGAAGCCCAAAACACAGTTCTTTTTTCAATCATTTCCTTTACTTCCGGATTAAAAATAATATCCAAATATCTTTTTCTTAATTTTTCCTCCACATCGGAAAGCCCATGCCATTTTTCCGG
Source organism: Candidatus Staskawiczbacteria bacterium (assembly GCA_963778905.1). Classification (GTDB taxonomy): domain Bacteria; phylum Patescibacteriota; class Minisyncoccia; order Minisyncoccales; family Staskawiczbacteraceae; genus XYD1-FULL-39-28. The sequence goes on along the minus strand of CAVZWH010000024.1, from coordinate 10,392 downwards.
CAACGGCAATAATGCTTTTGAAAGCATTTTATAATCTTCTGCCTCAATTGTTTTTTCGCCACGGGCAGTTGTAAACAAAACTCCTTTTATTTCAACAAAATCAGCAATATCAAAAACGTCCAAAAAAAATTGATAACCTTTCTCCCCTATTTTATCTTGTTTTATAATCACCTGAATTTTTCCAGAGCCGTCATTAATATCCAAAAAAGTGGCTCCGCCATGTCCTCTTTGCGCCATTATTCTGCCGGCTAAAACAATTCTTTTTTTAGATTTCGCAAGTTTAGAAAAATTTTCCAACGCCTCCGCAATTGTATGAGTTCTCTTTGTTTGCGCCGGATACGGCAAAATCCCGGCCGCTTGAAGCTTTTTTAATTTTTCTATTCTTGTTTTTTTTAATTCTTCTATCGTGGGCATATTTTTAATAAATTAATTAAATACCTAATTCCTCTAATTCGTCTTGCTCTTGCTCAAATGCTTTTCTAATTGGCTTTATCGCCTTAAAAAAATTATGATCTGCGGCAAGTATATTAATTTGATTTAATATTTCACCCAAAATATCTCCTTTCAAAGAATGTTTTTCTTTATCGCTTAAAACATTATTTATGGAAATACCTAATTTTTCTGCTTCTTTTTGCCGCGATAAAAGATACCCAACATTATATCCAATTAAAACTCTTGGCATTGGCTCGCCTATCGCCTCGTTATTTTCGCTGTGCAAAGAAACAATGGGCATTCTCCATTGCCTTTCTACTTTTTCTTTTCGCCTTTCGTCATCTGGACCGGAAACTTCCAATGCTAATTTATAAATTTTCCCATCCTGTTCTATATCAGCCACCATATCAATTCCATTTTTATCATCTTGTTCTGAACGATCTCTGCTTATTGCTGTAATGCAAGAAAAATTATTTTCTAAAAAATCAGCAATTCCCTTTTCCGCTTCAATACCCTCGGGTAATTCTTTTTCCAATATTGAACTATCTGATTCTAAGTTTCTCATTCTTATATAATAAATTATTTTTTGCTAAAATACCAGTTCAAAACGTCGTGCGCGACCGGCAAAGTTACAGCTCCAAGTCCGCTTACATCTTCGGCTGTTACAACCAAAACAATCTGCGGATTGTCGTACGGAGCAAAAACCGATGACCAGACATTATACTGATTTTGCAATCCAATTTCAGCTGTTCCGGTTTTTGCCGCAACTGCTACCGGTAAATCGTTCAAAGATTTTGACAAGCCGTATGACTGAGTAACGCCATCTCTCATCCCCTCCCTGACAATTTCCAAATTTGCAGGATCAATAAACCCGCTTCTGATAATTTGCGGAGAAAATTCCTGCACAATTTTTGCGTCGCTGGGGTACCCGCTGGGTCCTCCGGAAATAATTTTATTTACAATTTCTGGCTTATATAAAGTTCCGCCATTTGCAATTACGCAATAAGCTGAGGCAACTTGCAATGGAGTTGTTTCCAAATCCGACTGACCTATTGCAAGGTTGTAGGTATCTCCGTCATACCAAGATTGGCCTTTGGTTGCTTTTTTCCATGCAGGGTCAGGAATAAATCCGGAAAATTCTCCGGGCAAATCAATGCCGGTTTTTGCATCCCATCCAAAAAGCGACAAATATTTTTTTATTCTTGCAGGTCCCAAACCTTGTTGATCGCCGTATCCCCCGCCAACTGTGTAAAAATAGATGTTTGAAGAAACAGCAATGGCTTTTCTCATATCAACTAAACCGTGCGCTTCAACTCCGCCGAACCTGTAAACAACATTTGGATCATATTGGGATTTCACTAAAATATATCCCGGGTCATTTATTTGTTTGTCCGGTGAAATTATTTTTTCCTGCAAGGCCGCGGAAGCTTCAAATGGTTTTATTGTAGAACCTGTCGGATATTTTGCAGCAATTGCCCTGTCAAAAAGCGGCTGAGAAGGATCATTTATTATTTTGCTGTAATCAACTTCCGATATTCCCTGCGAAAAAGCGTTATCGTCATAAGAAGGATAAGAAACCAATGCCAAAACAGCGCCGGTTCTTGGATCCATGGCAACCGCAGCTCCTTTTTTTCCTCCCATTTTTTGTATGCTGGCCGCCAGCGCATCATAAAGTTTTTGCTGCAAATCAGCATCTATATTCAAAACTAAATTATCTCCTGCAACCGGCTGGGATAAAACTTCTTGGTTTTGACTGCCGTCTGTCGCTGGTTTTGCTGATTTTAATTGGCCCGATTTTCCCCTTAAATATGTTTCATAATATTCTTCCAGTCCCGTTTTACCTATGTAATCGTTAATTGCATATCCTGTAGAGTTTGAATATTCTTCTTTATCTATTCTGCCCGTATATCCCAAAACCTGGGAAAAAACCGGACCATAAAGATAATCTCTGGCTGTGTTTTGCTGAATTTCGCATCCGGAAAGATTATTTATTTTGGTTTCTAAAACCAAAAGATTGTCATGGCTTAAATCTTCTGCAACCAAAACCTGCGAGGAATCAGAACTCTGAATTTTATTCGCAATATCAATAGGATTTACCTGGACAATTGCGGCAATATCTGAAATTTCTTTTGAAATTTCATAAGATGACATAGAAAAATGAGCTCTGTCGCAGACCAAATCAAATGCCGGCGAATTGGACACAAGTTTTTTATAATTTTTATCATAAATTATGCCCCTTTCCGGCACAATTATGTTTACTGAACCCTTGTTGTTTTCAGCTGAAGTGTATAATTTTTTGCCCTCAAAAATTTGAAAATAAAAAGTTTTTGAAAACAAAATTATTGCCAGCAACAAAAAAATCCCGAACAAAAAGTAGGATATTTTTTCTTTTAACGGAACCTCAAACTTTTTTTCAGAAATTCCAAGCTCTTCTTCTTTTGCTTTCGCCAATTTATCCAAAAAAACCTCGTGCGGTTCAATGTCGGCTGTTGAATTTTTAACTTTGTATTTTTTTACCATTGATTTTTTTGAAAATTAAAAATCCTAAGGAAGCTACTATCAAATTATAAATTATTCCGGCCAAAAATTTCCAGTCAATGCTCATCAAGGTGTGCGAAGAATCCAGAAATCGAAAATACAGCATTAACATTAATTCGTATATTATTAAACAAATTAAAAAAATCGGCAAAAAATAAATAAAAGGATATTTGTCTTTTTTTTCTTTTAGAGATGCCTGCATTTTTTTTGTAAGATACCCGATAATTATAAGCAAAACCACCGATGCTCCAAAATATGTGTAAGAAAAAATATCCAAAAATAATCCGGCGATTATTGCATAAAACAGAATTATATAATTCATTTTTTTGGGCGTGAAAAAAACAATCAAAAAGAAAAATATAAAAATAAAATTTGGCACAGCTCCAAACAAACTAAAATGCGCAAAAAAACTGCTTTGCAGCATGGCAAAAAGGTAAAAAAGAAAAAATATAAAAATATATTTTAGCCAATCCATACTCCTAACGTTTGTAGTTTAGAATTACAAACAAATTATCTGTTGCTACATTGAAAAATGGCTGAACCTGCGAGGACTGATGCGGATTCTGGTCGTTTTTTTCAACTTTAGTAATTGTCCCCACTAAAAGATCTTTAGGAAAAGTTCCTTCCAACGCAGACGTGATTAAAACCTGACCCTGATTTATTGTGTCGTCAATTGGAATTAAATCTAAATAAACGCTCTGTCCTCCGCTGCCTTTAATCACGCCATCAATCTCTGGTTTTGTTAAATCGCTTTGTTGAACTTTTACGTTAATAACGCTATTTTTATTTGATATGAGCATTACTTCAGAAAAATTTTTGTAAACCTTAAAAACTTTTCCGAAAACAGCTCCCTGTTGATTTATAACCGGCATATCATTAGCCACGCCGTCAACCAAACCTTTATTTATTGTAAGCATATCCTGGTCTTCTAAGCCGACAACTCCTGCCATTAACAATTTGAAACTATTGTTTTGGCAGGCAGATGAAACCTCGCTTTGCGCCTGATTTCCTTGTTGTATTGATTGCAAAAAAGCAACTTGTGATAAAAGTTTTTGATTTTCGTTGCTTAAATTTTGGTTTTCTTTTACTAAAATTCCTGCCTTAGAAATAGAACTTAAAAATCCCGAAGCTGATTCGCCGGCATACCAAAAAGTTTTTTGTACGGGCGAAGACAAAACATAAAAAGTATTTTTTACTCCCGAACTAAAAAAATTAAGAACTGCGAGAAAAAATAAAAGAGCAACAGCTCCGGCCAAAAATTTCAACCACACATTATTTTTTTTATTTATTGAAATATCTTTCCCGCTTTTCATAATACGTTATTTTACTCTATCGGGTTTTATTTGGCAAATTTTACAAACTAAAAACTGGCTTCACAAAGCCAGTTTCGTTTATTTTTTTGAATGCAAGGGTGGCAATTACCTACTCTCGCGCAGAGGGGTGCGGAACGGAATTATAAATCATTTTAGCGGGCGAATTAAGGCAAGATTCGAGGCGCGAGGAGCGAACTGATGCCTCTGCGCATCGTGAGCTCCGAAGCAACGACGAAGATTGCCTTAATTCGCCCGCCCCGAGGGAAATAAAAAAACGAGCGATTTCTGCGTTGCAGCTTCGTCAGAGTATCCTGCGGATACAACTTCCTCGCCGCGCCTTGAAATCATCTCGTTTTTTTATTTCTAAAATTTGATTTATAATTCCGTTCCGCACCCCAGGCACTACTATTTTTCCGTACAAAATAAAAAATCGCGAACAGTGTAAGAAAGCTACCTACTCTCGCGCTTTCGCACTACCATCGGCCTTGGAAGATTTCACTTCTGAGTTCGAAATGGGATCAGGTGGAGCACTTCCAGTATAGCTCTCTTACACTATTCACGATTTATATTTTTTATTTTGTCCGGAAAAATCGGCCTTGAAGTATTTCACTTCTGAGTTCGAAATGGGATCAGGTGGGACAACTCCAGTATAATTGCCACCTTTGCATTCAAATTTTTATTTTCTACAAAATACCTAAAATCTGTATCTATTATTACTTACGCTGTGAATTCCGATAACTCATATGCTGAGTATATCGAAGGATAAAATGATTTATTAGTACTCCCCGGCTGAATCCATTACTGGACTTACACCTGGAGCCTATCAATCCCGTAATCTGCGGGAAATCTAAGAGTTCTCATCTTGGAGTTAGTTTCGCGCTTATATGCTTTCAGCGCTTATCTATTCCCGACTTAGCTACCCAGCGATGCCCTTGGCAGGACAACTGGTACACCAGAGGTCAGTTCATTCCGGTCCTCTCGTCATGTTTTAAACCACGTATCACTACGTGCATAGACTATATCTTCGCCCATCCAATTTTGGATTAGGGCGTCGGCGTATTATAGCGGATTTTTCACCACTATCTTGGCATAAAGCCTCAGTCGTTACGGGGTCAGACCTAAAATTTTTAAAATATCTGCTTTGGTTTTCTTTTTTCTAGTGATGTAATTATTTTTCTGGATGGTTATTATAAAATCTACTAATTTCAATAGATCTTTTTTGTCTAATAACCTTGTTTCTTTTTGATTTAAAAGACTGGCTGCGCTATATAATGCTTTCGCCTGTTGTTTTTTAAATCTAATAAATGGCATTAAATTTTCCAAAATTTCTTTTGTTTGCTTAAAACCATTTATTCTTAGTTCGGTCATTCCATCATTGCGATGGGAAATAAAACCGATTCCAAAAATTTTTTTAATCCAATAAAGAGATTTTTCATGGCGACTATCTTGATAAAAACAGATAGTGCACATAAATCGCCTCTTTAATCTGCCGTCTTTACGCTTCTTAATTTGAAGCATAAGACTGCCATCACCGTCTAAAAAACCTGCTATATACGATAAATCTATTTTAGATTGACTTCCCACGGTATTATCTTAATTAATTATTGGTCCTCAAGTTAATTGTACCATTATTATTGGACCGAATTCAATAATGGTTATCAACGGACAAAAATTAATAAGGTTTCACCGTTATTAGCCGAATTGTCATCGTAAATTACTTTACGAAGTAGCAAATTTTACTAGGAACAAATCTCCTCAAAACTCAACGCCTGCGGTAGATAGGGACCAACCTGTCTCACGACGGTTTGAACCCAGCTCACGTAACTTTTTAACCGGCGAACAGCCGGACCCTTGGGACCTGCTCCAGCCCCAGGATAAGTTGAGCCGACATCGAGGTGCCGAACAGAGCCGTCGATATGGACTCTCGGGCTCTACCAGCCTGTTATCCCCGGAGTAGCTTTTGGCTGATGATCTTCTCATTTTCTATAAAAATAAGTCGGTTCACTAAGTTCTGCTTTCGCAACTGCGCGACATATCCGTCTTGCAGTAAAGCTGGCTTATGGCTTTGCCCTATCGCTTCGATTTCCATCCGAAGCTAGCCAACCTTTAAACGCCTCCATTACTTTTTAGGAGGCAAGTGCCCCACTTAAACTGCCCATTAAACACTGTCACCTCAGTCAAGAGGATTAGAATATTAATTTCTAAAAATGGCTGTTTCATCGGCGCCTCCACGACATCCGAAAATGTCGCTTCAAAGGCTCACCACTACGCTACGTATCAGAAATCAATAACCAATATCTAACTACAGTAAAGCTTCCGGGGTCTTTCCGTCTAGCCGCAGGTAAACAGCATCTTCACTGTTATTGCATTTTCACCGGGCGCCTCGTTGAGACAGTCTTCAAGTCGTTAGGCCATTCATGCGGGCCGGAACTTACCCGGCAAGGGATTACGCTACCTTTGGACGATTCTTTATTGTTGCTTGTGTTTAGATAAGTCAATTCTAACACTGATACAGTATTTCTACTGTATTCTGCATATCGCTATGCAGGTCGGACTATATCATATCCCGCCTTACGGGATCTTCGCGTGTAGTCTCTGAGGATTCTTTTGATAAGAAATAAGGATTTCTTTGTTAGAATATTTCCTTTTTCGGCCAACTATTATTTTATCTCTAAGTTTTAGAACTTTTTCCATTCCACTAATAGTTAAATGCTCTTTATTTTTCACTATTCTCAACGCTTTGCAAAAAATTATAAAAACTTTTTGCTTATTTGATAGCAATGGGAATTTTTCAAAAAACGGCACCACGATTTTAACTAAATCATCTGTTTTTCTAACATCGAAATAACATATTCCGTCTTTTCGATATCTGATTCTTCCGCATCCTAAAACATTTTTAAATATTTTAGGAACGGCGTCGTCTTTTTGTGAAATATTAAAGCATAAACTTATTTTCCATCCGTGTTTGTAATCTTTTTCTCGGTTAATTACTGATATATTGAAGCTTCCTTCACCATCAGTAAAACCGCTTAGATAGTTGCCTAATTTCTCGTCAAAAGCCTTTCCTGCTGATTGTCCGCAATTGAACTTTTTTACTTCCATTATTTAATTTTATCAAATAACGGATAGTAGTTCAATATACCCGGAGTTTCCAGCATATAGCAAAGTTTTGTAACTACAATCGTCACTTATAGTTATCGCCGACGTTCATTGGTGCTTCATTCAGTGAGCACAAACCTTGCGGCTTGCACCCCCAAACTTAACATTCCAACACTGGTCAGGCTTCACCCCCTATACATCCTCTTACGAGTTAGCAGGGAGCTGTGTTTTTGATAAACAGTCGCTTGAAGTACGTTTGTTGCAGCCCCTAGTCTTGCGACAGGGGCAGGCCATATTGCGAACTTACGGCCACTGATTTGCCGAGTTCCTTAACGAGGTCTCACCCGTTCACCTTAGCATACTTACGCTTGTCCACCTGTGTCGGTTTGCGGTACGGTTTCTCTATTCTATTTAAATAAAGATTTTCTAGGGAACCTGCTCAGTAAGGTTCGCTGTATAAATACAACTTCCCGTCAATCCTTCTTGCGTCAGATTGCCGACGACAATCCAATTAGTCGCCTTACTTACTAAATTCCGCACTTTATTGAAAAAATAAAGAAGGGTCGAAATATTAATCGACTGTCCATCAGCTACCCCTTTCGGGTTTGCCTTAGGGCCGCCTAACCCTTGGTTGAATACCATTGCCAAGGAAACCTTGGACTTTCGGTGTGCGGAGCTTTCATCCGCAATGCGGTTACTCAGGCCAACATTCTCTCTTCCCAGCGCTCCACAGTCGGTTACCCTCCTGCTTCAATGCCCTGGGAATGCTTCCCTACCACTCTGGCAATAAATTGCCAAAATCCGTGTCTTCGGTATTAAACTTTAGTCCCGGAAATCTTTGGCGCATCTCGCCCCTCTCTATTCAAAAGAATAAAGTTCGGGCAGTGAGTTGTTACACACTCTTTAAAAGATAGCTACCTCTAAGCTAACTTCCTGCCTGTCGAGGGCAAAATACTTCCTTAAAAACACTTAGTCTAATTTAGGGACCTTAGACGACGATCTGAGCTGTTTCTCTTTTGAGCGCGGAGCTTAGCCCCCGCGTTCTTACTGCCTACATAAAAATTTTAGTATTCGGAGTTTAATTAGAAAACCTGGAGAAACTCCAAGGAATTCTATTTAGTGCTCTACCCCTAAAATTTAATTCGTAGACGCCAGCCCCAAAGCTGTTTCGGGAAGAACCAGCTATTACCAAACTCGATTAGCTTTTCACTCCTTACCACAAGTCATCCAAGAGGATTGCACGCCTCACTAGTTCGGACCTCCCCCTCGTTTTCACAAGGGTTCATCCTGCTCATGGTAAGCTCGTCTGGCTTCGGGTCTTGAACATTCGATATATTCGCGCTTTTAACACTCGCTTTCGCTACGCCTGCGCCCCAGAAGGGCTTAGACAAAATCAAATATTCAAACTCGTTGGCTCGTTCTGCAAAAAGCACGCCGTCACCCTAATCCTTGCGAACTTCGGGCTCCGACTCTTTGTAAGCAAATGGTTTCAGGTACTATTTCACCGGGGTCAACCCCCTACTTTTCACCTTTCCCTCACGGTACTGGTTCACTATTGGTGATATTAATTATTTAGCCTTAGCCGATAGTTCGGCTGGATTCCTGCCAGGTTATCATGCCCGACAGTACTCAAGAAAAATAGCAAGGAGCATAAAATTATTTTTACATACGGGACTATTACCCTCTATGGTGCCTCTTTCCAGAGTGCTTCTATTAATAATTTTACCTAAATGCTCTCCCTCGGCAAACATTTACATAGACAATAAATTGTCCATGTAAGTGCTCCCGACGCTATAACCTTACAACCCCAATTATAAAAATTGGTTTAGGCTGTTCCCTCTTCGCTCGCCACTACTAAGGGAATGCGAAAATTCATAATCTCTCCTCAAGATCTTCGTTAAACAAGAGAGAATATAAATTTTCATTGTTTTCTGTTCCTCCGGCTACTGAAATGTTTTACTTCACCGGGTGCGCTTACACAACTTGCGTTGTGCATAATATTGTATTAACAATATTGAGTTTCCTCATTCAGAAATCACCGGATCAAAGCTTGCTAGCCAGCTCCCCGATGCTTATCGCAGGCACGCCACGTCTTTCATAGCATTAATATCCCAAGGCATCCGCCATTCGCTTCTAACCTATCCTTCGATAAACTCAATTTCTGAGCTTATCAAAAGTTTCTAACCTTTCACCCTTTTTGCGAAGTGAAAGGCAGCGTAAGTTTCTAATAGATACAGATTTTATGTATCTTTCATAAAAATTATTTGTGAAAATAATTTTTATGTGAACTTTTATTTTGTATGCTTTTACCTACTACTTAATTGAATAAAGACCCCACGTCTAAATTTCAATTAAGCTTGGCCAGTTAAATAAAATCCCGAAGGATTTTAATTTTTAATTTTTTCAAAAATTAAAAATTATTTAACCGGCTAAACCTGTTAAAAATTGCTGGTAGGCAATCTGTTATTGAAAACATTTAACAGGGTTAAAATTTCAACGTGCTTGATAATAATTAAAAACCGCCTTTGTGAAGCGGCCACTCGTTAAACACAAAAAATCAGACAGTTATCCGCTTCTTTTTTTGATGGTGATTTCTAATTTATTTACCATGTGAATATATCTTATTAAATTTATTTATGCTTGTCAATACCTTTAGACTGGTTTTGATTCCTCTGCTAACGGGGCACCCTTTGGTTCTTCTTCTTTTGGAGTTTCAACCGGCGCTGCCTCTGCTGGTTTTATTTCTGAGGTTGCCGCCGCTATTGGTGCCGAGGCAGGAGTGGCTACCACTGCGGGTTTTTTAGATTTTTTAGCAATTTTTTTAGCGTCAATAATTTTTTCTGAAACTAATAAATTATGTATTGTTGCAGATGCCTTTGCCCCCTTTGACAGCCAATACAAAATCCTTTCTTTTTTAAGGCTTCTTCTTTTTTTTAATGGATCCACGTAGCCTAAATCCTCAACAGACCTTCCGCCTTTTGATGATTTTCTTTTATCTATGACAACCACT
>CAVZWH010000023.1:0-13315 GCA_963778905.1 Candidatus Staskawiczbacteria bacterium | reverse complement strand
ACAAATAAGCTAATTTTCGGGGACAACTTACAAATTGTTAAAGAAATATATAACGACCAAAAAGGTAAAAATCTTTTAGATACAAAAGACAAAATAAAACTTATATACATTGATCCGCCATTCGCCACAAAGCAAGACTTTATGAAAGATGGCGAAAGAGTTTATCAGGACAAAGTAATAGGAGCAGAGTTTCTGGAGTTTTTAAGACAGAGGCTTATTTTGGCTAGAGAAATATTAGCCGACGATGGCAGTATCTATATTCATCTTGATGGAAAAAAGGGGCATTATATAAAAATATTGATGGATGAAATTTTTTCTGAAAATAATTTCGTCAATGAGGTAATTTGGCATTACAGAACTGGCAATCTTGCAACAAAACAGTTCCAAAGAAAACACGACAGTATATTTTTATATTCAAAAAATAAAGACCACGTTTTTAACATACAGGAATTTAAAGAATATTATGTTCAAATCTATGGACCAGACAAAAATTGAGTTTTGGGGTGCAAACGATGCCGAAGATCAATTTGGGAGATATAGAATAAGTCAGGTTGATGATGTTTGGAATATATCAGCCGTATTCACCTTAGCCGGAGAACATATAGATTATCCTACACAAAAACCAGAAGCTCTTTTAGAAAGAATTATCAAAGCATCTTCAAATGAGGGTGATATTGTAATGGATTTTTTTGCTGGAATCAAGCGACATTATCTGCAGCAGAGAAACTTAATCGTAAATGGATTGCTGTGATTGTGGTAAGTTTGCGATTTATAAAATTCAAAAAAGAATACTAAATCTCAGTTCGTCCAAAGATTTGAAAAAATAGAGAAAATAATTATAAAAAGATTACAAACCTTTTACATTATATAATGCTGGACTTTATGACTATAAAAAGATAAAAGAACTGCCGTGGGAAAAAATCGTGATTTTGCACTTAATCTTTTTGAAGTAAGTGATGTGAAACATAAAGTAGCAGGGATACAATTGATGGTTATCGTGGTAACGACAATGCCATCGTCTTCAATCATGAAAAACATAAAACAGCCGTTTTGGATTACGGCTATATTGATGATTTACATAAGTATATCGGTTCAAAAATATCTGATAAGTTTTTTATTATTGCCCCTGCCGGTAATGTAGATTTTTTAGAGGATTATGTAGAGAGAGGAAAAATTCGTTATTACATTTTGCGTATTCCGTATTCTATTATCAATGAATTACACAGTCGTGATTTTGAAAGCATAAAACAGCCGGTGGATGAAAAGGATGTCAATAATACTGTGGAAGCGGTTGGGTTTGATTTTATACAGCCCCCCGAAGTTGAGTGTCTTTATAAAAGCGACAAGAAAAATGCAATTATAAAAATAACGAGATTAAAAGTAAAATCCGTTCAAAAAATCCTCAAAAGTACGCTAATTTTGAAACGCTGTCAATGATGATGATTGATTTTAACTTTAATGGCGAAGTGTTTGATTTAGATAAGACATTTTTTGCCGAAGATTTGAAGAAAGTCATTACAAAATATCCTTTGATAAAAATGAAATAGATAAAAAAATGATGATTATTTATATGGATATCTTTGGCAATGAAAAGCGGGAGGTAAAAGAGTTAAAAGATTTTAAGTAATATGAAAAGCAAGGAGGTATATAAAAATGAGGACTTGGTTTTGAAGGTCAATAAAAATATTGATACAGATGTTTTAGATTTAAATAAATACGAACCATTTTTAGAAGCGTTATGTGGCGAGAGCCGTGAATTCCAGAAGGATGCTATCCGAGAAACCGTTAAATTTCTATTAGGTGGTAGGTATAAGAACATCAAAGATCTGGCAGAGGAAAATTATCACAATAACGAAATCTTACGGGATAGGAGTTCAGAAAAAGACTTTTATAAATCATTGCCTCTTGCTGATAAATTAATTTGTTCCATTGATCTTGCGACAGGTACTGGAAAAAGTTATGTAATGTACGGCATTGCTCAAATAATGCTATGCGAGGGCGCGGTTGATAGGGTTTTAGTGCTTTGCCCATCCCTTACCATTGAAGACGGCTTAACTGAAAAGTTTGAAGATTTAGCATCAAATAAAAATATAAAAGATTCTCTGCCCAAGGGTTCAAAGTATAAAACACCTGGAATTGTTAATGGTATGGGCACTGTTGAAAAGGGAGATATTTGCATAGAGAATATCCACGCAACCCACATCAACAATAAGTCTGCCTGCAAGGTACCCATTTCTTCGGACACTCGTTATACAGATAAGCTCGACCTTTCGTAATGCTTTTTCGCAAATTCGGCAGGTGGCATTTTAAGCGATGTCTGGATTCTGGTGTTGTTGTAATTATGTATTGTTTTGTAGATTGCCCACACAAGTTCTCCTAAATGGTTGAATTTGTTCGGATCGCCCAAATCAACTTTGAATTGGGAGTAAAATGATTCCTGGTATCCGTTTTCCCACGGGCATCCTTTCTGGCTCATGGATGGATTAATGTTTAGATTGTTTTCCAGTGCAACGTAATCTTTCGAAGCATATTCCGAACCCTGGTCTGAATGAGCAATCTCGGCAGCCGGATGTGTGTGGACGGCAGATAACAAGGCGTTCATTACTAGGCTGCTGGAATGATTCAGCAAAACAGAAAATCCGACAACTTCCTTGGTGAATAAATCCAAAACTGTGGCAAGGTATACGGTTCGTTTTTTAAATTGAATGTAGGTGAAGTCGCTTGCCCAGATGTGATTCGGATAACTCGGACAATTTGTTAGAAGCAAATTCGGAAATTGCTCTGAATATTCTTTGTTTACTTTTTTCCATTTTGCCCCTCGGCGTCGGTACGGCTTAATGCCGAATAATTTCATGACGCGCAGTATTCTTTTCTTGTTGATTTTTAGGTACAATGCCAAACGTTTGTGTCCATAACTGGGAAATTCTCTGAGTGCGATTTCAATTTGCTGTTTTAATATCCAATCCTTGTCCGGCTGTTTGTGATGGTAGTAAATCATTGAACGTGACATCCCTGCAGCTTTGCTGAATTGTGTTTTGTCCAACGAACAATCTTCGCTCAATCCTTTTTTTGGGCTTGGGACAGTTTTATCGTAAGTGAGCCCACCAGTTCCAGCAATCCTTTGTTTTCCTTCTTTACTCTGGCAAATTCAGCCCACGAAGGGTTTCCCGAGACCCCCTTGGTCAGCCACTTGTAAATCGTGGCTTCGGAAACCCCGTGATCCTGGCTGGCCTGCGAGACACTCACGCCTTCATCTTTAACTCGTTTAAGTATTTGGTCTTTTACTTCCTTGGCTACGTGGTAGCCCTTTTTAGTTGTAGTTGTCATATTCATTACCCCTATTATACATTTACATTGTTAATATTCAAACCCGTAGAAAGGGTGTCTGAATTTTGGGGTACCTGCCACTGTCTCCGGAAAGAAGGAAGATTTTTAAAAAATGCCAAAGAATACTTACAACCTATCCGATATCAGTTGTGGAAGTTAAGGACGTTCAGTTAGAAGAAGCCATCAGAATTTTTGAAAGGATTAACCAGGGCGGAAAGAGATTGGGGCTTTTTGATTTGGTTGTTGCTAACACATGGAGCAACGATTTTGATTTAAAAGAAAAAGTCAGAGAATTAAACGATAAATTGGAAGACAAGGGTTTCGGAAGAATCGCAGAAGAAGTTGTTGCCCAGCTTTTATCGCTTTTAATAAAGGGCCAAGCCACAAGAGCATTTCAGTTCCAATTAACCAATGAGGAGATAAAAGATAATTGGTCAAAAACAGAGCAGGCGGTAGAAAGCGCAATTGATTATTTGCGAAGTAACTTTGGCGTGAAAATTTATGAATTTATTCCATATCCATCAATGATTGCGATGGTTGGTTATTTGTTTGCCAAGATTGGTGACAGGTCATTGTCAGCAACTCAATCAGAATTTGTTAAAAAATGGTTTTGGCGCACCGCTTTTTCTCAGCGATACAGCGCTTCAACTTTGACCATAATGGGAAACGATATCCACGAATACTTTGATAAAGTTTTGATGGATAATCCGGTGGAGTTAAGTATCCCAGTTAATTTAACAGAAGAAGACATTAAAAAAATCCGCATCTACACCAGATCTGCCGTAAAGAATGCTATATTTTGTTTATTAGCTCTGGAATCTCCGAAACATTTCAAAGATAATTCTGCTGTTATTTTAGATAGAACTCTTTGCTCTGAATTTAACCATCACGAAAAACATCATATTTTTCCGAAGGCCTTTTTGGCAAAAAATCATATCGGGAGAAGGCATCTGTTGCTAAACTTTGCTTTCATACCCGGAGAGTTAAACAGGGAAATAAAAAAGAAAAGGCCGTCGGATTATTTTTCAGATTATAAAAAAACAAACAAAAAGTTTTCTGAAACAATGGAATCGCACCTTATAAAATCTGATAGCGACGCGGCAATATGGAAAAATGATTATGACCAATTTATAAAAGAAAGAGGGTTATTAATTTTTGATAAAATTAAAGTTTTAACAGGTGGTATTTCGGAAACAGAAAACCAAATCAAAACAACCCCATTGGAATTTTTAGAAAACTTGGAAAAAGAAATACGAACTTATTTGGATGGGAAATTGTCTTTGGCTTTTGGCGATGAATACTGGAAAAAAATACCTGGAGACATTCAAGAAAGAGTGAAAGACAAAATTTCAGAATTATATAAGAGGCATCCCTATGAACAGGGCAAAGAAATTAAAAATTATGAAAAATTTAATTTCTGCGACGTTATGGACTACAACCAAATAGTTTTAGTGAACTGGGATATTTTCAGCAGTGATTTTGGTTCTAAGTCTGAAACGCAAAAACATTTTCTGAACTTAAAAGAATACAGAAATTCTTTGATGCATATACGGCCAATGAACAGCGTTATAAAAAAACAGGGCGAGGCTTCGGTGGAATGGCTTTCTCGTGTTATTGGTTTTGAGTTAGAGGATGAAGTTTCGGAAGTAGAAACGGCTGAGGATAACAACGAAGAGTAGAAAAATCGTAAATAATCTGAAATTTTATCACCAATTGAAACCCGATTAAAATCGGGCTTTTCGTTGATTTTACTGTGTTTTAGCGTTAAGATTAAAATAACAACTTAATATTGACGCCTAAACCTTGTTTTACAAGGCATGGCACAAAGTCCACGTCCATACTGAACCCGTCGTTCAGGCTCCATGGATGTGGCATATATTCGAAAGGATATATGGGACGAAAGTCTCGGCCTAGCGGCGGGCTTTGTGTTATAGAAAAAATTATGGGAATTTTATTATCATTAGTGCTTCTTATTTGGTTAATTTTTTTCTTCATTATTAAAGTGATAGTTTATATTACATATTTTATTCCTTTTATCGGATTTAAGATATTACAATTTTTACATCTTTGGCCTTATATCTGGCCATTAAATTGATATTATTATAACAAAAAATTTATGAAAAAATATTACAAATTTTTTATAATTCTAATAATTGCCTCTTTTATTATTCCTCAAGTAGCACTTGCTTCTTGGTGGAATCCTTTTAGTTGGAGCGTTTGGAATATATTTAAACCTCAAACCGCAACAATGACTACTTCAACTGCTACCGCAAAACCAAACACTCAACAGAATGGTCAAAATAATTCAACAAATATTAGCCCCATAACCAAAAATTTAAATCAGCAAAAGCCCAAAATAGCAACACAGCCGGTGTCTTCTGTTAGCACCGACATTGAAGGAAAAATACAATATGTCGTGCAAATCGTCTGTCCGATTAGCGGTGGCACTATGTCTGGAACCGGAATAATAATGTATGGCAGTTCGGCCAACGACAACCAAGTTATAACTAATAAACACGTTCTCAATGGGGCAACGGGGCCATGCAGTATTTACAAAACATCTGACTATGAAACAGCACCGACCCTATATTATACTTCTGGTAGTCAATTTATCTTCAGCACAAATCACGACTTAGCTATTATTACTCCCAATGCTTATACATTTACAACTCCATACTCAAACACCAACGTAGAATTCAGTCAGACCACTGACCTTCTTGATAAAAATATTAATGTTCTTGGTTATCCTGTATCTGCGGGCAATAATATCACACTCACCAATGGCATTATCAGTGGCACAGAAAATATAGAAAATATAACAATGTATAAAACTGATGCCAAAATAGACAAGGGTAATTCTGGCGGTGCCGTCTTTGACGAAAATGGAGAATTTATAGGAATTCCAACGCTGGCTACTCAGGGCAGTTTTTCTTCTTACGGCTATATCATCCCCGCATCTATAATAAAAGATTTTCTTAATGCCGTGGAAGATGGCTACGCAAAACAGAATTGGCAAAATTCAGCATTAACTTTATATGGCGTAAGCCCTTCTAATACCGTGCCGGAGCCGCCTTCTTCAGTAACTCAAAATCCGCCGCCAAACAGTTCTGTGCCACCAACACAAGATGCAACTCTAAAGGTTGCTCAGTGTCAGGCAAACGCTCAAGCTGTAAAAGATGATTTTACAAGCTTTGGTGAATCTGCTATGGATGCTTCATTTTCGGGAACACCTGTTCCTCCGGATACTAATCCAGCCCCCACTCCAGCAGGAAGTGGAGTAAACGACAGAGACTTCATGGGAATGTTAATAAAAATGTATGGCCATAACGTCTTATTATACACGCAGGAATTGCAATTGTTAAATAATTACATTAGTAACGGTTCTCTCACTGCAGACGAAATGTCACAGCTACCTGCCAGCGATCAACAACTTATCAACGATTATGTGCCAACGTATGGCACAACGGTTGTGTTTGAACAGATAAGAATTGTCAAAGGTGAAATAACTCAAGCGTCGGCTCAAGCGAAAGAAAAAGACGAAGCGCTTATAAGTTCTACAGCACAGTCGGATTATGACAAAATTTACAACGGATGTCTTAATCAATAAAATCTATGGATAAAAATAAATTTATTCTGCCGATTAGTATTTTGTTAGGGTGTATTATTTTGGGAGGATTTTATTACATGGGGGTAGTTTATAATCAGCAAGCTATTAAAAAACAACAGCAGGTAAATATTCAAGCAAAACAGGCCGAACAACGAGCGGCAATAGACCAACAAACATACCAGAATGACTTAATAGTTAGCGAAAAGTCAGATTGTGCGAAGCAAGCACGGGTGGCAACTGTAAACGAATACAGGAGTAAAAATTGCCACGATAGTGGTGGTGAAACTATTAATGGGTATTATTTCCCTGATAGCACTGATTGTTCTAATGGGACTTACCCATCAACCACATATTATATATCGGCCTACAATAATGCTTATAATACTTGTCTTGAAGGTAAGGGGTTAAAATAAATCTATGGAAAACTTTTTAAAAGATAATTGGTTTAAAATAATTATTTCAGTTGCCGTTTTAATCGTTGCTGGGTCTGTCGGCTATTATTTTATTTCTCTTCCGAACCAACAGGGGCAAAAAAATACTGGCTCAGAAAATATTGTTGATTTGCAAGCTAAATGTACAACTCAGGCAGAGAAAACACTTAATGATTTTAAAAATTCATATATTAATATCTTTACGTCGAATGAATTTAGTCAACGGAATCACTATAACAAAAAACTAAACAAGTGTTTTGTACTTATTTCCCCAGTCTCACAATTAAATAATTCTAAATTTAACATCGAAGTATTATCGGATGGAAATAACTGGCTAGCCATTCACTTTGAGGGCGGAGAGGGTGGCGGTAATATTATAAACACGGGAAATCTTTGGTTGGTCGAAGACAAAATAGTATCTTATTCGGAATATACTGATTTTATAAATCAAAAAATGGAGTTAAGCCAATAAAAAACCCATGAAAAACTTTTTAAAAAATAACTGGTTTAAAATAAGCGTTCTTATCATTATATTAATAGTCATTATTTTAGTGTCTTATTATTTTTTTATTTTTATCCCCAAACCATGGGATAAAATATCTAAAAATACCACCGTCAATCTTCCTATAAATATATTGCCCACATCGGATGGCTTAACTGGATTGGGAATGTATGAAGATAAATATCCTGGCAATATCGCTTTAAGCGGCTTATCAACTTTAATTAATCAAGTTTCTGCGTATGGAGCATCGTATCATGTTTGGCTCGGTCCAAAAGGATGGACGGGAAAAGGGGGTTCTGGAGTAGATGGTAATGCATCCGTTGATTTGTACCCCACGGGGGGTTCTGTCGAGAATGGTTCGCATATTTCCTATTATAAGGTACCAGCCTGTTATGGGTGTATGTTGGAAGGCGCGGCTCCGTATTTTATGAGTGCGATGCAAGACTTTAATACAACATATAACAAAAATGGGGCTACCCAAATTACGCTCCCGCAGGGGCTGGAAGTTACTCCAATATCGTCAACACTTGTTACTTATACTCTCCCAGATATAGATGGTTTAAAAGTTTATGGAGTTGTCTATTATAATGCCAATGGAGTCGTGCACTACGATGCAAACGATAAAGTGGTTGGTGAAGAATTTAATCATGTTCCTTTCGAGAGGGCAGAATTTGTTCTACCAAAAGAACAGTCTGATTTGTCTAATTTTTTACTACAGACTTTTATCTCAAAAGAAAATTTAAAATAATTTAATCAAAAAGCCCTGACTTAAAAAGTTCGGGTTTTTAGTTGCCCTTTGTTTTAAAAGTGATAATCTAAAAAGTATATTAAGGTAATGAAAAAGTGATGAAAAAAGATTCAAAAATTAAAAAAGGGGTAGCAATAGCGGAGAAAAATCATTATTGGTTCTATGCAAAGTTTTTTAAGGATAGAAATTTTCGGCAAAACATGCACCGATTTATAAATAGATTCAATCCGAATTACAAAAAAATATCTGGCCTTGAAACAAAAAGCTATAAAAATATTGACGTATATAAAGAATTTCATGATGCTTGGGTAAAATTTTTAAAATATAAAAATTTACAAGAAAGGGACAATTTACTTTTAGAAATTTCTTATCTCATATCTGAATATAAACTTGGATATGAATGGTTGGATACTTTTATTACATTAATTATGCAGAATAAATTTATTGCACCATGCAGAAATTTTCATATAATGATAGACAACAACAGGCCCACCATAATATTGAATGCTAATACTTCTCTAGATGATATAGAGATAGATTGGGGATATATAAAAAAATTACAAGAGAGATGCTGGCAAGACAAAAAGCGCATAAATACTACGAAAGATTTACTCTATAAACTACGCAAAGAAATAACTTGTCTTTTTTCAAAAAATAATCCAGAAATGTTTAGTTTTGATGATGGTCTTACCCCATATCAAAAAGCGATACTTAAATCAAAAGATTATAATGAACAACAAAAACAAAAATATTTAAAAGAGAATATTAAGGGTTTAGGCTTAAAATACAGACGGAATATTAAAGAGAAAAAAATATCTGATAGAAAAATTGCCAAACGAGTAGAGGGTACTAGCGGTCAAAAAAAAGTCAATAAAATAAAACAGATAAGACATCGGTTTGAGAGCAAAAGTTTTTAGGGTGAAAAGTTGTCACTTTTTATCCAAACCATGGTGTAGTGTAAAAACCGTAGAATAAAATACGGTTTTTTATGTCCAAAAGTTTTAATCAAATAAAAGAGTCCAAAAAAAAAGAATTAAAAATTGGCAGTGTGACATTCTCCCCAGAGTCAGAAGAAATAAAAAGAAAATTATTATATGAAGTTTTTGATTTACTCTTAGCTTCAAACAAAATTAGCGAAAATAAAAATTCAAAAAAATAATTAATGAATAGTCAGGAAATAAAAATTGAAGAGTTAAATATTATTCCAGTCAAGCCAAAAGATGGGCTAATCGCCTTTGCTAGTTTTATTTTAGATAAAAAATATTATGTAAGTTCTGTTGCGATTTATACTCGGCTTGGCGGAGATGGTTGGCGTCTCGTTTATCCTAGCAAAAAAGTTGGAGATAAAAATATAAACATATTCCACCCAATAAATTCAGAAGTTGGTACAAAAATCGAAGAAGCAGTAAATGAAAAAGTTAATGAAATTTTTTATGAAAAATCAAAAAATTATTAAAAATTCGAGAAAGGCAACAAGCTGTTGCCCAGAAATAAAAACGCCCTCCTCTGGTCGAAGAAGGGTTTCTATTAATCACGCTTGTTGTTTTTTTTAATGTTGCCTTATTAGTCAAACAATAAGCTTAATTGCCTTGTGTCTGTATTATATCAAGGATAAAAAACTTATGCAATACAGATGCAAGCTAAAAATAAAATGAAAGTCAAAGTTGATGATTTTCTAACAGCGACATGGCTAACAAAACCTCGCTGAGAACACTGGCAAAAGCTTTCGGAACAGATGCAGAAAATTGGATTGGCAAACAAATTAAGTTGTGGGCCAAAGACCAGTTAGTTCAGGGAGAAGATAAAAGCGTTATTTACGCATCGGCATAAATAATACGCAGCTCACCGGCATGGAAATTAAAACGTGCCGGTGGGCGGACAAAGATAAATTAATAATATGAATGAAAAAATAACAATAAAAGATTATTTGACTCAAAAAGGGATAGCGTTTAAGCAACAGGGGAAAGAATTAGTGACGCATTGTTTATTTGGCAATTGTGACAACGATAGTGGAAAAGGCGAGGCACATCTATATTTCAATGAAGAAACATCGCAATACGACTGCAAAAAGTGTGGCGAGCAAGGAAATATAATAACGCTGGCTAAATTCTTGGGAGATAAAATAGAACAGGAAGAAGAAATCGTTTTAAATCTGACAAAGTCGAAAAAGAAAATTAATGATGAATTAGTCATGGATTGCCATAGGGCGTTACCGGACAATATCCGTAAATATTTGAACGACAGGGGCATAAATGATGATGTTATAAACGAACGCAAGCTCGGGTGGGGAGAATTTTACAAAAAATGGTGGATTGTCATACCTATAAAAGACAAACAAGGTTCTTTCAGCTTTTTCAAATTGCGTCAGGATCCTAACTTAGGTACTGATAAAATGACTTATCCTGAAAAAGGAGCCAAAGCTCAAATCTATGACTGGGAAATGTTAGAAAGCCCAACAGATAAGATTGTTATTTGTGAGGGCGAGATGGACAGGTTGCTTTCAGTGGCAAAAGGCATTCAAGCTGTTACTGGCACACATGGGGCTATGACTTTCAAAGAAGAGTGGGTTGAAAGTTTTAAAAAGTTCCAGGAAATATACATCTGTTATGACAACGATGATGCTGGTATAAAAGGGGCTCAGAGAACTGCAAAAATGCTATCAAGCGTTAACAATAACGTCTACCTGATAATACTGCCAAAAGAAGTCGGAGACGGCGGGGATATTACGGACTACTTTATAAAGCTTAACGGCAATGCCGAAGATTTATTTTCAAAGTACGCGAAGAAGTGGTCTGAGATTGAAAAAGCAGAACGCATAAAGAAAATTGAAAAAATAGATAAAGAGGTAAGTTTTGAAGAATGGCAAAAAACTATAAAGAATAACTTTCCCGAACTGCTGTTCCCTGCTGAATATGGATTATCTATCATGGCTCAGATTTTAATCAAGGAAATTACAAATCCTTTTTCGCTGGTATATGTTGATGTTCCGTCTGCTGGAAAAACTATTGCGATTAACTTTTTTTCTGAAATTGAAGGTTTGACTTATGCCACAGATAAATTCACGCCAGCTTCATTTGTGTCTAATGCCACAAATGTCAGCAAAGACAAATTAGAGGATATAGATTTGCTCCCAAAATTAAAATACAAAATGTTCTTAATCAGGGACTTATCTACAATCTTTTCTAAAAGAGAAGATGATTTGAATGAATGCTTGGGCATTTTAACGCGTGTATTGGATGGCGAAGGATTTAATGCCGATACAGGAGTTCACGGAAAAAGGCATTATGTTGGCGAATTCCTTTTTATGATTTTAGCCGGTTCAACACCAATACCGCCAAAAGTATGGAAAATGATGGGAAGTCTTGGCTCAAGATTATTTTTCCTAAATATGGGAGCGAGAGATAAGAACGAAGAAGAGTTGGCCGATCAGATAACTACATTATCGCATAAAAAAAGGAGAATATCTGCCGCACGACTACAAAGGATTTTCTTCTTACGCTTTGGCATAAGTATCCGGATTGGCAGGTACCCCAAAATTCAGACACCCTTTCTACGGGTTTGAATATTAACAATGTAAATGTATAATAGGGGTAATGAATATGACAACTACAACTAAAAAGGGCTACCACGTAGCCAAGGAAGTAAAAGACCAAATACTTAAACGAGTTAAAGATGAAGGCGTGAGTGTCTCGCAGGCCAGCCAGGATCACGGGGTTTCCGAAGCCACGATTTACAAGTGGCTGACCAAGGGGGTCTCGGGAAACCCTTCGTGGGCTGAATTTGCCAGAGTAAAGAAGGAAAACAAAGGATTGCTGGAACTGGTGGGCTCACTTACGATAAAACTGTCCCAAGCCCAAAAAAAGGATTGAGCGAAGATTGTTCGTTGGACAAAACACAATTCAGCAAAGCTGCAGGGATGTCACGTTCAATGATTTACTACCATCACAAACAGCCGGACAAGGATTGGATATTAAAACAGCAAATTGAAATCGCACTCAGAGAATTTCCCAGTTATGGACACAAACGTTTGGCATTGTACCTAAAAATCAACAAGAAAAGAATACTGCGCGTCATGAAATTATTCGGCATTAAGCCGTACCGACGCCGAGGGGCAAAATGGAAAAAAGTAAACAAAGAATATTCAGAGCAATTTCCGAATTTGCTTCTAACAAATTGTCCGAGTTATCCGAATCACATCTGGGCAAGCGACTTCACCTACATTCAATTTAAAAAACGAACCGTATACCTTGCCACAGTTTTGGATTTATTCACCAAGGAAGTTGTCGGATTTTCTGTTTTGCTGAATTATTCCAGCAGCCTAGTAATGAACGCCTTGTTATCTGCCGTCCACACACATCCGGCTGCCGAGATTGCTCATTCAGACCAGGGTTCGGAATATGCTTCGAAAGATTACGTTGCACTGGAAAACAATCTAAACATTAATCCATCCATGAGCCAGAAAGGATGCCCGTGGGAAAACGGATACCAGGAATTATTTTACTCCCAATTCAAAGTTGATTTGGGCGATCCGAACAGATTCAACCATTTAGGAGAACTTGTGTGGGCAATCTACAAAACAATACATAATTACAACAACACCAGAATCCAGACATCGCTTAAAATGCCACCTGCCGAATTTGCGAAAAAGCATTACGAAAGGTCGAGCTTATCTGTATAACGAGTGTCCGAAGAAATGGGTA
>CAVZWH010000022.1:0-30335 GCA_963778905.1 Candidatus Staskawiczbacteria bacterium | reverse complement strand
CAGGTACCCCAAGATTCAGACACCCTTTCTACGGGTTTGAATATTAACAATGTAAATGTATAATAGGGGTAATGAATATGACAACTACAACTAAAAAGGGCTACCACGTAGCCAAGGAAGTAAAAGACCAAATACTTAAACGAGTTAAAGATGAAGGCGTGAGTGTCTCGCAGGCCAGCCAGGATCACGGGGTTTCCGAAGCCACGATTTACAAGTGGCTGACCAAGGGGGTCTCGGAAACCCTTCGTGGGCTGAATTTGCCAGAGTAAAGAAGGAAAACAAAGGATTGCTGGAACTGGTGGGCTCACTTACGATAAAACTGTCCCAAGCCCAAAAAAAGGATTGAGCGAAGATTGTTCGTTGGACAAAACACAATTCAGCAAAGCTGCAGGGATGTCACGTTCAATGATTTACTACCATCACAAACAGCCGGACAAGGATTGGATATTAAAACAGCAAATTGAAATCGCACTCAGAGAATTTCCCAGTTATGGACACAAACGTTTGGCATTGTACCTAAAAATCAACAAGAAAAGAATACTGCGCGTCATGAAATTATTCGGCATTAAGCCGTACCGACGCCGAGGGGCAAAATGGAAAAAAGTAAACAAAGAATATTCAGAGCAATTTCCGAATTTGCTTCTAACAAATTGTCCGAGTTATCCGAATTACATCTGGGCAAGCGACTTCACCTACATTCAATTTAAAAAACGAACCGTATACCTTGCCACAGTTTTGGATTTATTCACCAAGGAAGTTGTCGGATTTTCTGTTTTGCTGAATTATTCCAGCAGCCTAGTAATGAACGCCTTGTTATCTGCCGTCCACACACATCCGGCTGCCGAGATTGCTCATTCAGACCAGGGTTCGGAATATGCTTCGAAAGATTACGTTGCACTGGAAAACAATCTAAACATTAATCCATCCATGAGCCAGAAAGGATGCCCGTGGGAAAACGGATACCAGGAATTATTTTACTCCCAATTCAAAGTTGATTTGGGCGATCCGAACAGATTTAACCATTTAGGAGAACTTGTGTGGGCAATCTACAAAACAATACATAATTACAACAACACCAGAATCCAGACATCGCTTAAAATGCCACCTGCCGAATTTGCGAAAAAGCATTACGAAAGGTCGAGCTTATCTGTATAACGAGTGTCCGAAGAAATGGGTACCTTGCAGGCAGACTTATTGTTGATGTGGGTTGCGTGGATATTCTCTATGCAAATATCTCCCTTTTCAACAGTGCCCATACCATTAACAATTCCAGGTGTTTTATACTTTGAACCCTTGGGCAGAGAATCTTTTATATTTTTATTTGATGCTAAATCTTCAAACTTTTCAGTTAAGCCGTCTTCAATGGTAAGGGATGGGCAAAGCACTAAAACCCTATCAACCGCGCCCTCGCATAGCATTATTTGAGCAATGCCGTACATTACATAACTTTTTCCAGTACCTGTCGCAAGATCAATGGAACAGTTTAATTTATCAGCAAGAGGCAATGATTTATATAAGTCTTTTTCTGAACTCCTATCCCGTAAGATTTCGTTATTGTGATAATTTTCCTCTGCCAGATCTTTGATGTTCTTATACCTACCACCTAATAGAAATTTAACGGTTTCTCGGATAGCATCCTTCTGGAATTCACGGCTCTCGCCACATAACGCTTCTAAAAATGGTTCGTATTTATTTAAATCTAAAACATCTGTATCAATATTTTTATTGACCTTCAAAACCAAGTCCTCATTTTTATATACCTCCTTGCTTTTCATATTACTTAAAATCTTTTAACTCTTTTACCTCCCGCTTTTCATTGCCAAAGATATCCATATAAATAATCATCATTTTTTTATCTATTTCATTTTTATCAAAGGATATTTTGTAACCGACTTTCTTCAAATCTTCGGCAAAAAATGTCTTATCTAAATCAAACACTTCGCCATTAAAGTTAAAATCAATCATCATCATTGACAGCGTTTCAAAATTAGCGTACTTTTGAGGATTTTTTGAACGGATTTTACTTTTGAATCTCGTTATTTTTATAATTGCATTTTTCTTGTCGCTTTTATAAAGACACTCAACTTCGGGGGGCTGTATAAAATCAAACCCAACCGCTTCCACAGTATTATTGACATCCTTTTCATCCACCGGCTGTTTTATGCTTTCAAAATCACGACTGTGTAATTCATTGATAATAGAATACGGAATACGCAAAATGTAATAACGAATTTTTCCTCTCTCTACATAATCCTCTAAAAAATCTACATTACCGGCAGGGGCAATAATAAAAAACTTATCAGATATTTTTGAACCGATATACTTATGTAAATCATCAATATAGCCGTAATCCAAAACGGCTGTTTTATGTTTTTCATGATTGAAGACGATGGCATTGTCGTTACCACGATAACCATCAATCTCTATCCCTGCTACTTTATGTTTCTCATCCCTTACTTCAAAAAGATTAAGTGCAAAATCACGATATTTCTCCCACGGCAGTTCTTTTATCTTTTTATAGTCATAAAGTCCAGCATTATATAATGTAAAAGGTTTGTAATCTTTTTCATAATTATTTTCTCTATTTTTCAAATCTTTGGACGAACTGAGATTTAGTATTCTTTTTTGAATTGTATAAATCGCAAACTTACCACAATCACAGCCAATCCATTTACGATTAAGTTTCTCTGCTGCAGATAGTGTTGTGCCTGATCCAGCAAAAAAATCCATTACAATATCACCCTCATTTGAAGATGCTTTTATAATTCTTTCTAAAAGAGCTTCTGGTTTTTGTGTAGGATAATCTATATGTTCTCCGGCTAAGGTGAATACGGCTGATATATTCCAAACATCATCAACCTGACTCATTCTATATCTCCCAAATTGATCTTCGGCATCGTTTGCACCCTCAAAACTCAATTTCTTGTCTGGTCCATAGATTTGAACATAATATTCTTTAAATTCCTGTATGTTAAAAACGTGGTCTTTATTTTTTGAATATAAAAATATACTGTCGTGTTTTCTTTGGAACTGTTTTGTTGCAAGATTGCCAGTTCTGTAATGCCAAATTACCTCATTGACGAAATTATTTTCAGAAAAAATTTCATCCATCAATATTTTTATATAATGCCCCTTTTTTCCATCAAGATGAATATAGATACTGCCATCGTCGGCTAATATTTCTCTAGCCAAAATAAGCCTCTGTCTTAAAAACTCCAGAAACTCTGCTCCTATTACTTTGTCCTGATAAACTTTTTCGCCATCTTTCATAAAGTCTTGCTTTGTGGCGAATGGCGGATCAATGTATATAAGTTTTATTTTGTCTTTTGTATCTAAAAGATTTTTACCTTTTTGGTCGTTATATATTTCTTTAAGAATTTGTAAGTTGTCCCCGAAAATTAGCTTATTTGTCCAACCATTTGCAAGGTACCCATTTCTTCGGACACTCGTTATACAGATAAGCTCGACCTTTCGTAATGCTTTTTCGCGAATTCCGCAGGAGGCATTTTAAGCGATGTTTGGATTCTGGTGTTGTTGTAATTGTGAATTGTTTTGTATATCGCCCACACTAATTCTCCTAAATGATTGAATTTGTTCGGGTCGCCCAAATCAACTTTGAATTGTGAATAAAACGATTCCTGGTATCCGTTTTCCCACGGACATCCTTTTTGGCTCATAGATGGATTGATGTTCAAATTGTTTTCCAATGCTACGTAATCTTTTGAAGCGTATTCTGAACCTTGGTCTGAGTGAGCAATTTCGGGAGCCGGATGGTTGTTCACGGCAGACAGCAAAGCGTTCATCACTAAACTGCTCGAATGATTAAGCAAGACGGAAAATCCGACAATTTGTTTCGTGAATAAATCAAGCACAGTTGCAAGATACACGGTTCGCTTTTTGAATTGGATGTAGGTGAAGTCTGATGTCCATATGTGATTCGGATAACTCGGGCAGTTCGTTAAAAGCAAATTGGGAAATTGCTCTGAATATTCTTTGTTGACTTTTTTCCACTTTTTTCCTCGTCTGCGATACGGTTTTATGCCGAATAATTTCATTACCCTCAATATTCTTTTCTTGTTAATTTTCAAGTGCATCGCCAATCGTTTGTGTCCGTAGCTGGGAAATTCCCTCAACGCAATTTCAATCTGCTGTTTTAATATCCAATCTTTGTCCGGTTGCTTGTGCCGGTAGTAAAGCATTGACCGCGACATTCCTGCTGCTTTGCTGAATTGTGTTTTATCCAACGAACAATCTTTGCTCAATCCTTTTTTTGGGCTTGGGACAGCTTTATGGTCAGCGACCCGACCAATTCCAGCAATCCTTTGTTTTCTTTTTTCACTCTGGCAAATTCGGCCCAGGAAGGGTTTCCCGAAACCCCTTTGGTCAGCCACTTGTAAATCGTGGCTTCGGAAACTCCGTGGTCTGTGCTGGCTTGTGAAACGCTCACGCCTTCATCTCTCACTCGTTTCAGTATTTGGTCTTTTACTTCCTTGGCTACGTGGTAGCCTTTTTTAGTTGTTATTGTCATGTGTTGATACTCCCATTATACATTTACATTGTTAATATTCAAATCAGTAGAAAGGGTGTCTGAATTTTGGGGTACCTGCCACGGGCGTTCACGGCTATTTCTCCTTTTTCAAAGGACACCCCCAACTTAATGCATATTACAAATTAATATAAAATATCGCTTTTGTCAAATCAAAAAATTAAGAAATATCTCGGTAGTTTAATTTATTTTTTTAATGTATAATTAAATTGTAATTATTAACTAATAAAATATGAAAAAATTACTAATGACGGTTGCAATTATTCTCGGCATCATCTTTTTGTTTATCGGCTACATATATATAACTTATCCGGCTGGCAGCTTACAAACTTTTATGCCAGGATATCAAGCTGGCTCGCAGACAATACATATAAAACACAGTATAGCAGCTTTCTTATTGGGTGTTGCTTGTTTTATTTTTGCTTGGTTTCAAAGCGGCAAAAAGAAACCCCTACCTAATAAATAGTATCAAAGAAAAAATTACTCCTGCACAAACACAATACACCGCAAAAGGTGTAAGGGTTTTTGTTTTGAAATACCGCATCAAAAATTTGACCGATAAATATGCACTTATAGCGGCGCATAATGCTCCGACAAGAGAGATTTCAATTTCATATTGATTGCTTGAAGCCAACAATTCTGGAATTTTTAATAATGCGGCGGCTCCGATTATTGGAGTTGCTAATAAAAAACTAAACCGGGCTGCGTCTTCGTGTGATAACCCTACAAGCAGTCCCCCGGTCAAGGTTGATCCAGAACGAGAAAAGCCAGGGATTAAAGCAATGATTTGTATTGTTCCTATTTTAATAGATTGCCACCAAGAAAGATAAGCCAGATGAGCATCAGGATTCCCGGTTTCCTTGATCAAAGATTTTTTTCTTAAATGTTCTCCAAAATATAATATGAAGCCGTTAATTATTAAAAACATTGCAGCTAAACTGGGAACTGCAAAAAGTAATTGAAGTTTTTCTTGAAACAATAAACCGATGATCCCTGCGGGGATAGTTCCTACTACGAGCATCCAGCCGAGCTTGCCATAATAGTTTTTTCCACTAATTGTTCTATTGATGAGAGAGGTGCCCATTCCCTTAAAAATATTAAGCCAATCTTTCCAGAAAAATAAAAATAGCACGATAGCTGTGGCTAAGTGCGTTGCAACTAAGAACATTAAAAAATATGGGTCGCTTTGGTTGATATGCCAGCCAACCAGTTGAGGAAAAATTACGCTGTGCCCGAGACTGGATACAGGAAAAAGTTCTGAAATACCTTGCAGCACACCTAAAATTATAGATTGAATAAATGTAATCATCAGATCTTTTTTATCTAAATATACCAAAAAACCACCTCAATTAAAAGGCGGTTGAAAAAAGATCCCTCATATGATGCGTTTAGAACCATAAATTGAGAGCCAATGATGATAGAAATGAATAGTTTTAATCTCTCTATCATTTCGCTCACCATAAGAGTATAATTAACTTATTAATGTTATTAATGTCTAAAGGTCGAATCTGCTAATTTAAAAATAGATAAGGCTCTAGACTAGCAAGACTAGTCAAAGTAGCCGATTAATTTAATAATATTTTTTAATAATTTTCCACAATTCTTTTTTCATTGTATCATTTGTTTTTCCGTAGCGCCACTCTGAACTCTTTAAGATGCAGTTCGAAATTCTTTTTTACACCATTAAATTTAGCCAGTCGACGTTTGGTGAAGCTCCAGAAATTTTCAATGCCGTTGATGTGAATACCTGTACCTTTCCTTGCAAATTCATTGTCTCCGTGATTAACCCTGAAATGTTTGTCGTATCCTACATCAACAAGTCCGTCATAGCTACGCCAGCTGTCCGAATAAATTACTGCTGATTTATCTACTTTCCCTCTGATAATGCTTTGCAGAATGTCTTTTTTGCAGTTAGGGACGATTTCTGTGTAAACATGTCCGTTGCGTTTCAGTATTCCGAACACCGGTTGCTTCTGCGTGCCTCGTCCGCGTTTCAGCTTGCCATGGAATCCGCGTTTGCGTCTTGCTCCGAAATATGATTCGTCCACTTCCGCTTCTCCGAAAATCTTTTCAAATTCTTTGTGCTGATGAGCATAAATTGCCACACGAAATCTGTTGTACCAGTAATTTATCGTGTTGCGATTTACGCCCACCAGAGGAGCTGCTTTGGAGGCGTTAATATCCAAACAAAAGTGTTCAATAATTTTTTTAATTTTAAATGTCGATAATTTAGAGTTTTTGAGACTATTTACTAACATTTTGTCATTATACCATGACAGACTGCTAGTCTAGAGCCTAGATAATTATATAATTTAAAAAATAAATTTATGGAAAAAAATAATCTCCGAATATGGATTTGGGCAATAGTTGCTCTCGTTGTCATAGTCGTAATAGTTTTTCTGTTTGTTTTGCAAAACAAACAAACAATTAATAAAGTAACAACTAATACAATAACAACAGAACCTGCCTCAACTCAAGATATTAGCGCCCAAGACATTGGAGCCGGGGGCGTATCTATCTCTTATTCTAACGCTTTAGTAACATATGCGGATCGAAGAATCCAGCTTGATGCAACATGCCAAGCACATCCAAATAACGTAACTTATAAAGATAACACCGGCATTATGATTGATAACCGATCTCCGCAAACTCGCACCGTTAAAGTCGGTACAACTTTTACCATAAAACCTTGGGGATTTAAGATTGTCGTTCTTCCCGATGTTTATCTGAAATCAAAAACTCTCTTAGTTGACTGTGATGGTTCTCAAAACGTAGCAACAATTTTGGTTCAAGAGTAGTACATTAGATCTGACAAAGCTGTGCTAAAAAATCCCCGAAAGGGGATTTTTCTTTGCTCTCCTTCAAGAACGCACTTATATAAAAACGCAAACTAAAAAATGCCCGTTTCGGGTTTTTTATTGTATTTCTATTGTAAAAGAAGTATAAATAAAAGCACATAATAATATATAAAAAAACATGCAAAAAAGAAAAATTTTATTTTTGATAATCTTTATTATTTTAGGTTTAGCGGCTTTTCAAATTTCAATTGACCGCATTGTGGGGTCCAGTCAAAATTTTACTCTTTTTGAATTTTTAGGGCCTATTGGAGGAATGTTTTTAGGTCCTGTTTTGGGAGCTACATCTGCTTTTATTGTTTATGCCTTAAACATAATTATTTTCCATAAATCATTAGATTTTTTAACAATAGCTTTGTTTTTGCCGCCAATGTTGGCCGCAGTTTATTTTGGCTTAAAACAAAAAGCAACGGCAATAATATTTCCAATTTGCATTGCATTGTTTTTATTAAATCCAATCGGCAGGCAGGCGTGGATGTACTCTTTAATCTGGTTAATTCCTTTTTTTGCCACTTTTTTCAAAAAGAGATTAATTCTAAATAGTTTGGGAGCCACATTTTGCGCCCACGCGGTAGGTTCTATAATTTTTCTTTATGCGTTTGGCTTGACTCCAACAATCTGGATGTCTTTAATTCCGGTAGTTTTTATTGAAAGAGGGCTTTTTACAATAGGAATTTGGCTCAGCTGTTTAGTTTTGAATACAATTTTAGACAAATTAACTAATTTCAAAACAATTCACTTTCTAAAACCTTTAGTAAATAAAAATTATCTCGTCTCCGCAAAATTTTTTAAGTCTTTTGCTTAAATGATAGTCAGAGCAATACAAACAAGACCATTAATTCCACCAAAAGATGATTTGCTTTCTGTGATAGAAGAAAGTATTTTTGGCTTGAAAGAAAAATCTGTAGTAGTAATTACTTCAAAAGTAGTTTCTATTTGGCAAGAAAGATGCATAAAAATAAATAAAAAAATAAACAAAGAAGATTTAATAAAAAAAGAAGCAGACTTTTATATTGATAAATCGCCAAGCGAATATGTGATGCTGACTATCAAAAATAATATTTTAATTCCAACATCGGGCATTGATGAAAGCAATGCCAACGGATATTATATTTTATGGCCGGAAAACCCGTTTTTAGCCGCTAAAAAAATTTATGATTTTATTAAAAAAAAGTTTAAGTTAAAAAAGCTTGGAATTATAATTTCAGACAGCCACACAACGCCATTAAGAACCGGAATTATGGGAATTGGAATTGCTTATTATGGTTTTTATCCTTTGAGAGATTACCGCGGAAAAAAAGATATTTTTGGCAGAGAATTAAAAATGTCCCAGACAAACATAGTAGATTCTTTGGCAGCCGCCGCAGTTTATAAAATGGGTGAAGGCGCAGAGCAAACTCCGATTGCTGTCATAGAAGACGTCGGCGACATTAAATTTAAAATTTCAAAAACAGACTCGCTAAAAATAAATATTAACGAAGATATTTATGGCCCGATATTAAAAGCCGTAAAATGGAAAAGCAATAAAAGGTAAAATGCACAAAGCGGGAACTCCTGTATTTTTTTATATTGACAAACGCAACTGAGTTGCATTAATATAAAATAATATGGCAGGAACAAAAGACTTAATAAAACAATTTAAAAAAAGGGGGCATAGGTTTAGTGCCGCGCGTAATTTTATTTTGGATTTATTAGTTAAAAATGATAAACCCCTGTCTGTATTTGACCTGCAAAAGATGCTTAAAAAAAAGAACCTTTTTGTTAATAAAACAACAGTATATCGTGAAATTAATTTGCTTAAAGAAGAGGATTTAATTTTAGAAATACAACTTAGAGAAAATAAAAAAAGATATGAATTGTCATCTAAAAAACATCATCATCATATTGTATGTATAAATTGTAATAAAATAGAGGACGTTATTCTAGATAAAGATTTAGACCAACAGGAGAAAATTATAACAAAAGATAAAAAATTTAAAATTATTAATCATTCATTGGAATTTTTCGGCGTTTGCCATAAATGCCAAAAATAAAAAATATGGATAAAAAAAATATTGTTATCTTTTTTGTAATGGGAATTATTACCGTAATTTTAATTTTTATTGTAGTTACGAGTCGCCCTATTCAGAGCAATAAAGTATCAGATGGAAATACCATACAAGTAGTTGCCGCTGAAAATTTTTGGGGCAGTCTTGTCTCCCAGGTTGGCGGAAACCGCGTTAGTGTTGTAAGCATTGTTTCTGATCCAAATGCTGACCCCCACGAATATGAAAGCAACACTAACAACGCAAGAGCATTTGCTTCGGCTAATTATGTGATTATAAATGGTGCGGGCTACGACAGTTGGGCCGACAAGCTTTTAAGCGCAAGTTTAAGTTTGCAAAGAAAAGTTTTGAATGTTGCTAATCTTGTTGGGAAAAAGGAGGGAGATAACCCGCACCTTTGGTATGATCCTGATTATGTAAATCAGGTTGTGGCTCAGATGGAAGAAGATTTAATCTCAATTGATCCATCTCATAAAAATGATTACGAACAAAATTATCGGAATTTGAAGTCATCACTTTCTCAGTACCAAAACAGGATTAACGATATTAAGCAAAAATTTGACGGGACAAAGGTAGCCGCCACAGAAGATATTTTTGCATATCTTGCTTCAGCTTCGGGGCTCAACTTAATTTCTCCGCCAGCTTTTATCCAGGCAGTTGCAGAGGGAAACGATCCGCCAGCGAACAGCATAGTTGAATTTGAAAATCAGC
Organism: Candidatus Staskawiczbacteria bacterium; assembly: GCA_963778905.1. Taxonomy (GTDB): domain Bacteria; phylum Patescibacteriota; class Minisyncoccia; order Minisyncoccales; family Staskawiczbacteraceae; genus XYD1-FULL-39-28. The sequence goes on along the minus strand of CAVZWH010000022.1, from coordinate 20,178 downwards.
TTAAGAACAAGGATCCTCAGGTTTTGGTTTACAATCAGCAAACAGTTACCCCGTTAACAGAAAATATAAAAAAATTGGCAGCAGACAACGAAATTCCGGTTATAGGCGTTACCGAAACAATCCAGCCACCGAATGTTTCTTTTCAGGATTGGATGAATGCAGAGCTTATATCTTTGGAAAACGCTTTAAATGCTAAAACGTTAGGACAGTAATATGTCAGAACAAAATATCATAACTGCAAAAAATTTATCCGCAGGTTATTCTTCCGGCAGATTGCAAAAAGTTGTTTTTGAAAACACGAGCTTTTCAATTGCAAAAGGAGAGTTTGTGGGAATATTGGGACCCAACGGAGCTGGTAAAACAACACTGTTCAAATTGCTGCTGGGTCTTCTAAAGCCCCTGACCGGAGAAATAAATATTTTTAATGAATGCCCTAAATGCGGGAATATAAAAATCGGATATGTTCCGCAACATCATTCTTTCGATTCAGAATTAATGATTGAAGCTTTGGAAATTGTTCGGCTTGGACTGAGTGGAAATAAGTTGGGTTTTGGTATGCCGAGTAAAAATAAAAAAGAACAGGAAAAAGCATTTAAAATGTTGAAAATTGTGGGGGCAGAAGAATTGGCGCACCGTCCACTCAGTACATTATCCGGTGGTGAACTGCAAAGAATTTTTTTGGCGCAAGCCCTTATTGGAAATCCAGACGTTTTATTATTGGACGAACCGCTTGCAAGCTTGGATATCAGGCGCGAAGGTGAATTCGTAAAACTTATCAAGGAAACTGCTTCAGCTCGCAACATTACAGTTTTGTTGATTGCCCATAATATCAACCCTCTTTTATCTGTATTAGATAGAGTCGTTTATGTGGCAAATGGTAACGTCGCTGTCGGCAAATCCGGCGACGTATTAAATTCAAAATCATTAACTGAGTTATATGGATCTCCTGTAGAAGTATTGCGCGATTCGTATGGGCGCATTGCGATTATAGGGGCAGAAGAGGGCGCACATCATCACGGTCATGAATAATTTAATTTTTAGTTTTAATATTTTTAGCGACCTACAGACGATGTTTCAGTATGATTTTATGCTTCATGCGTTTCAGGCCGGAACGATTGTAGCAATTATAGCAGGCATCGTAGGCTATTTTATTGTGTTAAGACGATCTTCATTTGCTGCGCATGCTTTATCTCATGTAGGTTTTACCGGAGCTGCCGGCGCAGTTTTAACAGGAATTAATCCGATATTCGGCCTTCTTGCTTTTACAATGAGCGGAGGTTTGCTTATTGGAATTTTGGGACGCAAGGCGCAAAGCCGAGACATCCAAATCGGAACAGTTCTTGCGTTTATGTTAGGGCTTGGAGTTTTGTTTATCAGTCTTTACACCGGCTACGCCACAGAAGCATATTCGCTTTTGTTCGGAGAAATTTTAGGAATTGCTGGTAGCGATGTTTTGATAACATTAATTGCCGGAGTAATCATTTTAATTTTGTTAGCAATTCTTTATCGTCCTCTTTTATTTACTTCGCTTGACGAAGACGTAGCAGAAGCAAAGGGGCTTTCAGTTTTCTGGATCGGAATTTTATTCATGCTTTTAATCGCAGCCGCAACATCTATTGCGGTCCAAGTTGTCGGAGTTCTGCTTATTTTCTCTCTGATGGTAACACCTGCTGCCATTGCAGAACGATTAGCGTCCAAGCCCTCGCAAGGAATAATTATTTCTATTCTAATTGCGGTGCTTGCCACATGGCTCGGATTATTTATTTCTTTTTATCTGCCCTATCCCGTCAGTTTTTTCATAACAGCTATCGTATTTTTAATTTATATTTTTGTGAGATTGATTCCCTACACAAAAGATATTTTTTTTCGCACAAATTATCAAAATAACTAATTGTACAAAAACCAAAATAAAAAGCAGATTTGCGCGAATTTGCTTTTTAAATTAGATAAGTTTGTTTTGATTTTTGTTTTTTAAACCCAGATGTTCGTAGGCGAGGCGTGAAGCAACTCTGCCTTTCGGCGTGCGCTTAATAAAACCGCACTGCATTAAATACGGCTCGTAAATATCTAAAATTGTATCTTCTTCTTCCATGGCCGCTGCAGCCAAAGATTGAAGACCCGCCGGCCCGCCGTTAAATTTTTCAATTAATGCCAAAAGAATTTTTTTATCGCCGGGCTCTAATCCAACCTGGTCAACTTCCAAAAAGTTTAACGCATGTTCTGAAATTTCTTTTGTAATAATTCCTGTTCCTTCAACTTCTGCAAAATCTCTGACTCTTTTTAACAAGCGATTTGCAACTCTTGGAGTAAATCTTGACCTTGTTGCAATTATTTTTACAGCTTCTGGTTCAACTTCTATATTCAAAAGTTTTGCAGATCTTTCTACAATTTTTTCAATATCTTCTTTTGTGTAAAAGTTTAATTGAAATGTGGCGCCAAAACGATTTCTTAATGGAGCCGACAATAACGCCGGCCTTGTGGTGGCTCCAATTAAAGTAAATTTCGGCAGTTTTAATTCCATTGTGCGCGCCATCGGCCCTTTGCCCAAAATCAAATTCAATTTATAATCTTCCATCGCAGGATATATACATTCCTCTGTGGTTTTATTTAGCCGGTGTATCTCATCTACAAACAAAACATCTCCCTCGTTTAAGTTTGTTAAAATTGCTGCTAAGTCGCCGGCTCTTTCAATTGCCGGTCCCGAAGTAATTCTTATTTCTTTTCCCATTTCCAAAGCAACAAGGTGCGCCAAGGTTGTTTTTCCCAATCCCGAATTGCCATAAAGCAACAAATGGTCCGGACTCTGGTTTCTTTGTTTAGCAGCTGTAATTATTATGCGTATGTTTTCTTTGATTTTTTCCTGGCCAACATAATCAGACCATTTTTTTGGCCTTAAAGCAGAATCCAGCACTTCATCTTCCTTATTGATTTTTTTGTCTAAAACACTTGACATATACATTAAAAGATGCTACAATTGAAAATATTGAATGTTGGTACTTAAAATACAGATTTTTTCGTATTTACTATTATATACCAGAAACGGCTCTGGAGTTGGAGGTACTTATTTGGACTTGTCTCAGCTTCGGATAGTTTTGCTCCGGCTCAACTATTCCTCAGACAAATCTTTCTTAATGTCCCAGACATTAAAATTACCTCCAACTCCAGAGCCGTTTTAATTTGCATTTTTTTGGACTTCTTCTGTAGATGCTTTTTCTTCATCTTCTTCCACCACTCTCGCCACTTCTTCAAAAGTTGTCTTTCCTTCTGCAATATCTATTAACCCGGATTGGTACATTGTTGCCATTCCTTTTTTTATGGCTAATTCTCTGACCGAAGAAACCGGCGGATTGGTTAAAATAAATTTTTCCATTTCAGAGTCAACTAAAAATGCTTCAAACAATCCTTGTCTTCCTTTATATCCTGTAAAGTTGCAAGCCGCGCAGCCGCCTTCTTTTGGTTTTGCAATTTGTATTTTTTCAAAGTCGGGGTACCCTTCGGGTCGTTTTACTGATTTTGGCAGAGTTTTAAGCCCTTTTTTTATTTCTGCCAACTCGCTCGCATTTGGTTTTACAAGCGTTGAACATTTTTTACAAACTTTTCTGACTAATCTTTGCGCCACAGCCATTTTTAATCCCGATGCGATTGACGACGGATCTGTACCAAGGTCCACAAGTCGTGGGATGGTTCCTGCCGCGTCATTGGTATGCAAGGTAGAAAGCACCAAGTGGCCTGTCAAAGCTGCCTGCAGGGCTATTTTTGCGGTTTCAAGGTCTCTGATTTCACCAACCAGAATAACATCAGGGTCTTGCCTTACAATAGAACGAAGTCCATCGGCAAAAGTGTATCCTTTTTCAGGAGCTACCTGTGTTTGGGAAACTCCTTTTAGATGATATTCAATCGGGTCTTCAATTGTGATAATTTTAATTTCCGGGTTTTGTATTTTTTTTAAGAAGGCGTAAAGAGTTGTGGTTTTTCCAGAACCGGTTGGACCTGTAACAATTATCATTCCATTTGGTTTTTCAATTTCTTTCTGAAAAGTTTTATAAAGGTCTTCTCTCAAACCCAAGTCATCTAAATCAATCAAGCTTTTTGGATTCAAAATTCTCATTACAATTGATTCTCCGTATTCAGCGGGCAAACTGGAAGTTCTTATTTCTATTAATAATTCGTTGACTCCTATTGTAAATCTGCCGTCCTGGGGCTTGTCTGTAATATTTAATTTTAATTTTGAAAGAAGTTTTAATCTGCTCAGCAGATGATGGTAGGCTGCATGGTCAAAAAAAACAACATCCTGTAAGATGCCGTCCAATCTCACTCTTAATCTTGCCTCTTCTTCCTGCGGCTCAATGTGAATATCAGAGGCATCAAGAATTATGGCGCCATACAAAATAACATCTAAAAGTTCTGTAACATTTTGCAAAATATATTCTTCAATTTTCTTTTTGAATCCCGCAATATCTTTTACTTCCTTTGCAACTTCCTCAATAACTTTTGGAGAAATTGACACAGAACCTAATAATTTTTTTTCTTCGTCCATAAAATTATATTTTGTTATAAATATTTTTTACAATATTTTGAAGATTGGCTCCGCTTTTCATTAAACCGCTGGATATTTCAAAAATATCTGCGGTTATTCTATTTTTGAAATTATCAGTATAAATTACAATTCCCGACAAAAGACAATCAGCCAAATCTTTTTTTATTGGATTTTCGTTTTTTATCAAGCTAAAAATTATCTCCGTGAGAGATTTATCCTCTATTAAGTTTATTTTACCAAATTTTTTGTTATCTGTCTGCGCAGGCAGGTCCTGCCCATTGTCTATATTCAGAATCGGCGAGTCCAGCAAAAAACCGAAAGGATTTAAGCTGCCCGATAATTCCTGGGAATAATCTTTTATGCCCAAAGTTATAATTAAATCCGGTTTTGCTTCTGAAAAATAAAAAGCGATGTTTTCTTTTTTTATATTACCATTTTCCAGGGTTAAATGTATTTTTAAGACCTCGTCATTTTTTTCGTAAAAGATTTGCGAGATGTTGGCTACTTTGTTTGGTATTGAAATTACAAAGTTTTTGGGATAAGAAATAAAATCTAATGATGGAGATAAAAATTTGAGATTTTCCGGAAAATTCTCTATTATTAGGTTTACATTTTTGCCTAAATTCCTTAAAGTATAAAAAAGAGCCAATGTTAAAGCTATAGCTTCTGGCTCTTTTGAAGGAATTAAACAAATATTTTTTGACTCAGCAATTATATTTTTAGATTCTTGTAGTTCCATAGTTAATATACACTATTAAATTTTGTTTCAGAAGTCAACCCCGTTAGAAGTCTTGATAAAATAGAAAAAAACTTTAACGGGGTAAAAATAATTTGAACACGGATTATTAATGAGTCTGCAAAAATATTTTTCTGAAAATATTTTTGCTTAAGACTTCTAACGGGGTCAACATGTTAACAAAAAGTTTTAAGCAAACGCAAAAATTGGGAGAAATTTTTGCAAAAGAAATTATAAAAAATAAATCGCACAAAAAGGCAGTTGTTTTAGCTTTGAACGGAAATTTGGGTGCCGGAAAAACAACATTTATTCAAGGTTTTGCAAAAGGTTTAGGAATTAAAGAAAAAATATTAAGTCCGACTTTTGTAATCCGAAAAAGATTTAATAATTTTTATCATATTGATTGTTATAGATTAAAAAACGCAAAAGAAATTTTGGAACTGGACTTTAAGAAAATAATTTCTAATCCAGAAAATATTGTGGCAATTGAATGGCCGTCTCGCATAAAAAAAGTCTTGCCTGAAAACACAATTTTTATATATTTTAAGTTTGTTGATAAAAACAAAAGAGAAATTATTTTTAAGATGTAGTATAATGGAGAATGGAAAAAAGATTAATTATTATTGATTCAAATGCGCTGTTGCACCGGGCGTTTCATGCATTGCCTCCGCTGATGACAAAATCCGGGCAGGAAACTGGGGCCGTTTATGGATATTTGCTGACTTTATTCAAAGCCATAAAAGATCTAAATCCAAGCCATATTGTTGCTTGTTTTGACACAAAAGCAAAAACATTTCGCCACGAAAAATTTCAGGATTATAAGGCGCAGAGGCCGGCAACGCCATCGGGAATAATCTCGCAAATTCCAATTGCAAAAGAAGTTCTACAAGCTTTCAAAATTCCTGTTTTTGCAAAAGACGGAGTTGAGGCAGACGATTTAATAGCTACAATTTGCACCATAGCTCCAAAGCAAGAAAATAATTTGGAAATTTATATTTTGACCGGCGACATGGACAGCCTGCAATTGGTAAATGACAAAGTAAAAGTTTATACTTTGGGCAAAGGCATCAAAGATACGATTATTTATGATATAAATAAGGTAAGGGAGAGATTTGGAGTAGAGCCTGAACAAATGAATGACTTTAAGGCTCTGACCGGCGATCCTTCTGACAACGTGCCCGGAGTCCAAGGAATCGGAAAAAAAACAGCGGCAGAAATAATACAAAAATACGGAAATATAAAAAATCTTTACGACGAACTTTCAACAGACACAGCGGTTTTGAAACCCAAAGTAAAAGAGGCATTAAAAAAAAATAAAGAGTCGGCTTTTATGTCGCGAGAATTAGTTGAGATGAAAAAAGATTGCGACATAGATTTCAAAATTGAAGATTGCAAGTTTGGAAAATTTGACAAAACAGAAGTTGAACAAAAATTATATCAATTAGAATTTAATTCATTAATTAATAGACTGCCATAAAATATTATGAGTAAATTAACATCAAAAATCGCTGTTCCTATAATTTTAGTAGGTCTTTTTGCCATAGCTGTTTTTATGGCTGTTGACTATGACCAATTAAATATAAGTTTTTACATTGTTATTTTGTTTTTTACTATTTATGTATTTTTCTTTGGCCTTGCAATTGGTCAGAGTCTTACTTCGCCTGTAAAAAAAATATTAGAAAAAGCCGAAGAGTTAAGCAAAGGAAATTTATCTAGCAGGGTTTATTTAGAAACTAAAGACGAGCTTGCAGAATTAGCCAGAGCTTTCAATAAAATAGCCGAAGAGCTCCAGGCAAGTTATGCAAAAGAAGAGGGCACAGAAAAATCTGTCGGAATAAAAGTAAAAGCTAGAACGCAGGAGTTGGAAGAAACCATAAATGCATTAGAGCAAAAGGTAAAAAATAGAACAATAGAATTGGAAAGGTTGATGACGGAAACAAAAAATAAGGAGTTGGAAACAAGCCAATTGAAAAGAGAGCTTAACGATATAAAATCAAAAATAGGAAGGGCAAAGAGCAATAAAAATAATAATATTTAAAAATTTTAAGCATGCCCGAGCTTCCGGAAGTTGAGACAACTATACGCGGCTTAAAACCAAAGGTCCTTAACCGGACCTTTGTTGATGTTTGGTCAGATTGGAAAAAAACAATAAAAAAACCAAAAGATTTTGAACAATTTCTAAAAGAAATAAAAGGCAAAAAAATAAAAAAAATTTGGCGGAGGGCAAAAAATATTATTTTTGATTTGTCTGAAAATTATTCCCTTTTAGTGCATCAGAAAATGACAGGGCATTTACTTTATGGAACATGGAACATAAAACATGGAATGTGGGCGCCGGCTGGGAAATGGTCCGCTGAATGACCCATACAATCGCTTCCTTCACGTGATTTTCTTTTTTGACAATGGCAAAATGATGGCCTTATCTGACGCCAGAAAATTTGCCAAAATTGAATTGTGGAAAACAAATGATTTATTAAATTCAAAAGAATTCAAAAATTTGGGGCCGGAACCTTTGAAAAAAAAATTTACTTTTGAAAAATTTAAAAAAGTTTTTGAAAATGAAAAAGGCAGAATAAAGCAACTAATAATGAATCCTGAAATTATTGCCGGCATTGGAAACATTTATGCCTCAGAATCTTTGTGGCAGGCAAAAATACATCCAGAAAAGCGATTTGCAAAGCTAAACGAAAAAGAGTTAAAATTGCTTTACCAAGCCATAAAAAAAGTTTTAACATTGGGAGTTAAGCTTGGCGGGGAAAGTTTTTCTGATTACAGAAAACCAGATGGAAGCAAAGGAGATTTTGACACAGAAAGAAAAGCATACAAAAGAGAAGGCCAAAAATGCCACAGGTGCGGAACAAAAATAAAGAGAATAAAATTTGGCGGCAGAAGCGCATTTTTTTGCCCCAATTGTCAAAAATTGTAAGATGATATTTTTTATATACGGACAAGATTCTTATAGGTCAAAAAAGAAATTAGAAGAAATAATTTTAGGATACAAAAAAGTCCACAAATCCGGGTTGAATTTAACTTACATTGACGCTAAAGAAAATGACTTTGAAGATTTTTACAGTAACTTCAAAATTAATTCAATGTTTTTTGAAAAAAAATTAATAATTTTGAAAAATATTTTTCTCGTTTCAAAATTTCAGGAAGAATTTTTAGAAAATATCAAAAATTTAGAAGAAATAAAAGATATTGTTATAGCTTATGAAAACTGTGCCGTTGACCAAAGAACTAAATTTTTTAAGGCGCTTCAAAAATATGCCAAATGCCAGGAGTTTGATTGTTTGCAGCCAGCAGCGCTTAAAAAATGGATATTACAGGAATTTGAAAAAAACAAAGCAAAGATAAATCCCGATGCATTAGAATTATTGATAGAATTTGTAAAAAATGATTTGTGGCAGATGACAAACGAAATAAATAAATTATCAAATTACAAAAAAGGAAATATTATAAAAAAAGAAGACGTTGAGCTGTTGGTAAAGCCAAACATTGAAAATGATATCTTCAAAACAATAGACGCTTTGGCTTCCAAAAATAAAAAATTAGCATTATCTTTGTTGCACAAGCACCTTGATAACGGCGACAATTCTCTTTATTTGCTTTCGATGATTGCTTATCAATTTAGAAATCTTTTGATTATAAAAGAGTTGCAAGATAAACAAAATCCGTATGCAACAATAGCAAAAAAATCCGGGCTTCATCCTTTCGTGGTTCAAAAAAGTTTTTATTTATGCAACCAGTTTTCTATTGAGCAACTAAAAAAAATCTATCAGATAATTTTTCAGATAGATTCAAATATTAAAACTGGAAAAATTGAAGCTGAGACCGCGCTGGATTTATTGCTAGCCGAGATTTAGATTTTTTTATCGATTAATTTTGTTAATCTCGACTTGCGCCTTGAGGCGTTATTTTTTTTAATCACGCCCACTTTGGCCGCTTTGTCTAAAGCTTTGTAAATATCGGGCAGAAGTTTTTTAGCTTCTGTCATTTTTTTTGCCAAAACCAAAGCCCGAGCCTCTTTAACCAGAGATTTTATTTTGTCTTTATAGACAATGTTGTGCTCTTTTCTGGCAGCCGATTGTCTAATAGCTTTCTTAGCTGATTTTGTTATTGCCATAATATAAATATATTATCAGATTATAAAAAAATTGTAAATAGAGAACCTTTGTGTTATAGTACAAACGGCAGTTTTTCTGCTTTAATGAACATTGACATTTTTAACGAGGAGATTGCAGTGAATAGCACAAAGTGGCCGTTGTTCCGTATTGTAGTCCCGAAATTTCCCAATATCAATATTTACACAAGAGCTGCAAAAACCACCACGGATTTGGGTTCGGTTATGCTTGCTACTGTGGCAAACAAATTGTGGGGCTGGCGGGTTGAAGTGATTGCTGAAAATAATTACAGCGGGCCCAAAGACAAGGATGGCCTGCCAAATCACGAACTTCTGCAAAAAGAAAATCCAGCAGATGTTGTTGGATTTGCTGCGGACTTTCGTGCACAATTGAGCGCGTTTGGGAATTAGCAATTTTTTACAAATCGCGAGGCGTCGCAACAATCGCCGGCGGCTGGCACGCGCATTATTGTCCTGAAGAAACGCTGCGCCGCAACATTGATTTGGTTGTTCATGGCGATGGCGAGCCAGTCATCCAGGCAATTCTAAAAAACGCGGCAGAAGGAATATCCCTTTATCAAAAAGTGACGGGATGCTCCTTTATGCTAAATGGTTCTGTGGCGCACAACAGTCAGGAAGGAATTTGCTTGGCGCAGATTCCCGACATGGATAAAGCATTGGTTGCTTTAAGAAACGAAGTCAAGGATTTGGATAATTTGCCTTATCCTGATTACGGACTTGTAAAGTATGCCAAGCTGACTCCCAGACAGACATTTTATCCCATTGGCAGGACCAGAGGATGCGGATTCAATTGCGAGTTTTGCAGCGTAAAAGGCGGAGTGCATGGCGCAAGCGCTCAGCACCTTTTTGAAACAGTCAATTGGCTGGTATCAACCAGGGGCGCCAGGAAGTTTTTTATAGTCGACGACCGTCTTGAAGAAGACTTGACTGGAACTATTGAATTTTTCCGTCTTGTAAAACAAAAGTACGGAAATCGGCTAAGTTTTCTGGTGCAGATACGCCTTGAGTTGGCGAGAAACGATGAATTTGTAAAAGCAATGGCAGATGCGGGCGTGCGAACCGTGTGCATTGGCTACAAGTCTCCCATTGACGAAGACTTAAAAGCCATGCGCAAGGGCATTACTTCTGCCAATATGCTAGAGTGGACCAAAATACTTGGCAGGCATTTCTGGATACATGCCATGATGATTTTTGGGTATCCGCCTAAGGATGGCAAAAGCCCGATAGATGCCAAGGAAATGACAAATCGATTTAAGATTTTTATCCGCAAGGCGGCTAAAGTTGCCCGGCGCGGATTCAGTATTCAGATAATGAAAGCAGGGCCGATTGTTGGCACCGACTTGCGGCGGCGTTTAAAGGAAGAAGGGATTTTATTCCCTCTTAACTTGCTGCCGTGGCGATATCACGATGGAAACTGGGCAGGTTTTATGCCTCAAAATATGAGCCTGCAGGAATTTCAGCAAATCCCAATGCAAATCATGAACTGGTTTTACAGCCCGTTCAGTTTTGTAAAGATTTGTTTGAAAACAATTATTTTTCCTGTGGACTATTTTCTTCGCGGCTGGCAAAAATGGAAGCGCGGTTGGTACAGGGATGTTGTGATATACGCCGGTTCGCGTTTAGTAAAAAAGTGGAAAGAAAGGCACGATCCTAAAAATCTTACAGCAACGCTGCAGGATTATTGGGACAAAAAAGTCTCCTGAAAAACAAAGACTCTTTAGTGGAGCCGCACAGGACGAGTAATCGTCCTTTTTTATTGTTGTTTGACGATAATTTTTTTAGGGTGCAGAATACAAATTAAAATAATTTTAGCGGAAGCGAATTAAGGCAAGCTTCGAGGCGCGAGGAGCGAGTTGTACCCTCTGTGGTACGCGAGCTCCGAAGCAACGAAGAAGATTGCCTTAATTCGCCCGCCCTTCGGGAAGCCAAAAAATTGCTGATTTCTGCGTTGCTCCTCCTCGACGCACTAAGGATTAGTGCGTCGTCTCGTCGTCGCGCCTTGAAATCATCTAATTTTTTGGCTTCTAAATCTTGTTTTAGTTTGTATTCTGCACCCTTGAGTGGTAGAATTAATTATAAAAATAATATACAAAAATTATGGAAGGGGAAACTCAAATGCCATCAAACGAATTGCCAGAAGTACCTGTTAGAGAAACAGGCGGATCTTCAAATGCGCCTGAAATGCCAACTCCAGATTTTCAAGAAGAAGTTGCTGCAAAACAAAAAGAAAAAGATGAGGCAGAAATGCAAGCAGCTCGCGAAGAAATAGAAAGAGCTCACGGCCCTCAAACTCCGCCAAAAGTTGAATCACAATTTGCAGAAGAAAGAGTTGGCACTTCTACCGAGCAAGAACAAACCCAACCAGAAAGAGAAAATCCCAATGAACCAAAAGTAGAAGAATCCAGATTTAATCCTAATTATGAATCTAATGATTTTTATGAAAGATTGGGCGTGCCTCGCGATTCTTCTCTTAAAGACATAGCAGGTGCTTTTAGAGATGCAGCTTTCAAGACCCATCCAGACAGAGGAGGAGATGCAGAAAAATTTAAGGCTGCCAAAGAGGCATTTGATACTTTGAATAATCCTGATAAAAAAGCTCAATATGATTTTTCTAACCCGAGGCAGGAAGAAGGCCCAAGAGATGAGCAGCCAAGACCCGAACAAAAACAACCAGAAGACGCATCTAATCCAAAATCGCCCGAAGCAGAAGCGCCAGGACAAGAAGCTTCTGATAAAACTTTTAGTCAAAAAGCCAGAGAAACTGCGGAGCATGTTGGAAGAGCTGCCAAGCGCGGAGCAAAAGCATTTAGCGAAACTTATGCAAAGCAAGAAGTAAAAAGAAAAGCAGAAGAGGCCGAGGAAAAAGCCAGAAAAAAAGCAGAAAAAGAAAAGGCGCGCGCAGCTGAACAGGAAAAACTAAGAAAAGAAGTAGAGGCAGCAAAAGCCAAAAAAGAAGCTGAAAAACAAAAAAAATCAGAGCAGGCTCAAAAAGAAAAAGAAAAAAGAGAAAAAGTAAGGGAAGCTGAAAGAACAAAACAGGAAAGAAGAAATGAAAGACGAGAGAAATCCGCTGGTAGAAGAAGAGCTGAAAGACGCGGCGAAAGAAGAGCAGAGGCAACTGCGGAAAAAATTCCTAATCCATGGGAAAATTGGGGCGAGCAATCAAGAGCTTCAGAAAAATATTTTGCAGAAAATCGCTTGGGGTCTGAAAGCAAAAAATATATCAATGAATCTTTGCAAAATGAAATAAAAGATGTAAAAGACGGGCTGGCTCAAAAATGGTTTGATGAAAATAAATATAAATTAGAAGCCAGAGGAATACCAATTAATGGATTGAGCGGCGAAGCAATGGTTAGGCTTGCGATAGATCCTGCAACAGGGGAATTTTCAAAAGAAACTCTTGATGATTTAGAAAAAAATAAAGATTTGTATGGAGCTGATTTATCAAAAATAGAAAACGCAAAAGCTTTGGGAACTGAATTTGGAAAAGATAAAGTTTCGCCGGAAAGTCAGTTTTTAATGTTGAATCATTTGGAAAAAAGAACAATGGATTTGTATGACCAGATTGCTAAATTGGAATCTTTGGGCGGACAGGAAAACAGAGCCAAAGCAGCCGAATTGCAAAAAGAAATGGACAATCTTTTTATCGCCAGAAAAGAATTGGCGCAAATCGCAACGGGCAGGGATTTAACCAAAGAAACGTTAGCCAGGGTGGCCGAAAGATTGGGTCATGATTCTAAAGAAGATTATATAAAAGATAAAACACTTATTTCCCAGGCAGAATTAATGGTTAAGGTTGGCAAAATGAATGAATTAGCTGAAAATGAATTTGCTAATTTGTCGCCAAAAGAAAAAAAGGGATATAAAGATGAAAGCGATTTTATAAAAAAATGGGAAGCAAAAGGAAAAAAATTGGGATTATCTCAAGACCAGCTTTATGCCTTGTCGGCGGCAGGTTATAAAACCAGCGGAACAAGAAAAACAGGATTTTTGTTTTTTGGCAGGGGCGTAGAACTTTCCAAAATAGACGGGACTAAAACAAAAATGAATAGAAAAGAGTTTTATAATAATATTGTAAAACAAGCAGAATATGGCTATAAAGCCGAAGTTTCCGCTGATGGCCAAAAAGAATTAGGCAGAAGATGGGATCAGGAAGAAACAGGGGCGCTTATAAGCGAGTTGACAGTTTCTATGGAAGAATCTGTTGGCGGAACAGAAGCTGCTTATGAAAGATTAAAACAAAATTTAATTGAAGAATACAAAAAAAATCCAGTCAGGGAAAAGTCGGCAAAAGAACAGGCAGCGCAAGACAAAGAATTTGGAGCAGAACGCGAGGAAAAAGCAGACATTCTCGGCTTTCTTGAAGACGCGATGAAAGGAGAAGGAAAATTCGCAAATTTAACAGGCGATTTAGATAAAGATAAAAAAATATTAAGAAATATTTCCGACGATTATGGAATGGGATTAAGCCCAAAATCATTTAAGAGACTTGATGCTGGAGCATACGGCAGGGCAGCAAAAAATAGAGGAGGATTGATTTCCCTTTTTATTGAGCTTATGATAAAAAATCCATTAAACAAATTTACAAGCACAGCAGCTTAAAAATATGGCAAACTCACTTTTAACAAACGACAATTTCAAAGACCTTATTAATAATCTAAAAATTACTGATGAGCAAAAAGTGTCTTTAATTTCCAGCATTTCTCAATTAGACCAAGAAGAAAGAGCAAAACTTTTAGATGTTTTGAAAGATGTTTATCTTATGGATTTAGAAGAAGCAGAAGCGATGCAAAAAATACAAAATACATGGCAGAAATAAATAAAAATCAAGAAGCAGAAAGCAATCAGCAAGAACAGCCAGAGACAGCTCTTAACATAGAAGCCGAGGAAGCCCCAGTTGCAGAAAAAGAAAAAAGCGTTGAGACGGCTTTATCTATAATAGAAGGAGATGATAAATCAGATCCAATTTTGAAATCAAAATGGATTGAAAATGCCAAAAAATTTACGGTTAAGGCTGGCAAAGTGGTTGGCAGAAATACTGGTCCGTTTTTGGGAACAATAGGCGCCATGCTATATAACATCATAAAAGGCGCTATTTATCTCCCGGTCAAAATTGTTGATTACGCTGTCAGGGATGCCATGAAGAGAGGAGGCGCGCCTGAAATAGCAAAAAGATTAATGGATTACAAGCCGGCCAAAAAAGAGCCGGCCAAAAAAGAAAAAAAGTAAATGGAAGAACAAAATATTTTAAGCAATATGTCAGATAGCGCCCAAAAATCAGCAGCCAAAATTTTTGATTTGGTGATGGGCAGGGTTTTCAAAAGTGTTTATTTGAAGTTAAACGAGGATGATAAAAAAAAGATGGAAAAAGTTTTTTTGTCGGGAAGCGATAATGAAAAAGAAAAATTCATAAAAAAATATATGCCTAATTTTGAAGAGATATTCAGCCAAGAAGTTAAAAAAATTGGGCAGGAGATTGAATCTAAAATGTAGATAAAAAAACAAGCCAACTATTTGGCTTGTTTTTTTATTAGATCTCTTATCTCGGCTGCTCTTTCAAAATCCAAGTTTTTGGCGGCAATTTTCATTTCTTTTTCTAAAAGTTTTTTATCGTGGACTATCCAAAATTCTTCAACAACATCTTCTTTTTTGGAAAATCCCCAATCTCGTATATCTTTTATAATTGCTTTGGGAGTTATTTTATTTTTTTTATTGTACGAAACCTGAATTTTTCTTCTTCTGTTTATTTCACTGATGGCTGACTTCATAGAAAAAGTCATTTTATCAGCATATAAAATTACGCGGCCATTTAAGTGCCTTGCTGCTCTGCCCATTGTTTGTATTAAGGTTGTTTTGTTTCTCAAAAAACCTTCTTTGTCAGCGTCCAAAATTGCAACCAAAGAAACTTCCGGCAAATCAATTCCCTCTCTCAACAAATTTATTCCAACCAGAACATCATATTTTCCTTCTCTTAAATTTTTCAAAATTTTCGGCCTTTCCATTGTTTTTATTTCCGAATGCAGATATTGCGTTTTAATTCTTTTTTCAACCAAATAATCAGAAATTTCTTCTGCCAATCTTTTTGTCAAAGTCAAAACAAGCACGCGCTGCCCCTGCTCAACTGTTTTTTTTATTTCTTCTATTAAATCTTTTATTTGGTTTTCTGTTTTTTTTATTTCAATTTTTGGCTCTAACAAGCCGGTCGGCCTTATTATCTGTTCTACAATATTTTTGGCGGACTTAGCTTTCTCAAAATCGGCTGGAGTTGCCGAAACATAAATTGTTTGTTTCTGCCTTTTTTCAAACTCTGTAAAAGTCAGAGGCCGGTTATCTATGGCAGATGGCAAGCGAAAACCAAAATCAATTAAAGTTTGTTTTCTTATTCTGTCCTGCACAGACATGGCGCGAATTTGGGGAATTGAAATATGCGATTCATCAATAAACATTAAGGATCCTTCTGGGTTGAAATAATTAAAATAATCAACCAAAGAAAATGGAGCTTGCCCTGGTTTTCTAAATTCCATGTGGCTTGAATAATTTTCAATACCCTGGCATCTTCCGGTTTCTGAAAGCATCTCCAAATCATAATTTGTCCTTTGTTCTAACCTTTCTGCTTCCAAAATTTTTCCTGTTTTTTTTAATTTTGCCAGCTGATCTTTTAATTCCAGCTTTATATTTTCAATTGAAATTTTTATTTTATCTTGCGGAGCCACCCAAAAAGTTGCAGGGAAAAGTTTTATTTTATCTCCTGATGATTTATATTTTTGGCTAAGACCCGTCGCAGATTCTGAAATTTTTTCTATTTTGTCGCCGGAAAATTCTACGCGCAATATTTTTTCTCCTGTGACAATATAAATTTCAATCATATCTCCTCTGACGCGGAAATTTCCTGGCTTAAAATCAATTTCATTTCTTTGGTATTGCAAACTTGTTAATAAAAATAAAAAATCTTTTCTTTTTATTTTTTGATTTTGTTTTACCCCGTTAGAAAAACCGCCAACCTCCCAATGGGTGATTATTTTTGATGATTTTTTTCTAACGGGGTTTATTTCTAAAGAAGTGCTTCCATAATTTTCAGGTGAGCCAATGTTGTAAATACAGGAAACAGAAGCAACAACAATCACATCTTTTCTCGCGGTGACATCCTGAACTGCCGCATGCCTTAATCTGTCTATTTCTTCGTTAATTTTTGCATCCTTCTCTATATATGTGTCTGATTGAGGAATATATGCTTCTGGCTGGTAATAATCATAATAAGAAACAAAATAATGAACTGCATTATTGGGAAAAAATTCTTTAAATTCCTGATAAAGCTGAGCGGCCAATGTTTTATTTGGAGAAATAATTAAAGTTGGCTTCTGTATTTTTTGTATGACATTGGCTAAAGTAAAAGTTTTTCCAGAGCCGGTAACACCCAAAAGCACCTGGTCTTTTGCGCCAGATTTTAAGTTTTGGACCAGTTGTTTTATTGCCTGTGGTTGGTCGCCAGTAGGCTTAAATTTTGATTTTAACTGAAAATCCATATACAATAAATTAATGATATCATTTTTGGAGGGTAAAATTATATTAAAAAAGGAAAAATTTATAATTTTGGAAGTAAATGGCGTTGGCTATAAAGTTTTTTTGTCCCGCCAAACCTTGTTAAGGTTACCAGAAATTGGCGAAAATCTCAAGTTGTTTACATATCAAAATGTAAAAGAGGAAGCATTGGATTTATACGGATTTTTAGCTTACGAAGGATTAGAATTTTTTGAAACTTTAATGGATATCCGCGGAGTTGGGCCAAAATCAGCTTTGGATATTTCGGATCTTGGTTCTTTAGACAAAATTAAAGAAAGGATTTTACGCCAGGATGAAAAAATATTTGAAGGAATTCCCGGAATTGGCTCCAAAAAAGCAATGACAATAATTTTAGAATTGACCGGAAAAATTAAAATGCTTGGGAATAAAAAAGATTCTGCCGATGAATCAAAGTCAGCCCTGATGCAACTCGGTTTTTCAAAACAACAGGCAAAAGAAGCGTTAAGCCACGTGCCGAGTAACATTAAAAACCCCGAAGAAAGAATAAAACTTGCATTAAAAAATCTAGGAAAATAATGTAAGTTAAAATAAATAAATATGAGAATAAAATCAAAAAATCGAGCGCCAAGAAACAAAACAATCGCACTAAGTGATAATGATATTTTTAATTTTAAGAATCGATTGGTGAAAATCAATAAGCCAGTTTTTGTAGAAGAAATAGAAAATAAAACTATACATCAGGATATTTTTGAGGTGTTGGATTATTTACCAAACGCTTTTGTTGATTTAATTTTTGTTGACCCGCCGTATAATCTTAGTAAAAATTTTAATACTATTTAATAAACAAGCACATGACTGAAAAATTAAGTTTTTCCGAAGCAGCATATGAAATATTAAAACAGGCAAATAAAGCATTGTCCTCTGTAGAATTAGTCGAGATTGCTTTATCAAAAAGTTTAATCGAGACGAAGGGTAAAACACCGGAAGCAACAATGTGGTCTGCTTTATATTTAGAAGGTCAACGGAAGGGGAACCAATCAAGATTTATGCAAATAGGGCAAGATAAATGGTGTTTATCTGAGTGGGGTAAAGAAACGGTTCAGGTAGAAATAGAAAAATATAATGAAGAAACACAAGAAATTCAATTAAAGATTCAAAGGTCAATTGTTGGCGACCCTCTAAATTTTGATGGATTGCAATATTCTCCGATAAATGAACAAGGGGTGGTCTTTCTTTTTGGAAAACTGCACAAAGAGTTGGGCATTATTGTTGAGTCCATACAAACGGGATTTCCCGATGCTAGAGCAAGAAAAAGACACAAATCGGGTTGGATTGAGGTAAAAATAGAGTTTGAATACAAAAGTTCTAATTTTCTCATACACAAACACAACATAAAAGATTGCGACATGATTGTTTGTTGGATTCATGATTGGGAAAAATGTCCAATTGAGGTGGTCGAACTGAAATCAATAATAGAATCAAAAATTAAGGATCAACATACTGTATAAATATTTTATTATGAAAATAGAAAAAATAAATCAAAGCTGTTATAAGGAACTCGCCGACATCAGAGGGTGGATGTTGGATACCATTTATGATGCTTGTGGTAGAAACATTAAAGAGGTTTTTGGTAGAGATATATTTTTAGAATTGAAAAAACTTGAAAAAGGAGAAAGGCGAGCAGTTAAAAAAACAAGAAGTGGAAATTGAAAAAATTTTTAGCATGGGATTGTCTTACGCTGGGCGCGCTTGGTTGGGGGCAAATACAAATTGCCAATGCTAATGTGGTGAACCTTGCTCCCAAAAATAGTCGTAAAAAGTGGATGTTGGAATTGTGTGATACTCTTTTAGAATTTTATCCCAAAGAAATTGGTAAAATTACCGAACGAATTATTCATTTTAAGAAAATTAGAAAATTCTGGGAAAAGAAATAAGAATAACTCGTATTGAAAAACTTGGGGAAACAAGAAATGACAATTAAAGAATTAATTAAAAAATTTATACCGAAATTTTTGTTGAGGACATACCATTTTTGCTTAGCTTTATTTGGAGCTGTGATTTTTGGTTTTCCAGGAAAAGATAAAAATATAAAAATTATCGGAGTTACCGGCACCAGCGGAAAATCTACGACAGTTGATTTTATAACAAGAATTTTAGAAGAGGCAGGAAACAAAGTAGCTTCTATTTCTTCGATTAGATTTAAGGTTGCAGATAAAGAATGGGAAAACAAATATAAAATGACAATGCCCGGCAGATTTGTGATTCAAAAGTTTTTAAGGCAGGCAAAAAATGCAGGATGCGAATTTGTTGTATTGGAAATTACATCCGAGGGCATAAAACAATTTCGCCATAAATTTATAAATTTTGATGCAGCTGTTTTCACAAATTTAACGCCGGAGCACATTGAATCGCACGGAGGATTTGAAAATTACAGAAATGAAAAATTAAAACTATTTGAAGCAACAAAAAATATTCATATCATAAATGCTGACGACGAAAACGCAAAATATTTTTGGAACATTACTGCAAAACAAAAAATTGAATTTTCGATTAAAGATAAAAAAGGACCCAAAGGGTACCCCGAATTTAATTTGAATTTAATTGGAGATTTTAATGTTTTGAATGCCCTGGCTGCGATTTCTGTCGCAAAGGCATATGCTATCGATTTTGATATTTGTAAAAGGGCGTTGGAAAAAGCAAAAGCAATTTCTGGCAGAATGGAGGTTATATCGGAAAATCCAGTTAAAGTTATTGTTGATTATGCTCATACGCCAGAACAATTGGAAGCGGTTTATAAAACTTTCAAAGATGAAAATTTGATTTGCGTTTTGGGTTCTTGCGGCGGCGGAAGAGATAAATGGAAAAGGCCAGTTTTGGGAGAAATCGCAAAAAAATATTGCAAAAAAATTATTATAACAAATGAGGACCCATATGATGAAAACCCAATGGATATTATAAATCAGGTGGCGGAGACTGCCGGAGATAAAGCTAAAAAAATATTAGACAGAAAAGAGGCGATAAAAAATGCCATAGGTTTCGCAGAACGGGGTGATGTTGTTGTAATTACGGGAAAGGGGTCTGAGCCTTGGATGTGCGTGGAAAATGGGAAAAAAATTCCATGGGACGACCGCCAGACAGCAAGAGAGTCATTGCAAAAGCTCTAGATTTATGGTAGAGTTTGTTATGACAAAAAAATACTCAAAGTCAGAGCAATACGTAACTTAGTTAAGGAAAGGCTACATA
>CAVZWH010000021.1:0-10119 GCA_963778905.1 Candidatus Staskawiczbacteria bacterium | reverse complement strand
AAAATACTTGGCGATACAATTAAAGTAATATGAAAAAATCAAAAAAGCCGACAAGAAAAAATAATTTGATATTTTTGAAGGCATAATTATTGCCAAAAAGACATGGCAAAGGAATTTCGGCTACAATAACTGTAAGAAAAGTTGTTCATGGAGTTGGAGTTGAAAGAGTTTTTCCAATCCATTCGCCTTCATTAGACAAAATAGAAGTTGTTAGGCACGGAAAAAAAAGAAGAGGCAAAACTTTATTTATTTTGAGAACAGCAAAAAGGCAAAAAAGCAAAATTAAAAAGAAAAGATTTTGCTGTAGCTCGAATTTGGTTTTTTCCAGAAAAATAATTAAAAAGAGTTTCTAAAACAACTGAAGATTTGACAACAAAAACTCCCCAACTGAGCCAAAAAAATTTTAAATTGGCGCGCGGACGTGGCCAAATTTTATACGCACCACCCTCTGAGGTGGGAGCGCCGCAAGCAACTGCCTGTTCGACCTCCCACCGTGCAGAAAGAGTTAAGGGGGCGCTTAGCTCAGTTGGTAGGAGAGAGCATCTCATTTACACTGAGAGGGTCAAGAGAGGTTTGAGTTCCTATAGCGCCCACAAATAAAATTTTAGCCGTGATAATTTAGTGCAAGCAGCACTGCTCTGAAAAAGCAGTGGTCGAAATTCGATTTGGTTTCCCCGGCACTATTTATCCTAAAGCTACGAAAAAATAAATTTTAACCCTTTATATTTTATTTTTGGCTCCCACTTTGGGAAAGTCTTTCGCCGATGCCTTCAGCACTAAATTAACCTTAAAATTTTTCGTTGAAACTTTTTTGCCCAAAAATAAAACAAAATCGTTCGAAAATTATTTCGTAGTCTTAGGATAATGCGGGTGTCGTATAGTGGTTTTTACCACACGTTCCTTGCCAAGTACTAGACGGCGGTTTGAATTTCCGATACCTTTAGAGTGGAAATTCAGCGACAGAACTAACAAATTAGTTCATTTAGTCGATTTGCAGAGGTTGAACCTGATTAATTCCTTTTCAGCTTCAGGAAGCCCTTCAAACAAAATGTTGAAGGAATTTTTGAGCTGAATAGATAGTTTTTGGTCTTTTGACAGTGAGGTTCGAACCAAGACAGTAAAGCATGGCTCTTTTGATCTGCGTCTCCTTTGGCAAACCATATCGAAGCATAACGTACAAAATTAAAAGTCCTTTCAAATAACTCTAACCATTCCTCAATCTTGCGTCCAGTAGCATTGAATTCTGCCTCCAGTTGATTTTTCTCTTTCAGTAGGGTTAAACGTAGTCTTGTGTATTCCTCGCTTGTAATAAGCTGGCTTTCGCTATTCTGTGGCGAGGTATAATTTAACAACAAGGTATCAACTTGTTTTACAATATCTTCGTATCGTTTGTGTTTTATTGAAATAATATCTTCATGAGATTTTGCCTCGTCTTTATTGACTTCATGCAAATATTTTATTGCCCAGTCTTTAAACTTTTCAGAAATTTTAAGTTTCGAAAGAATGGCAGAATTGTATGTGCTCGGTCAGCTTTTTAAGTTCAATACATTTTTCAGGACATTTAGGATTGCTTCGTTTTGTGCAGTGATAATAAATATAATGGCTCTAGACTAGCAAGACTAGTCAAAGTAGCCGATTAATTTAATAATATTTTTTAATAATTTTCCACAATTCTTTTTTCATTGTATCATTTGTTTTTCCGTAGCGCCACTCTGACTTTTTAAGATGCAGTTCGAAATTCTTTTTTACACCATTAAATTTAGCCAGTCGACGTTTGGTGAAGCTCCAGAAATTTTCAATGCCGTTGATGTGAATACCTGTACCTTTCCTTGCAAATTCATTGTCTCCGTGATTAACCCTGAAATGTTTGTCGTATCCTACATCAACAAGTCCGTCATAGCTACGCCAGCTGTCCGAATAAATTACTGCTGATTTATCTACTTTCCCTCTGATAATGCTTTGCAGAATGTCTTTTTTGCAGTTAGGGACGATTTCTGTGTAAACATGTCCGTTGCGTTTCAGTATTCCGAACACCGGTTGCTTCTGCGTGCCTCGTCCGCGTTTCAGCTTGCCATGGAATTCGCGTTTGCGTCTTGCTCCGAAATATGATTTGTCCACTTCCGCTTCTCCGAAAATCTTTTCAAATTCTTTGTGCTGATGAGCATAAATTGCCACACGAAATCTGTTGTACCAGTAATTTATCGTGTTGCGATTTACGCCCACCAGAGGAGCTGCTTTGGAGGCGTTAATATCCAAACAAAAGTGTTCAATAATTTTTTTAATTTTAAATGTCGATAATTTAGAGTTTTTGAGACTATTTACTAACATTTTGTCATTATACCATGACAGACTGCTAGTCTAGAGCCATATTATTATGAATATTGCCAGTAGCCGCTTCATTCTTTGGGAGTAATCATCCCACCGCAAACTTCTTATTCCATTAAGCCAGTAACATGCGAATTTATGAGTATGCTGATGGATTTACCCTCTTCTACCGAGTATAAGCTGTGCCCTATCGTACTCTTTCTGCCGTAATCATTGGCTCCTGGTTACCTTTAACCCAATTACCACTGCCAACGGGATACTCGTAATATCCATAATAAAATGTCTTTGTAAAAATACTATAAATGGTACTTAACTGTAATTTTCTTTCTGGGAGTTTTTTAGTCGCCCGTTGTGTTAATTTCCATTCATCATTGGCTATATCCATAATTTTAGGTGCAGAGTAATTTCCAGTTAACAAAAGCTGCCACATTTGTTTTACGAGATTAAAACGTAGCTTATCACTATAAATAATTTGTTCACCCTTTAAGTTAGTTTTACTATTGAGATATCCTAGATTTGCTAGACCTGGACGCCAGCCGGTTGAAGATTTTTTATCTAATCCCCTTTTTACATCCTTGCTCAATTTGTCGGAAGAATATTTTGACTGGAAAGGGTAATTTGCAACATCATTTTACCTTCTGGCGAATTATCAAAATAATAAGAGCAAAATTTTAAATCTTTTATTTTTCCAATATCCACTAAATAAATAATTTCTGCTCCATCTTTTGGATTTCTTGATAAGCGGTCTGGATGCCAAGCGATGATGCCCTGTGCCTCACCCTTTTTAATCCTTTCAACCATATCTTTAAATATGGGTCTTTTGTCTGGTTCAAAAGCGCTTACCGATTCTGGCGGTAATTTTATAATTTTAAGATTGCCAAATTTCCTTATTGCTTCTTCTTCCTGAGACTCCAAACTTAATACCTGCCGGTCTGGTTCATCGGTTGATTTCCTACGATAAAGAAAATATGTAATTGCTTTCTCTTGTTTCATATAACTTAAAGGGACGGCTAAGGTTAACCCAAATCAATGCTTCCGAAGAATTATCTCATTGGCATAGCCGCCCCTTTAAGGCAACAAGATAATAAAAAATCGGAAGCGTTTGATAATTTGGGTTAACAAATTAATTATAACATACTAATCTACTTATTAAAAATTTTCAGTAAGCAATTATTTTAATCGGCGTGCCCTTGGTTTTTTTGCCCTCTCGTTTTGCCTGCTCTCTTGTGGCTTCTGCCTCTTCCGGTTTGCCAGATTATTTGGTTATACCGATTATGGCAACACCGGAAGAGGCAGAAGCCATAAGAGAGCAGGCAAAACGAGAGGGCAAAAAAACCAAGGGCACGCCGATTAAAATAATTGCTTACTGAAAATTTTTAATAAGTAGATTAGTATGTTATAATTAATTTGTTAACCCAAATTATCAAACGCTTCCGATTTTTTATTATCTTGTTGCCTTAAAGGGGCGGCTATGCCAATGAGATAATTCTTCGGAAGCATTGATTTGGGTTAACCTTAGCCGTCCCTTTAAGTTATATGAAACAAGAGAAAGCAATTACATATTTTCTTTATCGTAGGAAATCAACCGATGAACCAGACCGGCAGGTATTAAGTTTGGAATCTCAGGAAGAAGAAGCAATAAGGAAATTTGGCAATCTTAAAATTATAAAATTACCGCCAGAATTGGTAAGCGCTTTTGAACCAGACAAAAGACCCATATTTAAAGATATGGTTGAAAGGATTAAAAAGGGTGAGGCACAGGGCATCATCGCTTGGCATCCAGACCGCTTATCAAGAAATCCAAAAGATGGAGCAGAAATTATTTATTTAGTGGATATTGGAAAAATAAAAGATTTAAAATTTTGCTCTTATTATTTTGATAATTCGCCAGAAGGTAAAATGATGTTGCAAATTACCCTTTCCCAGTCAAAATATTCTTCCGACAAATTGAGCAAGGATGTAAAAAGGGGATTAGATAAAAAATCTTCAACCGGCTGGCGTCCAGGTCTAGCAAATCTAGGATATCTCAATAGTAAAACTAACTTAAAGGGTGAACAAATTATTTATAGTGATAAGCTACGTTTTAATCTCGTAAAACAAATGTGGCAGCTTTTGTTAACTGGAAATTACTCTGCACCTAAAATTATGGATATAGCCAATGATGAATGGAAATTAACACAACGGGCGACTAAAAAACTCCCAGAAAGAAAATTACAGTTAAGTACCATTTATAGTATTTTTACAAAGACATTTTATTATGGATATTACGAGTATCCCGTTGGCAGTGGTAATTGGGTTAAAGGTAACCAGGAGCCAATGATTACGGCAGAAGAGTACGATAGGGCACAGCTTATACTCGGTAGAAGAGGTAAACCCAGGCCGCATACTCATAAATTCGCTTTTACTGGCCTAATGAAATGCGGAGTTTGCGGTGGGATGATTACTGCCGAAGAGAAAGTGAAGAGGCAACTTAATGGCAATATTCATAATTATATGGCTCTAGACTAGCAGTCTGTCATGGTATAATGACAAAATGTTAGTAAATAGTCTCAAAAACTCTAAATTATCGACATTTAAAATTAAAAAAATTATTGAACACTTTTGTTTGGATATTAACGCCTCCAAAGCAGCTCCTCTGGTGGGCGTAAATCGCAACACGATAAATTACTGGTACAACAGATTTCGTGTGGCAATTTATGCTCATCAGCACAAAGAATTTGAAAAGATTTTCGGAGAAGCGGAAGTGGACGAATTATATTTCGGAGCAAGACGCAAACGCGGATTCCATGGCAAGCTGAAACGCGGACGAGGCACGCAGAAGCAACCGGTGTTCGGAATACTGAAACGCAACGGACATGTTTACACAGAAATCGTCCCTAACTGCAAAAAAGACATTCTGCAAAGCATTATCAGAGGGAAAGTAGATAAATCAGCAGTAATTTATTCGGACAGCTGGCGTAGCTATGACGGACTTGTTGATGTAGGATACGACAAACATTTCAGGGTTAATCACGGAGACAATGAATTTGCAAGGAAAGGTACAGGTATTCACATCAACGGCATTGAAAATTTCTGGAGCTTCACCAAACGTCGACTGGCTAAATTTAATGGTGTAAAAAAGAATTTCGAACTGCATCTTAAAGAGTCAGAGTGGCGCTACGGAAAAACAAATGATACAATGAAAAAAGAATTGTGGAAAATTATTAAAAAATATTATTAAATTAATCGGCTACTTTGACTAGTCTTGCTAGTCTAGAGCCATTATATTTATTATCACTGCACAAAACGAAGCAATCCTAAATGTCCTGAAAAATGTATTGAACTTAAAAAGCTGACCGAGCACATAGATTCTGCCATTCTTTCGAAACTTAAAATTTCTGAAAAGTTTAAAGACTGGGCAATAAAATATTTGCATGAAGTCAATAAAGACGAGGCAAAATCTCATGAAGATATTATTTCAATAAAACACAAACGATACGAAGATATTGTAAAACAAGTTGATACCTTGTTGTTAAATTATACCTCGCCACAGAATAGCGAAAGCCAGCTTATTACAAGCGAGGAATACACAAGACTACGTTTAACCCTACTGAAAGAGAAAAATCAACTGGAGGCAGAATTAAATGCTACTGGACGCAAGATTGAGGAATGGTTAGAGTTATCTGAAAGGACTTTTAATTTTGTACGTTATGCTTCGATATGGTTTGCCAAAGGAGACGCAGATACGAAAAGAGCCATCTTTTCCTGTCTTGGTTCGAACCTCACTGTAAAAGACCAAAAACTATCTATTCAGCTCAAAAAACCCTTCAACATTTTGTTTGAAGGGCTTCCTGAAGCTGAAAAGGAATTAATCAGGTTAGAACCTCTGCAAATCGAGCTAAATAGAGCTAAATTTGTTAGTTCTGTCGCTGAATTTCCACTCTTGAGCGGGTGAGCGGAGTCGAACCGCCGTCTCATCCTTGGCAAGGACGTATAATGACCACTATACGACACCCGCATTATCCTAAGCTACGAAATAATTTTCGAACGATTTTGTTTTATTTTTGGGCGAGACGAAGCAAAAATTTTGAGCTTGATGCTGAAGGCATCGGCGAAAAATTTTTGCAAAGTCGGAGCCAAAAATAAAATATAAAGGGTTAAAATTATTTCGTAGCTTAGGATAAATAGTGCCGGGGAAAGGAATCGGACCTTCGACCACTGCTTTTTCAGAGCAGTGCTCTACCACTGAGCTACCCCGGCTAAAATTTTATTTGTGGGCGCTATAGGACTCGAACCTATGACCCTCTCAGTGTAAATGAGATGCTCTACCAACTGAGCTAAGCGCCCCCTTGACTCTTTTGTGCGGACGGTGGGAGTCGAACCCACATGCCTTGCGGCGCTACCACCTCAAGGTAGTGCGTCTGCCATTTCGCCACGTCCGCGCGCCAAATTATTTTGGCTCGGTTTTTTCTTCTTGAGTTTTTGTTGTCAAATCTTCAGTTGTTTCAGAAACCTTTGATTCTTCTGGAGCAATAGCTGCGGCAAAATCTTTTCTTTTTAATTTTGCTTTTTTGCCTTTTGCTGTTCTCAAATAATAAAGTTTTGCCCTTCTTACTTTTCCGTGCCTAACAACTTCTATTTTGTCTAATGAAGGCGAATGGATTGGAAAAACTCTTTCAACTCCAACTCCGTCAACAACTTTTCTTACAGTTATTGTGGCCGAAATTCCTTTGCCATGCTTTTTGGCAATAATTATGCCTTCAAAAATCTGGATTCTTTCTTTGTCGCCCTCTTTGATTTTTTGGTGTACTTTAATTGTATCGCCAGGCCTTAAATCTGGCAATTTTTTTTCCTGCTCTTTATTAAATTTTTCTAATAATGTTATCATACTTTTTCTAAACTATTTAATATTTTTTTTAACTCCCCTGGCAATTCAGAAACAAATTCTTGAATTTTACCATTGGGCAATTGGATTTTAAGTTTTTGCGCATGGAGGAATTGTCTTGTCAGGCCTTCGGGAATTTTTGAATTTTTGAAAGCGTACAATTTGTCTCCTGCAATCGGATGCTGTAAATAAGAAAAATGACACCGTATTTGGTGGCGTCTTCCTGTTTTTATTTGGACTTCCAATAAAGTATAATTTTCAAATTTCTCTAAAACTTTATATTCTGTTATTGCTTCTCTTTTGCCATGTCCTGTTTCGTTCAAAGGATATGCTTTTTGTTTTCTTTTGTCTCCGGGCGAGCGGCCAATTAAGGTTTTAATTTCACCTTTATCCTCTTTTATTATTCCTTCAACTAAACAAACATATTTCTTTTCTACCTCTCTATTTATAAATTGTTTTTGCAAAAAAATCAAGGCTTCGGCAGTCTTCGCCACCAATAAAATTCCTGAGGTGTCTTTGTCTAATCTGTGCACAATTCCGTACCTTGGCTGATCTCCTGCATTTTTCAATTCTGGATATTTTTCTACCAGCACATCAATTAAGGTATTTTCCTTTGTCTGTCCTTCCGGAAACACAACTATTCCCGCTGGTTTATCAACAACCAAGACATCATTATCTTCGTAGATTATTTTTGTGTCCATGGTGGGCGTGGATGGACTTCGAACCATCGACCCCGGCTTTATAAGAGCCGTGCTCTAACCAGCTGAGCTACACGCCCAAAAAATCATTTGGGTGGGCGGTATAGGACTTCGAACCTATGACCCTTTACACGTCAAGTAAATGCTCTACCAACTGAGCTAACCGCCCATAAACAGATTTGTATCTGTTTATTTTGATTTTATAAGTTTTTCAAATTCTTCGCGTTCTATTATTTCTTTTTCAATTAAATCTTTTGCAACTTTGTCTAATAAATTTTTGTGCTTTAACAAAATTATTTCTGCTTGTTTTTGCGCTCCTTTTATAATTACATCAACTTCTTCGTCAATTCTTTCGGCAATTTTTTCAGAATAATTTCTTTGTTCCGAAATCTCTCTTCCTAAAAACACCAGCTCCTCTTTTTCGCCAAATGAAATTGGTCCCAAAGAAGACATTCCATATTCTTTTACCAATTTTCTTGCCATTTCCGAAGCTCTGCTCAAATCATTTGAAGCTCCGGTTGTCATTTCGCCAAATTTTATTTTTTCAGCGCAATATCCGCCCAAAAGCGTGGCAATTTCCGACATAAATCCAGTTTTTGTTTTCATTTTTCTTTCTTCCGACGGAACCTGCAAAGTATACCCTGCTGCCATTCCCCTGGCAATAATAGAAATTTTTCTTACTGGCTCTGTTTCTGGCGAAAATGTTGAAACCAAAGCATGTCCTGCTTCGTGAAAAGCCGCAATTTCTTTTTCTTTTTTAGATAAAATGTGCGATTTCCTTTCAGGCCCCAATAAAACTTTTTCAATAGCGTCTAAAAATTCTTTCTGGTCAATTGACGTTTTGTTTTTTCTGGCAGCCAGTAAAGCAGCTTCGTTGGCCACATTTGCCAAATCAGCTCCAGAAAATCCGGGAGTTCTCTCTGAAACTTCTCTAAAATTAACATCTTTTGCCAAAGGTTTTGTTTTTGAATGAATTTTCAAAATTTCTTCTCTGTCGTTAACATCCGGCGGATCTAAAACTATTTTTCTGTCAAATCTTCCGGGTCTTAAAAGTGCCGGGTCTAAAATATCCGGCCTGTTTGTTGCAGCTAAAATAATTACTCCGGTTTCTTTTTCAAATCCGTCCATTTCAACTAAAATTTGGTTTAAGGTTTGTTCTCTTTCGTCGTGTCCGCCGCCAATTCCAGCTCCTCTGTGCCTTCCAATTGCATCCAATTCATCAATAAAAACAATTGATGGAGAAGATTTTTTTGCCATTGCAAATAAATCTCTTACTCTTGCCGAACCGACTCCAACAAACATTTCCACAAATTCAGAACCTGAAATCGACAAAAATGGAACATTTGCTTCTCCGGCAACTGCTCTTGCCAATAATGTTTTGCCAACTCCGGCTCCGCCAACCAGCAAAACTCCCCTCGGAATTTTAGCTCCCATTGCCAAATATTTTTTTGGAAATTTTAGAAAGTCAACAATTTCAACCAGTTCTTCCTTGGCTTCTTTCAATCCCGCAACATCTTTGAAAGTTATTTTTTCTTTTCCGTGGCCTTCGGCTCCAAAAATTCTTGCTCTGGCTTTTGTAAAATCAAATGCCTGCATGGCTCCCGACCTTGCCTGTTTTATCATTGTCCAGAAGAAAAATCCGAAAACTAGCAAAGGCAAAATTCCAAAAACCAAAAGCGGAGTTGCCCATGACCAAAAATCCTGTTTTGCCGGTTGCTCTAAAACATCAACTTTTTGCAGATTATCTTTATTAACTCCAAGACCTGTCAACAAATCAGTCAAGCTTGTGCCAGATTCTTTTAATGAAGTTGCTGTCTTGCCATCATTATAAGCAATATCTAATGAGTTGCCCGAAATAGTAATTTTTTTTACTTTGCTGGCATTTATATCCAAAACCAATTGCGTGGCAGATATTTCATTTGGAGTTGTAGCTGGAAAATAAAGCACGCTAAAAATCCCGCCAATTACAAGAAGGATTAAAACTACGAATATAAAATTTTTTAAAAGTGGATTCATATACGATTAATTTAACATATTTTCAAAGAAAGTTCAATTCACCCTGGTTAAATAGCGCTTCGCGCTAATTTTGCCTTTGGCAAAATTATTTAACTGGGTAAAAAAAGTACGCCCTTGCAGTTTTACCTGCAAGGGCGTTTTGGTTTCAATCGCCGTAAGACGATTGATTTTGATGACATCAAACGACGCTTGCGCCGTTTTCTTGCTTGCCGCTTT
>CAVZWH010000020.1:0-31832 GCA_963778905.1 Candidatus Staskawiczbacteria bacterium | reverse complement strand
AGAAAAAAATGAGTATATATTGAACGCCCGTTTTTCCATTTTTAGCTGATAAGCTGGGTCCGGCAGTTTATTCTCAATTGTCAGCCCATTTTTTGAAACAGCATAACCTAAACGCGAAATTCCATCTGAACCTATGGCTCTGTATAACAAATGCACTTTGCCGTTTAACAAAACCGCACCGGGATTAAAAGTCTGCCAAGCTTCCCAGTGATTGTCGGGCTTAGGAGAAATTATAGGATTTTTCTTGTGCCTTTTTAAAATAGTTAGTTTTATTTTCTTTGATTTTTGAGGAGGCATAAACTGTTAATATTCTGTGGATATTAAGTGATTAATAAAATATCTTTATATTTATAATATAACAAGAAATAAATGAAGTAAATTAACTATAATTTATCAAGCATTATTATTAACAATACGTAGGCTTCATTAATTAAGTTTATTTACTTATTTGACATGAATGATTAGTTAGCTTACAATTATATAATAACTAAATTTACAAAGATATGCAAGATTTTCAATTTAGTCCAATCAGGAAAGCCATCCAATCCATCGTAAAATTTTCCAGAAGTGATACGCAAAAACGCCTTACAGATGCCGGAGCCGATATTACACCCCTCCAATACAGCGTTTTAAGGATGATAAAATGCAGACCTGTCACTATAAACGATATGGCCAGGCATTTTGGCTTTAAGCCGCCTTCTCTTGTGCCTGTCGTCAATGCTTTAGAAGAGCAGGGTTTAATAGAGAGAAAACCGGACGAAAATGATCACAGAAAAATCATGCTAGTTATCAAACAAAAAGGAACAGATTTGTTAAAAAAGATTCCCAGAAGCGGCAAAAACCATGCTTTGGACATCGCCTTTGAAAAATTGGACGACAGAGAGCAGAAAGAACTTTTGTCTTTGTTGGATGAATTAACAAGTAATTTTCAAAATCAAATATAAAAATATGAATATAATAAAACATCTTAATTGGCGGTATGCCACAAAAGCTTTCGATCCGGATAAAAAACTCAGCAAGAAAGATTTCGAAGAATTGCTTGAAGCCACAAGGTTAGCCCCGAGTTCTCATGGGCTTCAGTTGTGGAAAGCATTGGTGATAAAGAATCCGGAAATAAGAAAACAGCTAAGAGAAGCTTCGCGCAATCAATCCCAAATCACAGACGCTTCTGAATTGATAATTTTCATAACGCCCAAAAATCTTACGGAAAAAGACGTCAATGAATATATCAAATTGGTTTCAGACACAAGATCCGTTTCTTTAGATTCGCTTGAAGGATACAAAAAATCATTGCTCGGAGCCATAAACAAGCCCGAGAATGAATTCAGAGATTGGGCTGGGAAGCAGGCATATATTGCATTAGGATTTTTGTTGGTCGCAGCCGCATTAAAAAAAATAGACAGCTGTCCTATGGAGGGATTTGACCATAAAAAGTTTGATGAAATTTTGGGATTAGATAAAAAGGGTTACGAAAGCAGAGTCGCATGTCCGCTAGGATACAGATCAAAATCGGACGATTTTGCAAAAAATATAAAGGTCAGGTTTTCCAAGGAAAAAACTTTCGAGGAAATAAAATAATTATTGAAATTATTATATGAAAAACAAACAAGAATCAAATATTATTCAGGTTACTAATCTCACAAAGAAGTTTAAAGATTTCGTCGCAGTAGACGATATTTCTTTTAATGTAAAAAGTGGAGACATATTTGCCTGTCTCGGGCCAAACGGAGCGGGGAAGAGCACAACTATTAAAATACTTATCACACTTCTCAAAAGCACAAGCGGCAACGCTTTAATCGACGGATTAGATATAATTCACAATTCCGCTGATGTTAGACATGTAATAGGCTATGTGCCTCAGCAGATTTCCGTTGACGGAACTCTTACTGCTTATGAAAATTTAATGCTTTTCGCCAGACTTTATGATATTCCTGCAGATGAACGCAAAAAACGAATCAGTGAAATACTTTCATTTTTAAATTTAGAAGACCATGCGAATGCCTTGGTAAGAACTTTTTCAGGAGGCATGATAAGAAAACTGGAGGTTGGGCAGGCAATGCTTCATCGGCCAAAAGTTTTATTTTTAGACGAACCGACAACCGGTTTAGATCCAATCGCCAGACAGAATGTTTGGAGCCATCTTTCAGAATTACGCGACAAACAAGGAACAACAATATTTTTTTCAACTCATTACATGGAAGAAGCCGATGGCGTTTCAGATCAGGTTGCAATTATGAATAATGGAAAAATCGCAGCCATGGGCACAGTTGCCGAATTAAAAGCTAAGACAAAGAAAAAGAACGCAACCCTTGAAGACGCATTTATATTTTTTACCGGCAATACAATTCACGAGACCGGAAATTTTCGTGAAATACGAAGGACCCGTCAAATAGAAAAAAGATTAGGTTAATTTTTAAATTATGTTTAACTACATTTCTCAAGTAATAACAAAGTCGTATGTGCTAGCTGAAATGGAAGCCAGAAAACTTATGCACGATCCGACAGAACTTATCTCGCGCGCAGTCCAGCCAATTTTATGGCTTGGTATTTTTGGTGAAGCGCTAAGCAAAGTGCGAGCAATACCAACTCAAGGATTCACTTACTTACAATTTATAACTCCTGGTATTCTTACACAATCAGTTGTGTTCGTGGCAATTTTTTATGGTTTATATATTATTATGGACAGAGACACAGGCATTCTGCAAAAACTTTTAGTAACACCAACTCCAAGAATAGCATTAGTCTGGGGTAAAATGATTTCAGCTGGGCTTCGTGGTTTGACCATGGCGATTGTTGTGGTTGTTTTTGCCCTTATTCTTGGTGTCCATCTTAACATTTCTATTTTATCAATCTTGGGAATTATTTTAATCGTTATGCTTGGGGCAGCAGTTTTCACTGGTCTTTCAATGATTATCGCCTCAATCGTAAAAACCAGAGAAAGATTTATGGGAATTGGTCAAGTTATCACGCTTCCGTTATTTTTCGCGTCAAATGCAATTTATCCAATTTCAATTATGCCCGGCTGGATGCAAGTTGTGGCGAATATAAATCCGTTGAGTTATATGGTAAACGGATTAAGGGTGCTTATGCTGACCAACACTACCACAGGAATAGGATTTGATCTTCTTGTGCTTGTCGTAACTGCTCTTGTTATGTCAATTATTAGTGCGTGGATGTATCCGAAGGTTGTTATATAGCCCACTAAATTGATGGGTGCGTGCTCTATTGTTATTGTGCGATAGATTGATCAAATCTGATTTCCAAGTCAATTGTGATTATTCTATCTTTTTGTAATAGGCTCGTTAAAGGATGTGAGGACAAAATCAAAACAGCGACTGCTGATTTAACGTCAGCTAGAAAAGACTTCACAACAGTTGCCCATGCGATAAAAGGACTTAGTAAAACCACTGTGGCTTAATAAATTATCATCCGCTAAAAACCACCTTTTAATTGAGTGGTTTTAGTTTAATCCATTTTTAGATATTGAACGTATTTATAAAAATGTCACGTGGCTTCATTGTTGCGACAATTATAGTTTTAATTATTTTAGCTTGTGCTGCAGGACTATTTTTTTTATTTCCTCATTCTTCTCAAAAAAAAGAAGAGTCTTGCAAGAATGTCCCATTGCCAACCGGAATGAATCAGAATTTTCTAACCCAGGTGAATGATTGTTTTATTCCGACTGCCGCAGCGTATGGATATACCTTAAGAATCACGGCAGGTTTTCGTTCGTTTGCCGAGCAGGAACAAATATATCAATCCGGCCGCACCGAAGATGGCCACATTATCAGCGAGGCTCCGCCCGGTCACAGTTTGCATAATTATGGCTATGCGGTAGATATTATCGACCGATGGAGAGGATATGATATTGATTGGGATGAACTGATAAAAATAGCTGAGTATTGTCATCTTGAATCGGGAGGCCCTGGCGATTTGCCCCATTTTGAATACAGAGGCGGATTAAGTACAGATGATTTTGCTTGCGGAATGATACCAAAACCTCTTGTATTGCCTTGCGACTTCATGACCCAAAGGGCCGATTCAGATCAATCATTAACATTAGACGATTTGAAAATCTGTGGCGCGCAAAATATCGGAGGTATTGCACCTTCAGATGTTTTGACAGTAAAATCTTTTGATAAAAATTTGTCTCTTGGCGCAAATGATCTCGATGTTCAGCAGCTTCAGATATATCTTAACAATCATGGATTTTTAGTGGCAACGGCTGGAGTTGGGAGCCCGGGCAAAGAGACAAAAACGTTTGGTTACAATACACAAACCGCTTTAATTGAGTTTCAGCAAAAAAACGGAATTTCTAGCTCTGGCTGGTTTGGTCCAGCGACAAGAGCGTTTATTAATAATTCACTATAGTGGTATAATAGAATAAAACAATTCATGGTCGGCAATAATTATTATTAATTTTTTTAGATAATAAAAATTATGGGAAAAAACAAAAAAGTTACGCTAATATCAGTAGGTATTGTTCTGTTATTGCTTGGAGTAGTTGGTTTATATTACAATTTCTATTCGGTTTGGATGGATGTTCTTGTGTTGTTGGGCGTAGTCGGCATACTTTGGGGATGGCTTGAAAAAAGCAAAGGAGAAGAAAACTCAGCTTTTAAATCGCCTTGGGTGAGAGCGTTAATCGCCATTGTAATCTTTGTGTTAATCTTCTTAGCCGGAGCATTCGGCGGTCACTTTTTCGGGCGTGGCGGATCTATGAGATTCCAAAACGGATACAATGGTTACGGTACGCGCGGAGGTAGCAGAACCGGCATGCAAGGAAATAATTTTCGTGGTCAGAATCCAGGCCAATAAGCATAATTAATAATTCAATCAAAAAGCCCGCGATTATTTGTGGGCTTTTTGATTTTATTTATCAGATTTTTACTGTCCTTGTTGGGCTTTAATCTGAGCTTCAAGCTGTTGAATCTGATTCATTATTGCTTGCATCTGCGATCCTCTGGATACTTGTGAATTCTGGGTTCCGAATTGAGGAGTTTGAGATCCTTGACCACCTTGTCTTCCAAACATTCCAGATGTTCTGTTCATAACACCATCGTTGATTGTTGTCGCAGTTATGCTGGTACCGCTTACCGTTCCCTGAATCATAACTGTGTCACCAACTGCGATTGCCGATAATGTTGATGTTGCTCCAGCTTTTGTTACGGTTGCGCTTGAAGCGTCAACTATGTATGTTGTCGCAGTCCCTCCATTTTGTGCGTTGCTTGTTACGGTTAACGTTGTGCCACTGATTGCGGAGACTGTTCCAAAAACTCCATTTCCATTGCCTCGCATTCCGCCAGTCATAACGCCGTCTCTTATAGAAGTAGCTGTTACACTAGTACCATTGACTGTTCCTTGAACTGCGACTGTATCTCCAATCGCAATAGCTGATACAGACGAAGCTGTTCCACTCTTTGTCACTGTTGCGCTTGAAGCGTCAACTATGTATGTTGTCGCAGTCCCTCCATTTTGTGCGTTGCTTGTTACGGTTAACGTTGTGCCACTGATTGCGGAGACTGTTCCAAAAACACCGTTATATGCTCGCAAACCCTGTGACCCTTGAGTTACTGGCGGTGTAGTTGTGGTTGTTTGAGTGGTTGTCGATTTAATATATGTCCAATCGCGAACAAGCGTTGCATTTATGGTCCAATTTGCTGATGTTGATACAGTTCCCTGAACTCCAATAAAATCACCTGTTTTAAATTGAGTAATATCGTTATTTACTGAAGCAGGCAATACTTGAGCTGTGCTTGGAACATCTACTGTCCATGCTCCGCCCCAGCTGTTTACTGTGATTACTCCAGCTGCCACTGAACTGATTGTGCCACGCAAAAGAACTTTTCCTGCAGCGCCTATTTGGATTATTTGCTGCGCAGGTGTTGTGGTTGTCTGAGCTGATGCAGTCAACGCTCCTCCTACGGCGAATAATAAAACTAAAGATAAAAGTAATTTTTTGTTCATTTTTTTATTTCTTATTAATTTTTAATTATATTTTTTCGACCTTTTAACTATCTTTTATTATACGATAATTTAAAAATAAAAAAACTTCTTGAATTACCGCATTTAGAATTAGAAGAATAAAATTAACCGAATATACACCATTTTTTAATGTAATTTCGTATTAATACTATACGGCAAAAGGTCGAGTAAAGTTTTATCTAAAGTTAATTTTATATGGAAGACTCAAAAAACAATTTTGTCTCATTTTTCCAAATGCCTTGGGTAAAAGCATTAATAGCTTTTATTATTTTCTTGCTGATTTTCTTAGCCGGAGCTGCATTCGGAAGCCATTTCGGCGGACATCGTTATGCTGGCCAAAATGGATTTATGAGATTTCAAACAACGACAAGCCGAGGGGGTAATGTGATGTTTAGAGGAACTGGACGCGCTATGCCAGCTAACGGATCTATAAATATCCAAAGCCAAGGCACGCACAGAATGGGTCAATTGCCAGGCGGCAATGTTCCTTCTGCTAATGGTGCTCAAGGTCAACAAGGCGGATCAATAAATAGCGTTACGCCACCAGCTAGCGGCTCAACTACCCAAACACAATAGATAAGAAAATAAAGCACGATTAAAGTCGTGTTTTATTTTCTCCTCCACATTCATATTTATTATTAAACATTAAAATCATGTTAAATATGTCAAAAGGTTCAGCGGCTACATGGATTTTGGTGATAGTTATTATTGTCATCATAGCTGCCGGAGCTTGGTGGTTTTTCAATCAGTCTAATAGTACAACTCAGTCGAGCGGCACAACAACTACCCAAAGTTCTGAGAAAACAATTAGCTCGTTTACTTTTTCATCATTAAATCCTACAGTAAATGGAGCTATTGATAATACAAATTATACGGTAGACCTAACTGTTCCAAGCGGAACAGACATAACAACATTAACCCCAACTATTTCAATTTCCGACAATGCAACCATTTCTCCTAATTCCGGCGTCACCCAAAATTTTACTAATCCAGTAACTTATACGGTAACTGCCCAAGACGGTTCAACTCAAAGCTATACAGTTACAGTCACTACTTCCGTAAATTCTACAGACAGTATAACTTCTTTCAATTTCGGCATTGCAGGTGAAGTAGATAATATCGGCACGGGCTCAGTCAGTGTTACTGTTCCAAGCGGAACAGATGTAACAAATCTAACCCCGACAATCGCGGTTTCAACCGGAGCTACGGTTTCGCCAGCTTCCGGAACAGCTGAGGACTTCACAAATCCTGT
This sequence comes from Candidatus Staskawiczbacteria bacterium, assembly GCA_963778905.1. Lineage (GTDB taxonomy): Bacteria > Patescibacteriota > Minisyncoccia > Minisyncoccales > Staskawiczbacteraceae > XYD1-FULL-39-28. The sequence continues at coordinate 24,595 of CAVZWH010000020.1, read as the reverse complement.
CACCTATACAGTCACCGCTTCAGACGGTTCAACGACTCAAACTTACTCAGCAACAGTTACTGTTGCGGCCGGTCAATAAATTAGTATGAATAAAAAAACTTTAATTTATTATATAATTGCGTTAATTGTTATAGCTTGCGGCGCTTTTTATGGTGGAATGATTTATAGTAAAAACAAAAATCAAAGTTCGTCTTATGTTGGGAATTTTCAAGGATTAAGAGGGAGCAGGGGAGGATCTGCCGCAACTACTGTTGTTTCAGGAAGTATTGTTTCTAATGACGGTGAAAGTATTATTTTACAGTTACCGCTACCGCAAGGTGGTTCAAATATTATTTTTTATTCAAGCGCAACCCAAATAACTAAATTCGCATCTGATACGCCAGATGATCTTGCAACAGGTGAACAAGTAAGTGTGACGGGCACTGCCGGATCTAACGGAGGTATAGATGCACAATCAATTCAAATAAGGCCGGCTGTTCAAAATAAATCCGGATCCTAATACTTTTCTAAATTTAAAAGACTGCCTATTGAAAGGCAGTCTTTTATTTTTTAATGTTATATCCTGAAAAACATTCCCGCTCTTCTAAAAAATGTAGTAAATGGGCGCGTCCACTGCGGATATCTGTAATATCCGGTTACTATTGTTGGAGTTGGCGGCGGCGGAGGATTGTATGCAACAACCACATACAGAGTCGTGCACGAACCGCTGTTTTGGCAAACTGTTATATCTGAATTTCCCGCATTGTATGCATACACATTTAAAGTGCTCCCGTTTACAGATGCTGACGCAATAGATGAGTTCGAATCATTAGAAACGTAATAGCCTCCGTTGCCATAAATAGTTACAGAGCTATTTTGTCCGGCGTTTAGGTAAATACTGTTTTGACTTAGAGAAATTGGATATTGGGCAGGATATTGGTTTGGATAAGGATATTGATAATATGTGATCGGATAATATTGCGGGTAATAATTTACGGCTGTACCATAAACGTTGACAGTTAAAGTTCCGCACGAAGAACTATTTTCTGAGCACACTATCAAATTAGCCGTTCCGTCTGCGTTGCCGTAAATACTCATATCGTTTCCGTTTATTCCCGTTCCAACCAGCGAAGAAGCCGAAGAAAGATAATATCCGTTGTTATATCCGCCAGATATGGTTACATTCACGCTTTGTCCAACTGCAAGAGAGATATTATTCTGGCTGAAAGAAACTGAGGATGTGACAGATGGGTTAACATAATTATTATAGCTGGGCCAAGAAACTTCTTGAGATGATGCTCCGTCAACAACAACATAAGCAATGCTGTTTTCTGGGATGTTGTCGTAGTTACTGTTTACTGTTGTATAAAAATATCCGCTACTATTTGTATAGCCTAGCGTTCCGGTATAATTCGGGCTGCTGTTATACTGGCTTAAATAGTAAAGCTGGATAGAGGCGTTTGGATCTGCATTGACGGTAATGGTGACAGAATTGCCATTTACATATGACAAAGACAAACTTGGTATAATTGCGGCGTTAGCACAAGAAACCACGCCAATAAGTGCCAGGAGTACTAAAGTTGTTGTGATGATAATTTTGTTTTTCATGGTAGTTTTATTAAATATATTACGTTAATTCTTTGAATAATGATGCGCTTTATGTCGCTCAGATTAACCCTTTATATTACTACAACTAACCCCCTGTTTTTATTTCAAAAATTACAAGAATTATTGAACTAAATGATAATCGCTTGCCGTATTAAATATGGCTCTAGACTAGCAAGACTAGTCAAAGTAGCCGATTAATTTAATAATATTTTTTAATAATTTTCCACAATTCTTTTTTCATTGTATCATTTGTTTTTCCGTAGCGCCACTCTGACTCTTTAAGATGCAGTTCGAAATTCTTTTTTACACCATTAAATTTAGCCAGTCGACGTTTGGTGAAGCTCCAGAAATTTTCAATGCCGTTGATGTGAATACCTGTACCTTTCCTTGCAAATTCATTGTCTCCGTGATTAACCCTGAAATGTTTGTCGTATCCTACATCAACAAGTCCGTCATAGCTACGCCAGCTGTCCGAATAAATTACTGCTGATTTATCTACTTTCCCTCTGATAATGCTTTGCAGAATGTCTTTTTTGCAGTTAGGGACGATTTCTGTGTAAACATGTCCGTTGCGTTTCAGTATTCCGAACACCGGTTGCTTCTGCGTGCCTCGTCCGCGTTTCAGCTTGCCATGGAATCCGCGTTTGCGTCTTGCTCCGAAATATGATTCGTCCACTTCCGCTTCTCCGAAAATCTTTTCAAATTCTTTGTGCTGATGAGCATAAATTGCCACACGAAATCTGTTGTACCAGTAATTTATCGTGTTGCGATTTACGCCCACCAGAGGAGCTGCTTTGGAGGCGTTAATATCCAAACAAAAGTGTTCAATAATTTTTTTAATTTTAAATGTCGATAATTTAGAGTTTTTGAGACTATTTACTAACATTTTGTCATTATACCATGACAGACTGCTAGTCTAGAGCCTAAATATATATTAAGGGGAAATTTATCATATTATGGTTGTTAAAGAATTCTGAGCAAGAAGACGAAATAATAGTGGCTTTAGTCCAATCAGGGAAGTCTGATTTTTTTGGCATCCTTATTAATAGATATCAGGAAAAAATGATGCGCTATGCAAGAAGGTTTCTTTCAAATGATGATGACAAAAAAGATATTGTGCAAGAAATTTTCATAAAAGCATACGTCAATATAAAAAGCTTTGATCCAAAAAGGAAGTTTTCCTCTTGGCTTTATCGTATCGCGCACAACGAGCTGGTTAATAATCTGAAGAAAAAAAATAAAAGTTTTCTGCCCATATTTGACCTAGATACATTTTCTCCGCACTATTATTTTAATAATGACAAAACAAACGAAAAGATAGACAGGAAAAATACTATGATGTTGATTGATAAGTGTTTTGATGAATTAGATGCAAAATACAAAGAGCCAATCATCCTTTATTATTTAGAAAATTTAAGTTATAAAGAAATTGCTGACGTAATGTCAATTCCCGTATCAACTGTGGGTATCAGAATAAAAAGGGCAAAGAAAATAATGAAATCAATTTTTCAAAAAAAAGGATATAAATATGAATAGCCCAGAAAACAAAAATAACAATATAGAGAAAGAAGTCTCTGAAAAGATAAAAAGCGGCGACATCAAAATGAAGTCGAGATCGTATTTTGTTTTAAGGACGATTTTACTTATAGCCGTCATTGTTATCTTGGCTTTATTTGTTATTTATCTTATAAGTTTTATTATTTTTTCTTTGCATACCAGTGGCGTATGGTTTTTGCCAAGCTTCGGAATTTTATTCAGCTCATTGCCATGGTTGTTAATTTTATTATCGATAGTCTTAATTCTAGCATTAGAGGTATTCGCCGAACGTATTTCTTTTGTATACCACCGTCCGGTTATGTACTCTCTAATTTTTATAATCGTGGCCGTTATTTTGGCCAGCGTTTTAGTCGGCATGACATCTTTCCATTCAGGTTTATTCGAAAGCGCCTATGACCAGCATTTACCTGTAATCGGACAATTTTATCGCAGTTTTGGGACGCCTCGGATTCACAACGTTCACAACGGAGTTGTAACAAAATTAACTGATAATGGTTTTGCTATCGAAACGCCCAATGGTGAAACGTTTAATGTGATTTTAAATTCTAAAAGTCCATCTGCTATGCAGACGACCATAAAAGTAGGGGATACGATAGTAGTGGTAGGAAATAAAAATGGCAATACTATACAGGCTACTGATGTAAGCAAGATTCAAGAGGACTCAAATCTCTTTCCTTCTCACAGACTAAGAAGCCATTCCTTATAACCCAAAAACCAACCAAGCAACAAGCACGACTAAAGTCGTGCTTTGTTTTGAAATAAAATCCCGTCTTAGTTGTAGTAATAGGTGGAGAGCGCGAATGAGCAACAACATCTAAATTAAAATTACAATTTATGGCTCAGATATTTCTGCCCTCCTCGATTTTTATGAGAAGTCGATTCTTATAAAAGTTGTTAATGCTTTTAAGTATTAACAACAAGCATATGGAGTGAATGGTCGACTGCACTGAATAAAAATAATTAATCAAATCAAATAAAAAAACACAAAAAACATGAATAAAAAATATATAGCAATCGTAGTAGGATTGGCAACAGTAGCAACAGTCGGCGCCACAGCATTGGCAATGACAGCATCTGCTGATACAACTGTAACACCAGCTACGCAATCTCAGCATAAGGGAAGCCATCAGTCAGGAGTTATGGGTACAGTTTCTGCAGTAAGTGGAAATAGCATAACGGTCACCAGTAAGAAATTTACTAGGGGTGCAACAGGAACAACGCCAACGGCAACCACAATAACATACACAGTTGACGCAACAAACTCAACAGTTACAAAGAGTGGAGCAGCATCAACAGTTTCCGCAATCGCAGTCGGTGACACAGTTATGATTCAAGGAACAGTTAGTGGAACAAGCGTAACCGCCACAGCCATTCGTGATGGAGTTATGACCAGAAAGCCTGGAACTTTTGGAGCAACTGGAGCTCATACAAACAATGGAGTCATGGGAACAGTTTCCGCAGTTAATGGAACAACCCTTACAGTCACAAGCAAAGCAAGACCCAACAAAGGATCTTCAACAACTACAACCACAGCAACACCAGTCACATACACCGTAGACGCAACAAATGCGACAGTAACAAAGAGCGGAACAGCATCATCGGTTTCCGCAATCGCAGTAGGCGATACAGTAATGGTTCAGGGAACAGTTAGCGGAACAAGCGTGACAGCCACAACCATCAGAGATGGAGTTATGACTAGAACGCCGGGAACTTTTGGAGCAACTGGAGCTCATACAAACAATGGAGTTATGGGCACAGTATCCGCAGTTAATGGAACAACCCTTACAGTTACAAGCAAAGCAAGACCTAACAGAGGATCTTCAGCGACTGCAACAGTAGCAACACCAGTCACATATACAGTTGACGCTTCAAGCGCAACAGTGACAAAGAGTGGAACAGCTTCGTCTGTATCAGCTATCGCAGTAGGAGACACAATTATGGTCAGGGGAACAGTTAGCGGAACAAACGTAACCGCAAAAACAATTGTGGATGGAATGTCCCATTTCACCAAACCAGTTTCTGCTAACTAAGGAATATAATTAATTTAAAAAGCACAAACACGTTTTGTGCTTTTTAGTTGGAAATCTGAAATGGAATGATTTGTTAAAACTATAATTGAAAGATGAACGTATTAAATTAATTATGGGAAATGGTCCATAATTTTGCTTGTTTTTAACTAAAAAACTGATATAATCTCAGCATATACAAATTTATACAATTGAAATTTAAATTATGAAACCATTAGTTGATTCAATGGCGCGCTTGTCGCGCAAGTATTTTATAATAGGCGGTTTAATCGTTGTCATAATAATCGCCGCCGGGAGTTTTTATGTTCTACATCAAAAGCATCCGGCTTTGCGATCGGGCAGAGCGATGGGCCAACAGGTTAGCATCGCTTCGGTTGCCAGTCTTTCTCCAAATAATGCTCCGCTATCAGTTATAGGAACAGTGGCTTCGGAAGACCAAGCAACAATACTTTCACAAGCGTCAGGTGAGATAGTATATCTTGATAAACAATTAGGTGACCAAGTTTCCGCTGGAGACGTAATTGCTTCGCTTGATGACAGCAGCCAAAAGGCAACCCTTTTGCAGGCACAGGGTGCTTACAATGTGGCTCAGGCAAATTACGAAAAACTTTTAGCTGGTGCAACTACACAGAGTATTCAAACTTCGCAGGACTCCGTTAGTTCAGCCAAACAAAATTTATCCAACACATACAGCGGAGCATTAAATACGTTGAATAATGCATATACTACAATGTATAACGCCTACAATGTTACCGTCACAATTCAGAATAATTATTTTGCAGCGCAAGATCAGCAAGGCATCGCAGTATCTACCGCAAAAAACGATATAAGCGCTAATATGCAAAGCACGCAAACTTCTTTGAGTGTGGCTCAAAAAAGTATGGCTCCAGCAGATATTGATGCAACAATAATTCAGACGCTCTCATCTCTTAATAATGTTTACAACGATTTGGATACTATACGGTCTCAATGTGATCAGGGGATATATTTTTACAAAGTTACCGCCGCAGACAAATCATCATTAGACTCGCAGAAAGTTTCTGTTAATAACGCTTTAACCGGAAGCACGGCACTTACCGGTGTTATTTCGTTGCAACAAAATATTGCTTCTTTAAAATTAACCTTGCAAACTGCGCAAGATCAGTTGGGTGTTACAACAGCTCCACCGACACAAGCCGACACTGATTTAGCAAAAGCTCAAATGCTTTCAGCTCAAGGTCAAGTTGATGCGGCTCAAGCTATCGTAAATAACTCAATTATACGAAGCCCTATTTCCGGAACTATTGTTGATTTACCAATTACCAAGGGCGATTATATATCTTCCTCCAATGAAGTTGCCAAAGTTTCTAATCCCAGCGCATTAAAAATAGATGCTTATATTACCGCGCAAGACGCTAAAACTATAGCTGTAGGGAACAAGGCCACAATTAACAGTAACATTTCGGGTGTTATCACAAATATTCCATCAGCTATCGATCCGGCAACAGGAGCTATTGAAGTTGAGATTGGACTTCCAGGTAATACGTCCGGACTAACTGATGGAGATTCTGTGACTGTTGATTTAGACAGAACGGCTATTTCATCTTCTCCAAATGATTCTGCTTCAAACAATGCCTCCATTATTATCCCGATTGTAGCGCTAAAAATTACACCGACCGGGCCGGTTATATTTACGATCAATAAGAATAAAAAAGCTTTGGTTTCCCATTCGGTTCAAATCGGATCAATTCTCGGAGAAAATATTGTTATCACAAGCGGACTAACCGATGACATGGTTATTGTGACTGATGCGCGAGGACTGACAAATGGCGAAAAAGTAAGCGTTAAAAAATCTTAACCATGTATTCCTTCTGGAATTTTTTTCTTAAAAAAAAGGAATTTAGCACAGTGCTTATTATTGTCCTAACTTTGTTCGGTCTTTTTTGTGTTTATCAAATTCCAAAAGAGGCGCAGCCTGCAATAAATATTCCTGTCGGTACGGTGACAACTTCTTTCCCCGGAGCTTCGGCTGAAGATGTTGAATCATTAATAACAAATCCACTTGAAGAACAAATTGTAAACATCGGTGATATTGATACATTAACTTCTAATTCTCAAAAAGGATCTTCTTCTATAAGAGTCCAATTTGATGCAAATGCGGATATCGATAAATCGCTTCAGGATTTGCGAGATGCTGTTTCTAAAACTCTTCCGTCTTTGCCTTCCGAAGCAAACGCTCCGGTGGTAAATCAAGTTAACTACAACAATCGTCCGGTGATTTCAGTTTCTATTTCGGGAGATTTGCCGGAAACCGAATTATCGGATCTTGGACAAACATTAACAAATGATCTTGAAGGCGTACCGGGAGTTTCTGAAGTTGATGTTTCCGGAATTCCTGCGCGCGAAGTTGATATTGTTGTAGATAAAAATGCACTGGCTGCGCAAGGTTTGCGATTAACAGATGTTATTTCTTCTATTGCCTCCAGTAATGCTTCTTTGCCATCGGGAAATATTACAATGAGCGGGGTAAGTTATGATGTTGATTTTCAGGGCAGCATTTCAGATCCAAATCAAATCGGAGACATTGCAATTGCCAATCATAACGGAGCTACAATATATCTTCGCGACATAGCGTTAATCTCAAACGGCCTTGCTTCGGCAACAACAAAATCTCGCGCTTCAGTCGGAGGCAAGCCGTCTAACCAGTCAATGACGCTTCTTGTTTACGAACAGACCGGCGCAGACGTAACTCAGGTAACAAATGGAGTAAAAGCAGAACTCAATAACTTAAAACAGACAAGCCTCGCAGGTCTTACTGTTTTAGTGCCGCCATCAACTGATCAGGGTTTTCAGGTTTCAGAACAGCTTGGCGAATTAGTTAAGACTGGCCTAGAAACTATTTTTCTTATCATCGCAGTTCTTTTTTTAACAATCGGATGGCGCGAGTCAATTGTAGCAGCACTTTCAATTCCTCTTTCTTTTTTAATTGCTTTCATTGGGCTTTACGAAACAGGGAATACATTAAATCTTATCAGTTTGTTTGCGCTCATTCTTGCTGTGGGTATTTTGGTTGATTCGGGAATTGTTATTACAGAAGCTGTTCATGCGCGCATAGGAATTTATGGGAACGCGCTTGATGCCGCCCGCGCTTCTATCAAGGAATATTCGTGGCCGTTAATTGCCGGAACTGCTTCTACCATTGTAGTTTTTATTCCACTAATTTATCTAACAGGAACCACCGGCAGATTTATTTCGGGCGTGCCGGTTACAATTATTATTGTGCTTATAGCGTCAATTTTTGTGGCATTAGGCGTAGTTCCATTAATTGCAATCGCGTTTACTAAAACAGAACGAAACCGCTTGGAAAAAAGACAGGAAGAGTATACAGAAAAAGCCCGCGAATGGTATGTAAAAAAACTCCGCTGGTTTTTGGAAAACAGGCAAGCTCAAAATATTTTTATTGCCACTCTTTGTATTTTATTTATATTGTCTCTTACTCTTCCATTTTTTGATTTTATCCAAACTACTTTTTTTCCTCAAACAAACCAGGATTATGTTTATGTAAATATTCAAAAACCGCCGAGCACAACGCTTGATCAAACCGATTTGGCTACGCGTGAAGTCGAAGAACTTTTATACACCGATAAAGATGTCGCGTCATTTATTTCTACGGTCGGAGCCAGCTCGGCTTTTTCCGGCAACGGTGGCTCATCAAGTAATTACGCAAACATAACTGTTAACCTTCAACCAGGGCACAAAAAAACAAGCATGCAAGTTCAAAGCGATCTTGAGCGAATCCTTTCGCCAATTAAAGATGCCACTGTCCAGGTTTTGCAGCCATCAAGCGGTCCGGGCAGTGGGTCTCCGATACAGATACAATTTACAGGAAATAATTTAAATGACTTGGTTGCTGCGGCTGATGAGGGATCTCAAATGCTTTCTACTATTCCCGGCGCTTCGAATATAACAACTACGACAAAAAACAATGGAACTGAATTTGTACTTTCTATAAACCGAGCAAAAGCAACAGCGCTCGGTCTTACAACTACACAAATTGCTCAAACATTGCGGGCGGCAATAAATGGAACTATTGCAACTACTATTGCTGCGCCATTGCAGAATATAAATGTGGTAGTTAAATTAAATTTGAACACTAATTATACTGATCCATCAAACACCAATGAAACAACGCTTGATAGCATAGAAAATCTTTCAATCCAAACCCCATCCGGTCCTGTGTTGCTTGGATCGATTATTGATAGCTCGCTCGACAGCAGTAACGCAGTTATTTCCCATCTTAATGAACAAAGAATTGAAACAATATCTGCATATCCGGCCGGTAATGCAACAGTAACGAATATTGTCAGTGATTTTCAAAAAAATCTGAAAAGTCTTCATCTGCCTTCCGATGTAAATGTTACTTACGGGGGCGATAGCCAGTCAATTAATCAATCATTCAGTCAGTTATTTTTCTGTCTGCTTATTGGATTTTTGATGATGTTCATGATTCTTATTCTTGCATTTAATTCTCTTCATGATACATTGCAGCTTCTTTTTATTGTTCCGCTTTCTTTGATCGGAGTTTTATTTGGATTGGCTTTTACTGGTCAGACATTATCATTTCCGGTTTTCCTTGGATTTATTGCTCTTGGCGGAGTTATTGTAAACCACGCAATAATTCTTACTGATTCACTGGTTCAAAAAGAATTGGCTGAACCCGATAAGCCAAGAATAGAAGTGACACTTGAAGCCGCGTCAACAAGATTACGCCCGATTCTGCTTACAACGGTTACAACGGTGATTGGTATGATACCGCTTGAATTAGCCGGAGGCACATTTGCGCCGCTAGCATTTACGGTTATGTTTGGACTTTCTTTCGCTCTTTTGTTAACGCTCGTTTTATTGCCGACGCTTTTTTATCGATCAAAAAAGAACACTTTAGGCAATTGGATAGGTAATATTAAGCGAACATTAAGTCATTGGATAAACAGATTATATAGTAATAAAGCATTGCTAAACGAATCTAAATAAAGGAAGTACCCATCCTTAGTAGTGATAAATTTAATTATAACAGATGCAACACATCACCCACTGTTGCATTTGTTGCATTTACGACTAAAAACAAGAAGGGCGCGACACGTGGTTGTCGGCTTGTGGCACATTAAGTATCCTTGGCAATCTCTTGTAAAGAGATAAACAATCCTATTGAGCTTCATTTTATAACACGGTAATCTTCCAAATAGGATCCGAGAATATTTTTTAGCCAATTGTCACTTTTTGAGAATAAAATTTGAGACACGCTCGTGTCCCAAAATGAGACACACAAAATATAGCGTTTTCGTGTCTCATTTGTCTCATTTCCCGACTAAATTTGAGACACTGAGAAAAAAATGAGACACGGCTGTTAGTTTCAAAATAGGGTATATTTTGTGTCTCAGGATGTCTCATTTTTGGTTAGGACTGAGGTAGGACATGAATATCCAGAATGTTACACAAAATGTTACACCCTAAAAACGGCTATATCGTGTAACATTGTAACATTTTGAGACTAAAATTGAGAGAAAATGTTACATGGTTTTCAGAATGTTATATGGGTATCTTGGCAAAAAACGGGCTATTTTTGCCTTGAATTTACCCCTGTTCTAAATAGCCAAATCTGACAGTTAAAATGGGGCTGTTTCGGAACACGTGTTTTGTGTTCCATTTGTTCCGTTTTACGACTATTTCTGAAAAAAGTGGGACACGGCTTGTTAGTAAATCTGACACACAAAAACAGTAGAAAATGTACCCCCGAGTAGTGTCAGATTTGTCAGATTTGGTTTATTGGGATATAATCCAAGAATCAGCCCCGACTGAGCAACGTCAGCTCGGAATTCCCCGAAAGCTCCGAAACACCCTTAGGGGTGTCAGGTTCCAGATGGGGGTGGGGCACTTTTATTTACAAAAATCTGGTATAATGGACTGTATGATAAATAAAGGAATTGCCACGTTTACGCTAGATTATGGAAAATGTCCGAAATGGCTTTTTGACAGAATGGTTTTGCTTTCCAAAAGAATGATTTTTGCAATTATTGACGAAGAAGGCCCGGACGAATTTATAAAAAGAATTTCAGATCCTGTTTGGTTTCAGTCATTGGGAACTGTTTTAGCTTTTGATTGGAATGCATCAGGATTAACAACAATTTTAACTGCGGCATTAAAAGAAGCAATCCGCGGAAGCGAAAGAGATTTGGGAATTTTTATTTGCGGAGGAAAAGGAAAAACAAGTTTGAAAACTCCGGAACAAATAATAAATTGGGCAGAAAGAATTGCCATGCCAGAAAAATCTGCCAATGCTTTGGTTTACAATTCAAAAATGGCTGCCAAAGTTGACAGCTCGCTGGTGCAGGACGGATTTGACATTTATCATCATAGTTTTTTCTTTTCAAAAAATGGCGCATGGACGGTTGTGCAACAGGGAATGAATGTGCAGGAACAATCGGCGCGCAGATACCACTGGTATTCAAAGGAAATAAAAGATTTAATTGAAGAACCGCATTCAGGAATAACCAGCGACTTAAAAATAAAAAATGTTTTGAATATGACTGCCAATAAAAGCGGCAAGAATAGGGGATTGAGTACTGAATTGGTTTCGCAAAGTTTTAATACTTTAATGAAAGACATAACTTTATTAAGAAAATATTATACTCCGCTGTCGCAAACAATTTCTGTGGCAATCGGAAAACAGCAATTAACTTTGTTAAATTTAGAAAATAAAGAATTTATTTGGCATCCGGTTGTGCATGAAGATTTTTCAAAATCAAAATATTTAGAAAAAATATTATGGAGATTATGCGACCAGAGACCGGAAAATTATGAAAAACTTTTAGCAACTCAAGGCGTTGGACCAAAAACAATTAGAGCTTTGGCTTTGGTGGCTGAAGTAATTTACGGAGCCAAGCCATCGTACGAAGATCCTGCGCGATATTCTTTTGCCCACGGCGGCAAAGATGCCACGCCATACCCGGTTGACCAGCCGACTTATGACCAGACCATAGAAAAGTTGAAATCTTTTATTAAATAAAGTAATATCAACGCTAGCGCTCATTGAAAAGAAAGGAGGCGCAAGTGAAAGAAAAGACAAAACAAACCGCGGAGTTAATGCTCCAAGCAGCATCTGTACTGCTATTTGCTTATCCTTTGGGATTGCTTCTCGGAATTTTTTTCTGGGTTGGAAGAATGTGTCGAGCTGTAAAAGTTCTGCACATCGAAAGGCTGTCTTGCCTGGAAAAGTTAGACAAAGCAATTTTAGTCAGCAACCATCCGTCCTGGATTGATCCATTTTTAGTTGCTGTTTTGCTGGCTTGGTATTATGCCTTAAATCCATTAAGGCACGCTCCGCTCATAGTTGCCGATCGCCTGAACTTTTACGATTCCTGGTGGTTTTGGCCATTCAGGTCTGTAATGGTTCCGGTTGACAGGGACAGTGATAGAAAAAAAGCAGCTGGTCTTTTAAGGATTAAAAAGGCAGTTGAATGCGGTCGGCCTCTAATAATTTTTCCTGAGGGAGGAAGAACCTTCAAAGGAAAAGCCAGCGAATTTTTGTACAGCCAGCGAGGCAACAAAATAAGATTTTTGCAAGGAGGCATCGGACTTTTGGTTCGTAAAACCGGAGCAGCCGTAATTCCCATCGGAATCAAGGGCAGCGATAAAGCTTTTCCGAACTCAAGAAAGCGGTTGATTACTAAATTTGTTCCCTGGAAAAGAATAATAATCGCTGTTGGCGAACCGATAAATTTTGGCACCAATACTCCCAGAGAGCAGGTTACCCAAGAAATCGCCAGCCAAATTCTTAAATTAATTGATGAGGCATCTGTTTAATTGACAGATGTAGTTCCGTGGCACAAGTGCTGCGGTTTTTTATTGACATCGTTATTTTTATGTGCTATAGTGATTTTATTGCGGGATTAGTTTCCGCAGGCTCCGGCACGAGAGTTTTTCGTGCGACAACAAACTCCAAATCGGAGGAAAAGCATCATGAAGAGTATTAAAAATACTCTAAAGCGATTTTTCTTCACGGCTGGCTGGCTGTTCGCGCTTTATTGCGCAGGAATGGCCGGCTATTGCTTCCTAACCGGGAAGTAAATGCCAAGAAGAATCACTCGCCGAGAGCCAAAGTGTCAGACCCGCACTTTGGCTTTTTTCTTGAAAATTTTTCGCAAAAAAGATATAATTAAAAAAACATTTGGGCCCATAGTAAATTGGCATTACGCTTCCATGGCATGGAAGAGGGCCGGGTTCGATTTCCCGGTGGGTCCACTTTTTTTGCAATGAAAAAGCTCAGACTTGCGCCGGAGCTCTATGTTATTCTATTTATTTACGCCCATAAACCATTCAATTATCTCAGCAGCGCCTGAAGCGTAATGTTCCAAAGAAACTTTTCCTCTTTTGCTTTTTACTACTTCTTGGCATTCTTGCGAAGCATTGCTGGGGCAACCAGTTCTGCCAACACATCTGAAAAGAGGAAAATCTGCTGCTGAACTGCCTATGGCAAGGGACATTGAAAGATCAATTTCCTCAAGTTCAGCTAAAAATTTCACCGCTGAACCAGTGCTGACCATTGGCGGAACAATGTATATGGCGTTATTGGAGTAAGTGGTTGTTACAGACCCACTTCTTATCCAATCTGCCAAAAGATCCTCTCTGGCGGTAATCCTTTCTGCAATCCTTTCTATGCCAGCAAGGGTTCCTTTCTTCTTTTCGAGAGTTATACAGGTCAGCTCTCCCGGGCAATACTGCAGAATTTCCCAGCGCCTTAAAATCCGCGGCACCCTCCATTTCAAAATTCTCCTGAAGGTTCTCTCAACCTTCCGATTTATGGCAGGATGACGTTTTATCTCTCTCGTTGTCGGATTAAAGAGATAGGATCCTCCCGCAATAATCTGCCAACAATTTCCAAGACCTAAATCGTCAGCAATTGCTTCAACATAGCTTCTGTCCTTTCCAGAGCAGAGGCGAATGCTTTCAAATACTCCAGAAAAATTTTCCCTTGCCAAATTCGATATTTTTGCCAGCGCGGCATAATGGGCGGCATTAACATTACCATATCCAGTTTGAATACACCCTTCTGGGTTTATAAATATCACTGGCCGTTTCATTTGCTTCTCCTTTTTTGTGTTTTCAAAGACTCTGTATCCATCTTGTGTTTTTAAATTCTATTTGTCAATGTTGCTTTGCTAATTTATTTTTGGTATAAATATATTATGATGTTTAATAAAAAAATAATTTATCCGATAGTTTTGGCCGCTTGTTTTGCCGCTGTTTTTGTTGTGGGCCTCTGGGTGGGCGCAACAAAAATTGCTTATAATGTGCCGCAACCGGGCACTATTAATTTTTCTCTTTTTTGGGACGCTTATAATAAACTCCAACAAAATTTTATTGACCCAAGTAAAATAGATAACCAAAAAATAGTTTACGGAGCTATTGAAGGGATGACAAAATCGCTGGGAGATCCTTATACGGAATTTTTTGATCCTCAACAGGCGCAAGTATTTCAATCGGATTTAGCCGGATCATTTGAAGGCATAGGCGTGGAAATTGGAGTTAAAGAAGATACGCTTACCGTAATTGCTCCTTTGCCCGGCACCCCTGGCCAAAAAGCAGGATTGAAATCTGGAGACATGATTGTAAAAATAAATGGACAAGATGCAACTGATATGACAACTGACGAAGCAGTAAACTTAATTCGCGGGCCAAAAGGAACTTCGGTAACTTTAACTATTTTAAGAGACGGCTGGAGCAATACAAAAGATATTAAAATTGCAAGAGACACAATTAATGTCCCTTCAATGAAATGGTCGTTGAAGGACAACGACGTAGCTTATATACAAATTTTCCAGTTTGATGAAAATCTTGGCTCTGATTTCAAAACAGCAGCTCTTCAAATTCTGCAAAGCCCTGCTAAAAAAATTGTGCTGGATTTAAGGGGCAATCCCGGAGGATATCTTGAGGTTGCCCAAAATGTTGCCGGCTGGTTTTTGAAAGAAGGCCAAACAGTGACAATTGAAGATTTTGGCGGCAGCAAAGAAAAACAAGTTTACAAAGCCGAAGGAAATTCGGATCTTGCAAATTATCCAATAGTTATTTTAATGGATCAGGGATCGGCATCGGCTTCAGAAATTTTAGCCGGGGCTTTGCGAGATGACAGAAATGTAGAATTAATTGGAACAAAATCTTTTGGCAAAGGATCTGTCCAAGAGGTTGTTAATTTAAGAGACGGATCATTTTTGAAAATAACCATCGCCAAGTGGCTGACGCCCAAGGGCAATTCAATTTCAGAAGTTGGATTAAATCCAGATGTAAAAATTGATATCACAGACCAGGACGTTCAAGCGCAAAAAGATCCGCAACTAGACAAAGCTCTTGAAATTGTTAAATCATTGCCGCAAGGAAAGTAATAATTATTTTAATTTATATTTACCAATTTATTATTGACTTTAATTTTGTTTAATGGTAGTGCAGTATCGTTGCACCTTACCATCAACCAAGAAAGAGGAGTTTAGCTATGCCTACCAAAAAGTTGAGTGTTGTGATTTCTGGTTCTTTCCGTCGTCATTTTGACGGGATTAGCGAGGCGGTGGAAACTTTTGAATCTTTGGGCGTGAGCGTTCTTTCGCCGAAGGCATCAAAAGTTGTAAATCCGGGCGAGGAATTTGCTATTCTGGCAACAGATGACACAAGCGACCCACGAACGCTGGAACAATGGCACCTTGATGCGATTACAAACGCAGATGCTTTGTATCTCTACGACCCAGACGGGTATATCGGCAACTCATCCAAAATGGAGTTGGGCTTGGCGATTGCTCTCGGCAAGCCGGTTTTTTGCAAGAAACTGGTTGACGATTTAACGCTCAAGCTGTTCTGTGGAGAAGTCGCCACGCCCGAAGAAGCAACAAAGAAACTTTCAGACAGACCGCCGATTGACACAATTAACGAGCGGTCATCTGTGCCTGCACTTCAACGCTACATCCACGAGATGGTTGTACGACGGGGCTTTGACAAAGAAACTCCCCGAGATGCACTTTTGCTGTTTGTGGAGGAAGTTGGCGAGCTTGCCAAAGCGATGCGAAAGTATCTCGGCCTCAAAACGGACCAAGATAAGCAGGAGAGATACACAAAACTCGAACACGAGTTGGCAGATGTGTTTATCTATCTGCTCGACATCGCAAATCTTCTTGACGTTTCTCTTTTCTCCGCTCTGCGAGACAAGGAAGTGGAAAACGAAAAGAGGACCTGGAACTGAAGTTGCACGGGGTTAGAAAATTTTTCTAGCCTCTTTTTTATTTATTGTATTTTTAATTCCGTTGTTGTAATATAAATTATTGAATTAATGTCCTAACCCTTGCAAAGCCCTTGAAATTATAAAAGACTTAAAGTAGAATAAAAAATTAGTATAAAATAAATTATTATAGATATGAAAATAATTCTTCTGCAAGACGTTGAAGGTCTTGGTAAAAAATACGAAATAAAAGATGTAAAAGACGGCCACGCCAGAAATTTTTTAATTCCAGAAAAACAGGCGAGGGCTGCGACAAAAGTCGCCTTAAAATGGTTAGCCGACCAAAAAGAGGTTATAGAAAAACAAGCAGAAGAGGATTTGAAAAAAGCGCAAGATTTAGCTTCAAAATTAGACGGATTAGAATTAAATATTGCAGTTAAAGTTGGAGACGAAGGACAACTTTTTGAATCAATCAACAACCAAAAAATTTGCGACAAATTAAAAGAGGCGGGGTTTGAGGTTAAAAAATCACAAGTTAAATTAGAAAATCCAATTAAAGAATTGGGAGAATTTCCTGTGAGCATTAACTTAGACCATAATTTAGAAGCAGAAAT
The DNA here is from genome assembly GCA_963778905.1 of Candidatus Staskawiczbacteria bacterium. Taxonomy (GTDB): domain Bacteria; phylum Patescibacteriota; class Minisyncoccia; order Minisyncoccales; family Staskawiczbacteraceae; genus XYD1-FULL-39-28. Next base: position 7,574 of record CAVZWH010000020.1, on the reverse strand, counting down.
AAAAGTAATAATATCAGGACCCGAAGGGTATCCTAAAACAAAAGAAGAAATAGAATAATAACATGGCAACAAAGTACATTTTTGTAGCGGGCGGAGTAATGTCGGGCATTGGCAAGGGCATAGCCACTGCCTCAATTGGAAGAATATTAAAAAGCAAAGGATTTAAGGTTACCGCTATAAAAATTGATCCGTATATCAATGTTGATGCGGGCACAATGAATCCGGTTGAACATGGAGAAGTTTTTGTAACCGATGACGGAACTGAATGCGACCAGGATGTGGGAAATTATGAAAGATTTTTAGACGAAAATATTTACGACGAAAATTATATGACCACCGGCCGAGTTTATCAATCTGTGATAAACCGGGAAAGAAATTTGGAATACGGCGGCAGGTGCGTTGAAGTGGTGCCGGACATTCCAAACGAAGTTATATCAAGAATCAAAATCGCTGGAAAAAAAGCAAAAGCAGATTTTGTTTTAACTGAAATCGGCGGAACCGTAGGTGAATACCAGAACCTGTTATTTTTGGAAGCCGCCAGAATGATGAAACTCGCACATCCAAAAGACGTGCTTTTTATTTTGGTAAGTTATTTTCCTGTGCCGGCAATGTTAGGGGAAATGAAAACTAAACCCACTCAATATGCAGTAAGAACATTAAATTCGTCTGGAATACAGCCAGATATGATTTTAGCAAGATCAATTTTACCGTTAGACGAACCAAGAAAAAGAAAAGTTGCCACTTTCTGCAATGTTCAGCAGGAAGATATTATTTCGGCTCCGGATGTAAAATCAATTTATGAAGTTCCCGTTAACTTTGAAAAAGAGGGAATGGGAAATAAAATTTTAAAAAAATTTGGAATAAAAGCAAGGACAAGCGACTTAAAAGAATGGGAAAATTTAGTAAAACTGATAAGAAATTCTCCAAAAATTGTTAACATAGGAATTGTTGGAAAATATTTTGAAACTGGAAGTTTCACTTTGATGGATTCGTACATATCAGTTATTGAGTCTGTAAAACATGCTGCTTTTTCACAAAACAGAAAAGCAAAAATCTCTTGGATATCATCAGAAGAATTTGAAAAAGATCCGAAATCACTGAAGGAACTAGATAAATATGATGGCATAATTGTTCCTGGCGGATTTGGCAACAGAGGAATAGAGGGGAAAATTAAAGCTATTGAATATTGCAGGAAAAATAAAATCCCATTTTTGGGATTGTGCCTCGGGCTTCAGCTTTCGGTGATTGAATTTGCCAGAAATGTTGCTGGAATTAAAGACGCCACATCCAGAGAATTTGATAGAAACGCCAAAAATCCAGTGATTGATGTGATGGGAGAACAAAAAGAATTATTAAAAGAAAAACATTATGGAGGAACAATGCGCCTGGGAGCATATGATTGCCAGGTTCAGGAGGGCACAATCAGCCATAAAGCATATAAGGACTGGGTTCCTGACAAAAAAGAACCGTATATAATTTCTGAAAGACATCGTCACAGATATGAGGTAAACAACGATTATAAAAGTATGCTTGAAGAAAAAGGACTTGTTGTTGCCGGCGTCAACCCAAAGAAAAACTTAATAGAAATAATTGAAATTACAAGCCATCCGTTTTTTGTTGCCACCCAATTCCATCCAGAATTTAAATCAAGACCGTTAAGACCGCACCCATTATTCAAAGAATTTATAAAGACCGCGATAGGACATTAGATAACTGAAACAATTTTTGCTGACCTCAAGGAACCATCATATAATTTTTTTGTCTTTGAAGAAAATTTTACTGTTCCATTTTTCATAGCATAAATTGTATCGTCAGAACCCTTTTTTACATTTTTTCCGAGAAGATATTTTGTGCCACGCTGCCTTATAATAATCATCCCGATTTTAACTTTTTGGCCGGCATTAACTTTAATTCCAAGCCTCTGAGCAGCTGAATCTCTGCCCAATCTGGACGAACCTCCTTGTTTTGTTTTTGACATATCAGGACCGCTCGCTTAGCAATACTTTTCTACTACGAATTAAATCTTTGCGCTACGAATTTGTAATTGTTCGTCGGCTTATCTGCGTTGCCGATAAGCCTCCTCGCATTTCCAAATTCTCGCCTGCAAACATTTAATTCTCGTTGACGAAAAAATTGCTAAGCGGCCGGTCTTAAAATTTATTATATGAATCTCATCTTAACAAAATTTTTATCCTTTGTCAAATCTCATTTTAATGATATAATGTTATTTATAATAATAGCGCTTTTGATTTTGCTTTCTTTTGCATCGGGCTACATAATTGCAAAATACCAATCAAAAGAACCAATACAAATCATAAATGGAGCACACACCACAACACATAGTTCTGTTCCCTGACGGCAATCGCCGCTGGGCGAAACAAAAAGGTTTGCACACTTTATCGGGTCACAAAAAAGGATATGAAAATCTTCTGAATTTTTCTGACTGGTGCAAAGATAGGGGAGTGAAAACCCTTACTGCTTTTGGGTTTTCAACCGAAAACTGGAATAGGAGTAAAGAAGAAGTTGATTATTTAATGAAACTATTTGAAAAAGGTTTGTCGGATTCACAACAAAAATTTCAAGACGATCAAGTCAGAGTAAAAATAATAGGAAACATAGAAAAATTACCGAAATCTTTGCAAAAAATTATAGAAAAAGTTGAAGAAGCGACCAAAGACAATAAAAAATTTAATTTGAATTTGGCTGTAAGCTACGGCGGCCGATGGGATATTTTGCAGGCGGTAAAAAAAATAGTAGAAGAAAAAATTCCAGCAGAAAAAATTGATGAAAAATTATTTGAAAGTTATTTATCTACCGCGGGGCTTCCGGTTCCTGACTTTATAATCCGCGCTGGCGGAGAAATGCGTCTTTCAAATTTTGTTTTATGGCAAGCGGCTTACTCAGAATTATATTTTTCACCAAAACTTTGGCCAGATTTTTCAGAGGATGATTTGGATACAGCCCTTGCAGAATTTGACCGCCGAAGCCGCAGATTTGGAAAATAATTTTTATTGTGCGACTGTCGCACAATAAAAATAGAACACACAGCAGAACAGGGGAACGAGAGCTGCAAAAAAGCTAGGTCCGACCTAGCTTTTTTATATTACGTTGTCTTTGACAGAGCTTTGGCCATTTCCAGCCATTTTGGTGCTCTCGGTCTGTTTTTATATTTTGCCGATGATTTGTGAATTTCTATAAGAGTGCACAAATCATTTTTTTTCCAGCTGGTTAAATATTTGCCTTTATTTTTTTGGATTATTTCAACTCCTTTTGCCCAAAGTTCAAAATTTTTTTTCTTTTTTTCTGCCAAACAATTTTTCCGGAAAAATGGCACAACCGTGCCAGAAATATCGCCAATTTTCTGAACTGAAAACCTTGCCTGATCTTTTGAAATGCGAACTTCGCCGCAACCAATTCCTTTTCTTATTTTCTCTAAAGCTTTAATATTTTCTTTAGGGCTTGTCACAACAAATTGCGCTTTCCATCTATAATAAGTTGGAGAATTGGTTCTTTCGTGTCTTGTGTCTTTTCTAAATTGTAAATCAAAGCACCCGTCTTGATTTACCAGTGCCACAATATTAAAATCATTTTTTACCGGCATGTTTTTATTTGTTTAATAACAAGCTTATTATACCAGACATTTAGTTGTGCGACAACTATTGTTTGAGATTTTTACCGCTGTGAAATTGGCGATGCACATCGCGCAAGCGTTTGTTTGTCACGTGAGTATAAATCTGAGTTGTAACAATATTTTTGTGGCCCAAAAATTCTTGTATTGTTCTAAGGTCAACGCCTTGGTTCAAAAGATCTGTTGCATATGAATGGCGCAAAGTATGGGGCGTTGTAAATATTGGAATTCCGGCAAGCAAACTATATTTTTTAACAATTCTTTCGATGGAGCGTGATGTAAGACGCGAATCTTCATTTTTTTTGTCACGAAAATTTACAAACAGAGCTTTTGATTTATCGTTTTTTATATCCAAATATTTTTTGATATACAGCAAAGACCTTTCTGAAAAATAAACTGTGCGCGGAACTCCGCCTTTGCCAATAATTCCGAGCTCCAGGTCTTTTTTATTTTTTATATTTTGGAACTGTTCGGTATTTAATGCAACCAACTCCGCAATTCTTAGCCCGGTTGAAAAAAAGGCTTCTAAAATTGCCCTGTCCCTGGCGCTTATTTTATCTTTCGGCTCTACTGAGGTTAAAAGTTTTTCTATCTGGTCTAAACTGAGGAATTTAACGGATTTAGAGCCTTTATCGGCCTTGGGAAGGACTATTTTATCAGGAGGCAACGAAACTATGTCTTTAGCCACAAAGTAGCCCAAAAGGGCCCTCAAAGCGATTAAATAGTAGTTCTGGGTAGCTTTTGTTAAAGATTTGCCCGATTTAGGATTTAAGTGTCGGGATAAGTATAATCTGTAGTCCCAAATATGCTCTGGCGTTAATTGATGGGGGAGAAGAGAATCCAATTTTTTGGCTTTCAACCATCCGACAAATTTATTTAAATATCTTTGATAATTTTTTTGCGTATTGTCTCGCAAACCTTTTTCAACTTCGCAATAATCTAAAAAATCAGGAATACTGTTGATAATTGTTTTGGTTGAATTTTCCATGTTTTAAGAAGTAGCATTATCGAACCCCCTCCACAATGTCGCTTTACCTACATTTTGCGACATAGTGTATGTATTAATAATAGCCGTCCCCTAAGGTCGCGTCAAGCCCTTCAACGGCCAGCACTGCTTATTGGCCAGACGAGGCTTGGGTTGGCTGGCAGTTTTGCGAAGCTCCCGGATGCAGAATACTATTTGCAACGCCAGAAAAATAATTTCCAATTTTTGTTCCAATGTTTTCTGAAACTTTATTTTTTTCTTGATTAACTTCATTTTTTATCATATCTCCCCTATTTTGGACATCTTGGCTGATTGTCGGATAAATTTTGGACATAGCCCAGCCAGAACTCTTTGCCAGATAAGCTTTGGCCTGATTTGTGGCATCGGAAATAAGGGTTTTTCCAATTCCCCTAAAATATGCCTGCTGGCTCAAAAAAACAACAACTAAAACAATAATTATTGCAATAATGCTGAATATAATTTTTTTCTGCATATTTTTGATTTTATAATTAAAATAATTAAATTATATTTTCTGTTTTGTCTGTTTTGTCAGTAAAAATTTGTCGCACAATAGAAATCAATAGAAATTATGAAAGCATTTTAGCGGCTTCTTCTATGCGTTTCAGGGTTTTTTCTTTGCCTAAAATATCTGCTATTTCAAATGGGCTTGGCGAAGAATCTTTGCCAGACAAAGCCACGCGCAATGGCCAAAGCAGGTATCCCTTGTTTTTCTCCGGATAGCCTTTTTCTAAATTAAATTTTTCTGCTGCTGAAAATAATTCTGTTTCTAAAATTTTCAATTCCCAATTTTTATTTTCAGATAATATTTTTTTAGAAAACAACAAAGAATCTTTTGTGGCTGAATCCCCTACTTTCTGCCACTGCAATAAATTTTTATCGTAATTTAATTTGTCTTTGAAAAAGAAATCTGAAAGCAAAACTATGTCTGACAATTTTTTCATTCTTGTTTTTGACACTTCAACAATTTTCTGTAATTTATTTTCTGAAACCTGGCCTGCCACCAAAAGCCCGGCCTCTTTTAGATATGGCGAGCAAAGTTCTGTTAATTTTTCTATTGGTTTTTCGCGGATATATAAACCATTCAAAAAATCCAGGCGCTGAATGTTAAAAACAGCTCCGGCTTTCTGCACTTTTTCAATTGAAAATTCTTTTACCAATTGCGGCAAAGAAAAAACTTCTTTTTCAGTGCCAGGGTTCCAGCCCAACAAAACCATAAAATTAACCAAAGCTTCCGGTAAATATCCCTGGTTGTGATAATCGGCTAAGGCTACATCTCCCTGGCGCTTTGAAAGTTTTGATCTGTCTGCGTTTAACATTAGCGGCAAATGAGCATAAATTGGCTGATAAAAACCAAGCGCTTGCTGCAACAAAATTTGTCGGGGCGTATTTGACAAATGTTCTTCGCCCCTAATTACATGACTTATTTGCATTAAAAAATCGTCTACAACAACTGCAAAATGATATAACGGAGTATTTAAATTTTTTGCTATGACAACATCGCCCAAAAGTCCAACGTCAAATTCCACGCTTGACCTTATAAGATCATCAAATTTAATTTTTTTATTTTCAACTCTGAATCTTATTACAAATGGTTTTCCTTCTGTTAAATTTTTCTGAATTATTTCCGGGGATAAATGGGCGCATGTGCCGTCGTATTTTAGAGCCACTCCCCTGCTCATCTGCTCCTGTCGCTTTGTTTCTAATTCATCTTCCGTGCAAAAACAATAATAGGCCTTGTTTTCTTCTAAAAGTTTTTTTAAATATTTTTCGTAAATATCCAAACGCTGCGATTGTTTGTATGGACCGCAACTGCCGTCTATGTCCGGGCCTTCGTCCCAATTTATTCCGAGCCATTTTAATTGCTCAATAACTTCATCTGTCCATTTTTGCTCGGACCGTTCTTTGTCTGTATCTTCTATGCGCAAAATAAATTTGCCCTTATTTTTTTTGGCAAATAAATAATTAAAAAGCGCTGTTCTGGCGGTTCCAATGTGCGCCGGCCCGGTTGGAGATGGCGCAATTCTTACTCTTATTTTTTTTATTTCAAGTTTTTTTGCCATATTAATCTAACATTAAAAATTCTAAAATTTCGCGGGCGATTTCTCTGGCCGCCAATGGTTTTGCAAAAGCCAAAGCTGCCTGGCGCATTTGTTCTAATTTTTCGGGATGCAAAAATAATAATTGTAATTTTTCCATAAAAAAATTCGGGGCTAAATTTTCTTGCTCAACAACTTCGGCGGCTCCATTTTCTGCATATGCGTAAGCGTTTTTTGCCTGATGGTCTCCGGCTGCGGTTGGCAAAGGAACTAAAATACTCGGCTTTCCAACAGCGGCAATCTCAAAAATAGAGCCCGATCCAGAACGCGAAATTATTAAATCGGCTGCAGCATACGCATGCTTTATTTTTTCTTCGTCCAAAAATCCTATTGGATGATAATACCTGTCTAAATCTTTTTCTATAACTACTTCGGCCTCAGCCTCTGTTTCTTTAACATTTTCTCTGCCTGTCACATGAATTACTTCATAATCTTTTAACAAATTATTTAGAACTATCAAAACAAAATCATTTATAAATTCTGCTCCCTGCGAGCCGCCCATTATTAAAAATACGGGCTTGGAAAAAGTTAAATTAAATAATTCTTTGGCTGTTTCTTTGTCGCCGTCTAAAACTTCTTTTCTTATTGGATTTCCCGTCAAAGTGGTTTTTTCTTCGTCAAAATAGTGGCACGTTGGAGGGCATCGAGATTGCGCCTTTGGTCGAGGGCGGGAAGATCATCGAGAAGCTGGGCGACCGCAATAATGGCCGCGTGTCGGTTGAGGACATCTTCGACCCGTACACGGGTGAGGTGCTGGTGCAGGCCAACGAGGAGATCACGGAAGACAAAGTGCGCATCGTCGAGGATGCTGGCATCGACCACGTGAAGATCCGATCCGTGCTCA
>CAVZWH010000019.1:0-3633 GCA_963778905.1 Candidatus Staskawiczbacteria bacterium | reverse complement strand
TAGATACTGTTACGGTAAATGTGGCGTCAGTTTTGAAAAGCGCAGAAAAATTAATTACCTCGTTTAAGTTATCAGGATTTAATCCGGAAATAGACGGAGCTATTAATAATGATGCCCACACCGTTTATGTGGTTGTTCCCGACGGCACGGATTTGACAAAAATAACGCCAACTATTGAAGTTTCTGACGGCGCCACTATTTCTCCGGAATCTGATGTTATTGAAGACTTCACAAATCCTGTGATATACAATGTCACAGACATTTACGGCGGCATGCAAAATTATACAGTTACGGTTGTGACAGAAAGCAACAGCGGATAATTTTCCATTCTGTAAAAAATATGAGTTTTAGAAAAAAATTAATTGTAGTCAACGACAAAAAAACTTTTTATTGGGAAAAAAATCCTGAGAAAAAAAATGTTATGGTTTTGTTGCACGGTTTTCCTGGTAGCCACCAAGGATTAGTTGATATGGCAAATGGCCTGGGAAATTATCGGCTGATAATACCAGATTTGCCTGCTTGCGGCTTGTCAGAGCCATTAACAGAAAAGCATAATTTAGAAAATTATAGCCAATGGCTGAACGATTTTCTAAAATTTTTGTCTATAAATCAAACAATTATTATCGGCCATTCATTTGGCGCCAGGGTTGCTTTGGTTTTTGGCGGTTATTATCCAAAAAAAGTTAGGCAATTGGTTCTCATCACGCCGGTTGTAAAAGTTGAAGGCTTGATTGCGCGATTTGTTTCCGTTGAGTATGGAATTGCAAAAATATTGCCGCAATATTTGCGCAAGGCGTGGCTATCTAATAAAATCCACCGCAAAGTAGGGAATTTGATTATTTTCAAATCGGCCAGCCCCAAAAGACGCCGGGAATTAATAGTTAGAGAAAATAAAGAGTTGAAACATTTAGATCCCAAAATTAATATTGAGTTGTTTGATGAATTTTACAAATTTAACCTTGCGCCAGAAGGGAAAAAAGTTAAAGCAAAATCTTTAGTGATTGCCGGCGGCCTAGATGAAATAGCTCCATTGGATTCGGTGAAAGAATTAGCCGCACATTTAATTAATTCTGATTTTATAATTATGAAAAATTGCGGACACATTGTAGTTGCAGAAAAACCTTTAACTACTGCCAGCATTATACGAAAGTGGTTAAAATAACAGGTCTATTAAATAAAAAACACCCAAAAAGGGTGTTTTTTATTTTGCGTATAACTTGATTACGACAAATGTTTTGAAACTAATTTTGTCATTTCAAACATGTTTACTACCGATTTTCCGCCAAAAACTGCTTTTAGCTTAGCGTCGGCGACAATGTTTCTCTTATTCTTTGGATCCTGCAAGTTATTTTTTTTGATATATGCCCAAAGTTTTTTTACAACTTGGGATCTTGGCAGAGGACCCTTTCCCACAACTGCTTCCAAATCAGCCGTGAGTTTTAGCGGCTTCATGAAAGCCGAATTTGCTTTTCCTGGCATAAATTTATTATTCAATCTGGCCACTTAACCGTGGCTAAATTGAAAATTAATAATTTCTAAGGTAATAATACCATATACCATGGGCAAAAACAACTGTTTTGTAGTATAATGCAAGAATATCATGATTTCTTGGCTCATAGTAATTATCTTAGCGTATTTCTTTTTTAGCTTATCTTATCTTGGCGACAAGCTGATTTTGTCTGGTCCGCCAAAACCAAACTCTTATACTTTTTATGTCGGAGCCATAAGCATATTTGTAGTTGTGTTTATACCATTCATAAAATTTGGTTTTCCAGATCCAAAAATAATTTTTTGGATTATAGCTGAGGCAATGGTTTATATCCTTGGGTTATATGCAATGTTTTCTGCTTTGGAAAAATTTGATGTTTCCCGAGTTATGACAACAATTGGAGCAACTCAGCCAATATTTATTTTTGCTTTAACATGGCTGTTTTGGGGGCCTCAGCTATTGAGTAAAACAGACATTTTAGCATTTGTTTTGCTGGTGTTTGGAAGCTGCCTGATTTCTTTTGAAAAAAATTCTAAAACAACCGGCAATTATATAAAAATTACGTTGTTAGCTTCGCTACTTTTTTCATTTGATTATATTTTTTCCAAAATTGTTTTTTTAGATCAGCCATTTTTGCAGGGATTTATCTGGATGAGGATATTTGTTTTTCTGTTTGCCTTATTGTTTTTAATCAGCAAAAATAATCGCAAGGAAATTTTTAAGAAGCAAAATATTCTAAACAAAAAAACAGGAATAACTTTTGTCTGGACGCATACCTCGGGAGGCATAGCTAATATTCTTCAGGGATTTGCCATATATTTAGCTCCAATAGCTTTTTTGCCAATTGTAAATTCTTTGAGGGGCATTCAGTATGTTTTTCTTTTTTTGATGACATTTTTTCTTTCGGTTTTCTTTCCAAAAATCTTAAGAGAAGAAGCTTCCAAGGAAATTATAATTCAAAAAATAATTTCAATAATTTTGATAGTAATAGGTTTGGCTTTGTTGGTTTTCTAAAATAAAAATTAAATTATAAATTATAAAAAAAAGACGTCTCCATAAAATTGGGACGTTTTAGTTTTAAGGGTCTGTGCTGGGTTGTCTGACCCTTGAAACTTTTTTTGTCGGCACGCAAAATGATGCGCTGGTCGGATTTTCAATTTTGATTGGGACGTACCTTGGCGGCACATCGTCTGGGAAGGCTGTTGTGACCCGAGCTCTTTTATTTTGGTACAAAACAACGTCTCCTGCAATGAGGTTTCCGTTGTCCCAAACTCCGCACTTGTCAGAATCTGCCATAAGCCTGCCTTTCTTTTTTCTGCTGCCGCTTTCTGTACCAGCCGGTCACATCTCTTATTTGACCATTGCCTTCCTGACAAAAAATTCCGACGCTAAATTTTTTTCCAAGACTTGAAAAATTGGCGCGGCTTTGCCAGATCATAAACACCATGCCAGATAGACACCTCCAAAGATTGTGTTTTTTTCCGTCTGCGCAAAGCACGTCTTGCATGGCGTTTTCTTCGCCTATGTTTTTGCCAAGAATTTCATTTGAGTGGGTGGTGTTTCCCCTCGGCTCTAAAAACCAGATGTATGCGCGTTTTTTTGCCATTTTAGCGTTTCCTCACAAAAGGGTTTTCAAGGTTTCTTATGTTATGATATTACTTTTTATCACATTTGTCAATCGTTGATTTATGCAAAATTATCCACATTTTGGGGCTTGTATCCGTCTCAAAAAAGTAGTAAAATAAAAGAATAAATATGAAGAAAAATATCGTAATAAATGACCCAAATGAAGGCGTTTTAATTAAGGAGTTAGAGGCAAAAACCGATATAAAAGCTGAAAGAATAAAGCGGTTATTAAAACTTCCGGATTTAACAAAAAAGGAAAACTCTCCTGTAAAAATTTTGGTTGATCAAATTGTAAAATTGCCAAGGTTTGCTGATTTTGATTTGGTTGACTTCCCAAAAATAGTTACGGTTGAAGAAAATTTTGATATTTTAAATACGCCAAAAGACCATCCAAGCAGAAGAGAGTCTGACACATATTATTTAGATGACTCTCATATTTTGCGCACGCAGACAACTGTTATGTGGCCATTTTATTTAAGAAATCCGGAAATTTTAGAAAAATTAAAAAAAGAAGGTTA
>CAVZWH010000018.1:0-8993 GCA_963778905.1 Candidatus Staskawiczbacteria bacterium | reverse complement strand
ATTTGCTTGAACCTGCCGAAGTGATTAACAATATCGCCTGCGGCAAAAATTCCGTCAATATTTGTCTGCATCAGATTATCAACTTTTACATATCCATATTCGTCAAGCTCCACTCCAAGCGATTCCGCCAATTCGGTGCTGGGTTTGGCTCCAATCTCAACAAAAACACCATCTATTACAAGGTCTGTTGAGCCATTATACGGTTTTGAAATAACTATCTTTTCCAATCTTTTTACCCCTACTAATTCTTTAACTTCTGTTTCTAAAAGAACCTCAACCTTGTCGCCAAGTTTTTCCATTTGCTCATAATTTATGGGTTCAGCGAGTATCTCCTTGCCCCTGACAATAAGGAAAATCTTTTTTGCGTATTCGGCTGCAAGATTCACGCCTTTGACTGAAGCGTCGCCTCCGCCAATCATTGCGATTGTTTTATTCCTATATACCGGCCCATCACAAGTGATACAGTAATGTATCCCGCGACCGGTAAGTTCTTTTTCGTTAGGCAACCCAAGGTGTCTTCTTTCTGCACCTAAAGCTAATATAATAGTATTAACTTGATACGTTTTACCGCCAGCATTGAGTTCAAAACAGTGGCCATTGCGTTTTATGCCCTTAACTTTTTCGTCAACTTGCTCGATACCTAGGGCTCTGGCTTGTTCAAGCATTTTTTCCATTAAGTCGTAGCCATCGATTGACTTAAAGCCCGGATAATTTTCAATGACTCCGGCTGTAGCAGTTTCTCCACCAAAATCGCCTGAAAAAATTACAATTTTCATTCTATAGCGGCCGCCGTAAATTCCGGCCGAAAGACCGGCAGCACCGGAACCTATTATTGCTAAATCGTAAATCATAATAGTTCTATTTACAAATTAAATTTTCCCTGTCGCCCATTCTTTTATCCTCTCGTAATCAGCTTCCCCGCAAACAAAATCCTTTGTTTCTGTGTTGAACAAAAATGGTACTCCCTCGCATCTGTCTTTCGCATATTCTTCCAACATCTTGGCATTTTTCTCGTCATGCCAAACCTCATATCTTTTTATTTTTAAACCCTCTTCTTTTTCTATCCGCTCTAGCGATGGCCTGATTCTTTTGCAATGAGGGCATTCTCTGCCGTAAAATTCTAATAGCATAATTATTTAGTTTTATTTCTTAATTACCTATTATTTTATTTTACTCTCCTAAAATAAAATTTCAACCAAAAACCACCTCAATTAAAAGGTGGGTGGGAAAAAGCGCGAGGTCGTGGACAGTTAATTTAATATTCTCCTCTAATTACGAAAAACGAACCCCGAATTGTTCCAGCTAGTTTAGACTTTTGTCTGGCAAACTTAAACTTCCCTTCTAACTCCTTTGGCACTTCCATTCCTTGAGAAAGCTTAAAACCAACGGCCCGCTTTTTAGAGTTATCAACCATATACATGACGTTGACCTCAAGACCGTCCTCGTAAAAAACGTATGCCCATTTAATGTTTTCCGTTTGAAAACGTGACGTTTCTAAAGGTTTTGCCGCAAATTCAATACTTCGTTCTTCCTTTAAAATTCGGCTGACGTAGTTAATAGTGTCCTGACTTTCGCTGGCTGGCACAACCGTAAATTCATGCTTGTATTTATTCATAAAATAACGGGCTTCATTGGCACGTAGCCCAGCAAGCGCTCTTGATACGGGCGAAGACTCTAACCCAACTGTAGACACATTATTAAAATCAACGAGATAAGATTTCATAGTTAAAAGGTTTTAAAAATTACATACCATCTAATAATTCCGCTAATTTATAGAATGATTCACTCCAACCTTGTTCCATGCCTTCAAGCGCTTGGCCGGCAAACTCGCTGGCTTTTATAATCTTTACGTTCACCGTCATTTTTGTCATCCCTTGCATTTCCTCAAAATTAACCGCAGTTAATTGCTCAATTTGTGGCTCGTCTTTGCCTGGAAAATATCCGTACGCCTTAAACATTAATTTATTGGGCAAATTAACTTCTGTAAATTCTCCGGACATTGGAAACTTTTGTCCTGCCATTTGCCCCATTTCCTTGCCAGCTTTCATTACAATATTAATTTTTCCTCCAACTTTAGGGTTTATTTCGCAAACAGAATTTTCCATGCCACGCGGTCCCCACCATTTTTTCATTTGTTTTTCATCGGTCCAGGCCTTAAAAACTTTTTCTTGGGAAGATCCCAACATTCTTACAAATGTCACATCTTTTTTATCACTGCTCATATCTTCTGGTTTCCATTCAGTGGCTTGGATTAAACCAAAGGTATTGCCTTCTGTATCCATTGCCCTGGAAAACCAACCCAAGCCTTTCATTTCCCATTTTTCTTTTCCTTCCCATGGAGTGATTTTTCCGCCATTTACTTTAATTTCCTTAATTACCTTATCAATATCATCAACTAAAACGGTGCAGTCAAAACTATGAAGTTTGCCCATTGCATTTTTCCGTTCAAAAAGTCCGCCGCTAATTCCAGGACCTTCGCCAGTATTTACCGCCCAGTAATCCATACTCATATCCGGCATATTAAATTTTTCTATTTTCCAGCCGAGTGAGCTCTCGTAGAACTTTTTTGCACGTTCTACATCATCGGCTTGAATCTCAAAATGTACTACACGATTCTTTATATTTTTGTTTTCCATATTTTTGTAAGAATTTAATTAATAATAATCATTCTTATTAGTATTTATACGTAGCATATACTAAAAATAGTTGCGATAAAAAACTACCTCAATTAAAAGGTTAACTAATTTTCCATAAATGTTTTGACTATTTTGAATAATAAGGCATATAATATATTTATATATAACTTATGGCAGAAAATAACAATAATACAAACGAAAAATCACTTGGTGAGCTTTTCACAGAAAAGCTGATGCCTAAGCTTGAAATAGTTGCAGACAAAAATCTTAAAGCGGCCAGGACTGCCGGATTTAAAAAAATTAAGGAAAAAATAAAAGCTGGAGGACAAATAAACTGGCGATGCGGAGTTTGCCGTGAATTTGTTGCTTCTTTTAAAGAAGAAAAAGATATTCCTTTAATTAAAGAATATCTTAAAAAAATTGATAAAAACGGATATATCCCCTGCCCTAAAAATGGTAAATACCATTTGCTGAGCATCAGTTTAGAAAAGGATGGGATAACTTTTGAAACCAAAGAATTATTCAAGGAGAATAAGCCCGTAGATAAGAAGCCATTGACAATCAAAGTTGTAAGTAATAAAATTAAGTAAGCTTAAGCACACCGTCATTAAGGTGGTTTAAGGAAGTTATCTGACTTCGTTGACACCGTCATTAAGGTGCAGCGGTCGAGCCGAGATAATAAATTAACAGTACCGTATCGTTAACGGACTGGTAATTTGTTATCTCGGTTTTAATTTAACCGGTAATAAATAACCAGCATCCGTGAAAACGATGCTGGTTATTTTCATGGCAACTATAAATAGCGAAAAGTTAAAAATTGAGTATGTTCCCCTGTCTTCTTTGCGCCACCCTGAGAAAAATCCCAGGACTTGGACAAAGGAAGCTACTGAACAGCTCAAAGAATCTATAAAGCGTTTCGGCATAACCGATCCGTTGATAATTAACAAAGCGCCCGGCCGCGAAGGCATAATCTGTGGTGGCAACTTTAGGGCAAAAGTTCTCAAAGAAATGGGGACGGAAAACGTACCCGTAGTTTATGTCGACATCCGTGATCCTAAAAAGGAAGCTGAACTTATTATTCGCTTAAACAAAAATACCGGAGAATTTAATCTGGCCATGCTTGCAGAGTTTGACGAATCGATATTGGCAGACATAGGATTTTCCAGTGAGGAGTTAGATGAAGTGTTCAGCATCGATGAAACTCCGGAAGTTTTTAATCTCCAAAAAGAGCTTGAAAAACTGAACATAAAAAATGTTCAAGTCAAAAAAGGAGATGTTTATCTGCTCGGGTCAAGCCGGCTTATGTGCGGAGATTCTACAGTCGAGGCCGATGTTCTTAAGCTCATGAACGGGGAAAAGGCCGACATGTGTTTAACGGATCCGCCATATATCCTAAATTATTTGAAAGGCAAAAAGAAAAGCGGCAGGACCGAAGGGTTTGGATACAAGCGCGACAGGAGATATATGGAGACTAATGAATTGCCGCCGGACTTCACTGAAAAATGGATGGCCAATGTTGCAAAAGTTGCCAAGCCTGATTTTTCCATTATTGTTTACGAAAACTGGAAAAATATCAGGACTATATGGGGCGAGATGGAAAAACATTGGAAAGTCAAAAACATGATTGTCTGGCATTTGCCTAACCGCACGCAGGGATTTGCTTCAAAGTATAAATTCTTTTCGAAACACGACATCGCAATGGTCGGCGGTTCTGAAAAAAATGATTTGAACTTGGAACCGGAGCCAGAATTATTGCAGAACGAATATGAATCAGCTTTGTTTGCGATTGCTGGAAAACCGCAATGGGAAGGATATAAAAAAGGAAAGCGGATCTGCCCGACAGACTTTATTGAGTTTAAAGCTGATGATGCCAAGGCTTCCGGCCAAGGAATTATTTTCGGTTGCAAACCCGTTGAGATTTTAATTCCGTACATTAAAGTCCTCACAAAGCGAAATGATTTGATTCTTGAAACCTATGGTGGTAGCGGTTCGACATTAATTGCTGCAACCAAAATGGACAGGCGCTGCTACATTATGGAAAAGGTCCCGACTTATTGCGAAGTCATAAAACATCGCTGGGAAAAATCAACCGGCCGAAAGGCTATAAAAGCATGAAGGCCGCATACGGAAAAAAGCTAATAGTGGACCAGCTCAGAAAAACTCCTATTTTGGAAATTGCTTTGAATAAATCCGACGTCAGCAGAACCACGTTTTACCGCTGGCAAAAAACTGACACGGAATTTGCAAGCCAGGTTAAGGATGCTTTGTTCGGCGGCAAGGAACTGATTTCAGATCTTGCTGAAGGACAATTGATCAGTGCCATAAAACAAGGGCACGTTTCCGCCCTAATTTTTTGGCTTAAGACACATAGAGATGACTACAAAAACAGATTGGAAATTTCAGGCGAGCTGAAAAACGTCAGAGAAGAATTAACCGCTGAAGAATTGGAACTGCTCCAAGAAGCCCTAATATTGTTCGGCTTTCAGGAAAAAGATTCTGACTCGGATTTCAAAAACGTGAACTTGGATAAATTCGGATTCTTAATTGAAGCAGTCCGCAAAAACAGAATGTTGCGCAAAAAGCTTGCCCAATGGAGCCACCCAATGTTCAATGCAATTTATCTGCCGAGGCCAAACTCGGTGCCGACCGCTGATTTCCAACGCGAGATATTTTCACTTACAGAGAAAAAGAATATTGAGTTGTGCATCTTAGCCGGTTTCCGTGAATTGGCTAAGACCAGCATCTGCACAATTTCTTTTCCGATATGGTCGGTGCTGAGCGGACAATCGCATTTCATTGTTATAGCATCCCAAACCCAAACTCAGGCACGACAACATTTGGGAAATATACGAAAACAATTGGAAGGCAATCCCCTTTTAAGGAATGATTTTGGCGCGCTGGAATATGAGTCTGATGAATGGGGAAACCGGGCCATCACTTCTAAAAAGTATGATGCGAAAATTGTGGCGGTCAGCATCGAAGAAGCAGTCCGCGGAGCTTTGTATAAAAGCTATAGGCCGGATTTGATAATCTGCGACGACATTGAAGATATTAATTCAACAAGAACCCAGGAATCGCGTGATAGAATTTACCAATGGTTTGTTTCGGAAATCATTCCGTTAGGCAGCAAACATACAAGGATTTTTGTTCTTGGTAATTTCTTACATGAATACAGTTTGGTCGGACGATTAATGTCACAGATTGAAAACGGCGAAAGGGATGGCTTATGCAGGCGTTATCCCCTATTGGACAAAAACGGAAAATGTTTGTGGCCGGGAATGTACCCAAACCAAAAAGCAATCGATGACAGAAAAAGAAAAATCGGCGATGAGCCGACATGGGAACGGGAATTTTTGTTGAACTTGATTTCAAGCGATGACAAACTTGTTTTACTTGATTGGATTCAAAGATACGACGAATTACCGGAAAAATACGCGGAAAAAAGTTACATGTACGGATACCAATATACTTGGGCAGCCGCCGACATGGCAATTTCAAAACTGCAATCAGCTGATTATACAGCAATTGTTTCGGCTCAAGTTTATAGAGATGACGGAGAATTGAAAATTTATATTCTTCCAAATGTTATAAACAGGCGCGTTAACTTTCCGGAAGCAATCGACCTGATGAAAAATCTTCTTGATTCATACGGAGAACGAACTTATACAAAATTGTTCATTGAATCAAATGCGTTTCAGGGCGGATATTATCAGCAGTTGTTTCATGAAGGGTACGACCAAGTAGTAGGCGTAAGAACCAAAGACGACAAGCGGACTAGGCTTAACATGATTACCAAATTCATAAAGGACGGCACAATCCAGTTTCCTAAAACTGGTGCTGATATTTTGATAACCCAGCTGATCGGCTTCGGAAAAGAACACCACGAAGATACAGTCGACGCGCTGACAATGCTTGTGTCGCAAATCTTAGAGGAGCATAAAGAAGGCAGCAGTTTAAGGGGATATATAAAATGGATGGGCGGAGTGCCAAGACCTAACCCAAAGCAGAAAGAAATAACATACCCGTTTGTAGACAGAAAACCGGGCCAAACAATTCTTTATACGGGACCAGGAACAAAGTACGTCCAATACGATAACGGTGCATCATGCGGATTGCGCGATGGCGAATGGCCATTCCAAAAAAATGCTGACGGAACTTATTCGGTAAAAGAATCTTTCTTAAACCCACAACCGGATCCTAAAGAAATAGCCGATAAAAAAGCTAAAGAGGAAGCTAAAAAAGCGTCTCTAACGCCGAACACTTTTAATGCGGAAGAAATTGAGAGCTGGGATGAAATGGAAGAAGTTAAACTTCCTGATGGAACTACAGAAATACGTAAGAAAAAAGAATTATAAAAAAAGAGGAGGCGCAAAACAAAAAATCCGAGAATGAATCTCAGACTTTTGTCTGCCGTCTTTTGTTGTTAGTCAGGATAGTCAATACAACTATCAAGATTATATTTATTGCATCTTCTTAATCTTCTAAAAATCTGTTTGCATCCTTTCAATAAACCGTTCTTTTTAATTGCCAGTATCCCATATTGAGAACAGGTAGGATAAAATCTGCACCGCACGCCAAGCTTAAACAGAATCGGAGAAATAAATATCTGGTAAAACCTTATTAAAGAGATTCCTACTTTATCAGCTAACTTCATACTCAACTTCCTCTTTTTTTATATTTTTAGAACCGCATTCCGGACATTTATTTAAATCCACCACTTTTTTGTCGGGTATCAAGAGGGCCGGCACGCATCCTCCACAACACGCGCTTGCCTTGCCTAAATTGCCCATGGCAGCGCCGAAGTTTTGAAGTTTGTCCTGCTTGCCGTAATGCCACACTTTACCGCAAGCATTACAGGTGCATTTGGTTTCCTTAATAATTTTAGTTTTGTTATTTTTGTTTTCCATGTTTATTGGATTAAAAATGTTGGCTATCCTCGACCTTTGTCCTTCCTTAGCTTAGTCCAGGACAAAAGTAAAGCTATTTCTCAGAATCCATTCTTTGGCGACGTTCATCCAGCGTCTCGTCTTCGTACATCCAATACAGCGTGCCTGCTACGCTCCTTTTATAGCCGAGCAACTTCTGAGCCGATTCGGACAAACTCGTTGTTTTGCCTTCAAATTCTATCTTATTATTTTCCAGTACTTTGGCTTTTGCCGAGTTATCTCTTGAGAAAACAATAGTTGAGCCAACCGGTATTTTGTAATTAGCAAAATCGAATCGCGCTCTCATTTGTTTTACTTCCTCAAGCGCATTTTCTTCCTCTTTTGTAATATTAATAAAATCCTTTGGAGTTACATCTTTCTTTTGAACCCTGCGGACGGCAGCTACTACGCGTTCAGGGTCTATCTTAAAAAACTCTCGCTCGTCGCGGACTCTGCGATCTGAAAATATTGAGTGGAGCCATTTTTCTTCTTCTTTAGCATTCCCCACCTCACAGGCGTAATAGCACTCAAAAGGCATTGGAATATTTGTCCTGTCTAACTGTTTTAATCTTTCTAAAACAGAGTTATTTGTCATGCCGATCTTTACATAGCCCGGCATCGCTTCATTGGTTAAAACATAGATTATTTCGCTCATAAATTTATTAGTTTTAATAATTTTAGTGGCGAGCAACAAAAAGCCCACCACCAGTTCGGCCCGAAGGCCTATACAAGTTTCCCTGTATAACGCGAGAAGCGATCCTGATGATGGGATCTTTATTCTTCTCGCGTTTTATAGCCATGCTTCCGTTGACGAAAGTTTAGGCTGCAACCCATATTAAATTATTAATTTATATTATCACTAATGCTTAAACTTTTCTACACCCCTGCTGAATTTGTGCACGCAAAAAGCCCATTGCTGGGCTCTTTGTTTGCTTTCCACAAAAGTTAACTTTGTGCGTAACAGCTGCCGAGTTCGTTAATCTTTGAATCTTCCTACACTTTTTATTTCTCAAGTAATTTTTCTTTTGTTAAGTAAATCTTCTCTTGCTTTTTTAGCTGCTATAGGGGCAACAAAAAGATCGCTAACTATTTCAAGAAAAATATTATAGAGATTTCGTGCGTCTTCTGGTGCGAAATCTAATAAATCTGGATCTTTATCGGGATGAGCTCCTTGATTCCCGCATTCTTTAACGATATAACTATTTTCTGAGAAATCATTTATTAATGTTATCCCAAGTTTATTTTTAACACCTATAAGTGATTTAATTTCATTTGCCAAACTATCCGGCTTTGCACCCGATTACAGAAGAAAATGACCAGCAAAAAACAACCCACATGCCGAATGGAGAAAAATATGTTGAATCCAAAATTAAGGGCGTTGGCAATTATTACCACCCTCCGAGTCCAGGAGAAAGGCCGGCATTTAAGAAAA
>CAVZWH010000017.1:0-64084 GCA_963778905.1 Candidatus Staskawiczbacteria bacterium | reverse complement strand
GTTTGGCAAACTGGACATCTTCTTGGAACATCTGGGGATTCATTGATTTTGATTGCTCTTCTAAAGGAGCTTGCATTAGAGGTTCTGCTGTCCATGGTTCTGCCTGTAATTCTATGCAAATAACGGGTTTGCTAAACATGCTTTGTATAATTTGAGCCTTTCTCATATAAGTAACGGGATTTAAAAAGGAATATGCTTCTAAACCAAAAGTGTCTGTAACTCCGACCCAGGCGTTTCTGTACATTGTGATGCCGACAATATCGCCGATTTTTGCAGCATCAAACCAATCAGATTGCTCCCCAGAATCAGACACAATTATTTTTCTTGTCGGATCAAGAGATTTTACCAAAGCAACTTCTGTCTTCAAAAAATTATCATTATCATAGTACCAAGAAGGACATACGCCAAACTTAAATAATGGTTCGTTTTCTACCTGCCAATTAATAATTGCTTTTGATTTTTTGTACCTATTAACAACTACTGTAATATATTTTAACAATTCTGACTGCTGGTCTTTTTCAGACAGACTATTAGCCCAGGTTGGAATGTGGCATTCAGGCCAGCGGCCGGTTTTCATTCCTATCACATAAATAATTTTTACGTTCTTTTTTTCTGCCTGCTTGATCTGCCAATCAATATCGTTAAAATAAAAAATATCTTGCTTGCCTTCCACCCAACTCCAATTTGTATGGAGTTTTATATTTTTAGCTCCGAGGTCGTTAATTATTGCTAAATATGTTTCTTTCCAATCGAGCTTTAAGTACTCTGCTTGAGACTGGGAAAAATCAACGCCCCATGGCGTATTGACCTGCACCTGTGCTTTATTGGTGACATTGATGCTAGAAGCAGGGAGCCAAGGAACAAAAAAATAAATAAAAACAGCTATAACGGCTACAATAAATAATATACCGAAAGAAATTAAAAATTTTTTAATAAGACTCATATCTAAAATTATTTACTATTTTAAATTCTATCAAAAAATCGCATGGAAAGCGACTTTCAAAATAGCGACATAATAGGCGACATTAGATGTTCAAATTATTTATCTCATTAAGAGATTTATAGACAGAATTAATGAATCCTTGTGTAAGCCAAATTGTAATCGATATTGATATTATAGTCAAAATTACCGCAATAATACCGATTTTTCTTGAATCGTAGTCCCCCGCCTTAAAATATTTCCAGGCATACCAAAGTCCAAATGGCGGCAAGAACAAACTGACAGCGTATACGATGGCCCGTCTTAATAATGTCGCAGGAATTGGCCTGTTTCTTAATTGTTTTCCGCAATTGGAACAAAAATACGCTGCAGGTGAATTTACAGAATGACATGACCCGCAAATTATTTCCGGTTGGTTTTCCATAAAAGCTTGCTATCACAATTTTATCCGCTGTTACTTTCGGTGACAACAGTAATCGTGTAATCCTGCGTTGAACCATCTTCTGCTGTAACAGTATATACAACGGGATTAGTAAAATCTTCGTAACCGCTTGATGCGGGACTGAATGTCGCTTTATCAGATACTGTAATAATAGGCATCAATTTTGTTAAATCCGTTCCATCGGGCACCACCGCATAAACCGTGTAATTAGTTTCGTTAATTGTACCATCAACCTCCGGATCAAATCCCGACAGCTTAAAAGATAAAATTGATTTTTCACTGCTCTTTGCGACATCGACCTTCGCTATGTATGTCTGAGTTGAACCGTCTTGGGCTGTAACCAAATATGCAACTGGATTTGTGAAATCCTGTAAGGCTCCCGATGATGGAGAAATCGTAGCGTTATTTGAAATTTCAATTGTCGGCGTAAGTTTGGTCACATCTGTGCCCGCAGGAACCGTTATATCCACCGTGTAGCCAGTTTGATCAATATTGCCTTCAGCTGGCGGATTGTCAAAAGCAAAAGAATTTATTATTTTTTCAGAAGAAGCTGGCTGTGCCTGCGTCTGCGGCGCCGACAAATTTGAAGGTTGCTGCTGATTTTGGTCCTGCTTTTGCGTTGCGAGTAAAGAATAATATTTATATGTAAAATATTCTCCTGATACCGCGACAACTGCGATAGCAATAATTATAATAGTTATTAAATATATGGTTGATTTTTCCATAAATTAATTATAATTTTTTATTTTTATTTACTATGGGCAAGCTGTGTAGGAAGGTGTTGCGTTGCAACTGCCTGATTCAGATTTTTTAATTCCAGTACTATCAACACACCAATAATTTCCCGAAGCGTATACTAAATTAGCACATGCGACAAATGTGCTAGATGGACTGGTACCACAGTTTGCATACAAAACAGAATTATCATTGCCCACAGCCGCCGCGACGCTGGTATAAGTAGGGTCAGTGCAAAAACCCGAAAAGTCGGAGTTATTGTTTGGATCATTGTAATATACTGCAGAATTAAGAAGCAATGTGTCCATATTTGCTTCTACGGCCGCGTCTTTACCTTTGCCTATGTAGCTGGTTACATTAACTAATACAATAGCAGCCAAAACAGCAATAATGGCAATAACTACAATTAATTCAATTATTGTAAAACCGCTTGAGCTCTCTTCCATTATTTTTTTTAATTTTAAATATAGAAATTCTCTTAAAAGAAATATTATGGAAAACTATCGTATTTTTAAATATACGGCTGATTTATTTTTGGTATTTCGCCTTATTAAACTTTTTAATAATTATTATAGCTAATATTATTAATATTAATACGTAGATTGTGGTGTTTATGACTCCAACTATCCCGGCGATGTTCTGCCATGATTCACTTATAAAGAAACCTAAAAAATTATCCACTAATCCGACACGGGCGTTACTGTTACAGTATAACTTTGAGTTGAACCATCTTGAGAGGTAACCGTGTATGTAATGGGATTAGTAAAATCTTGAGCCACTCCGGAAAGCGGAGAAACGGTCGCATCAGCTGGAATTGAAATGGTTGGAGTCAAACTTGTTAAGTCTGTTCCGATAGGAACGCTAAGATTTATTGTATAGTTGTCGTAATCAATAACGCCGTCTACTTCCGGCGTTAATCCAGAAAAAATAAATGAAACAATTGATTTATCGGAACCTTGAGTAGTGGCCGTATTGCCATTTGGCTGGCTATTTGTGTCGTTTGCTTGATCGCCCGCACTGCCTTGTTGTATATTCGTATTGCTCGGCTGAAAAGTTTCGCTGTTTGTCCTACTAAAAAGCCACCACCCTCCTAGAATTATTATGATGACCAGTATAAAAACTAATATAATTGTTAATATCTTTGACATACTTTATTATATCACAATCAAAAAATCGCCCCAAAAGGCGATTTTTTGGATAGACCGCTAAAATATTTATTGAGTGGTGCTAGCTTTGCCAAGTCCTTTGATCGCTTGGGCAACGGTCGTGAAATCTTTTCGTGCTGCAGTTAAATCACTGGTCGCCGTCTTTATCTTAGTCCTTGCATCTTTTAATGCTGCGGTATTTGACGACGCTGTTGCTGTGTTTCCTTGATCGGGCACCAACGATGCGGTTTCAGTTACTGCCGCATTTGCCTGAGTTGTTGCGTCGGCTAATTTGGCAGTAATGTCTGACGTCGCCGATACTATAGATGTCGTATTGTCGGTTGATGGCAATTGAGTAATACGTGTCTGAAGTTTTGTCTGGACTCCGTTCATTAAATCGACAATTGTAAGGATTCTATCTGATGCGGCTGCAATAGATGCCTGGGGCAAAACCAGCATATAAATTCTGTAGGACTTCGTTATAGACTGCGTGTCTGTTTTTAACGTAGCCACGACAGTATCGGCGTCTATCTTTGTTTTTAAAGTAGTCAATTGACTAACTTCATTTTGCAAAGAAGTAGCGAGGCTGCTTTTTTCTGCGTCTGAGAGTTTCTGCATCGAGTTTACTCGAGCGACAAGTGCATTTAAGCTGTTTATTCTTTGCGTTATGGCTGTGTCGTCGCGCTGAATCGTTTTTTGTATATTAGCTGCTGCTTTCGCTGCGCGTGATGTTGTTGTGTTTGTCGGAGTTGTAGTTGTTGTTTGTGCAAAAGCTGGAATCGCAACCAAAGCAACAAACAATACAAGCACCGACAACAAAACGACTTTGTTCAATTTTATGTTTTTAGTTGTCATAGTTTTATTGATTATTTAAGCTTTGATTAACGTTATTAGAATCAGCGTTCAAGTTGTTCATTTGGCCGTCAATAGCCGACAAATCATTATTGATCGCCGCATCAGATGTGTCTTGCGGATTGGCAGAAGAAACACTGCCAGCGGGTTGCGTGCTGTTTTGATTAGTATTTACTGCTGTATTTTGTTGTATCGGAGCGACGCTCACTGAATGTTGAGACAATGAAATATACCACCAGGCTCCGGCCGCAACAACAACGACAACAATGACTATTATTACGATTATAGAAGTTTTTAACATATGTTATATTTTTTATTATATTTTTAATCCGACCTTTTACACTTTTTATTATACTACAAATAAATCATTTTGGGACAAGCTCCCTGTCCTGGTATCGGTAATACCAGGTTTTTACTATATCTATGACGAATAAATATACTATTGTTAAAATTAAAATGATTGTGAGCGACAACACCGACAACGGCGTAAAAGAAAACCAATTTTTAAAAGGCGGCAGATAGATAATGGCTATGGAAAAAACAAAAGCTAAAAAGAACGCTATATTAAGCAAAGACGATGGTTTTTTAGCTTTCCATAATTTGTCTTTGCTTCTTATGCTGTAAAAAACTACCAGGGCCGTAATCGTAAAAAACAGATATAAGCTTGTTTCTAAAATACCCTGCGTTTGGCGACGGATCATTAAAAAATAAAATATATACAGCATGGCCGAGGGGATGCCCAATATCAAAGGAACTCCTACTATGTCCTTAATATTCTGTTTTTCGGGTCGGACAATTTCCTTGTCATCTACCGTATCCGAAGAAATAGCGATCATCGGTATGTCTGTAAGAACTGACGTTAATAAAACCTGAACCGGAAGAAGCGGCAGATCAGTTGAAAACAAATATAAAACAGAGAGGGCAATAAAGTTAGCGAAATTACTTACCATTGTGTGCTTAATATATTTATTGACATTCACGAATACAGACCTGCCGTAATGTATGCCGTTTATAATGACCTCGAGGCTTCTATTAAGTAAAATAATATCTGCGTTTTCTTTGGCAATATCGGTGGCCGAATTAACTGCTATAGCTACGTCGGATAGCTTTAATGCAGGAGCATCATTGATACCGTCCCCTTGATAACCCACCACATATTTTTCTTTTAAAACCTCGATGATATTGTATTTTTGGCTGGGCGAAACTCTGGCAAAAACATTGCACGAGAATGCGGCTTCTTTGAATTTCTCTTTTGTCATTTTTTCTAATTCATCGCCCAAGTATACTTTCTCTTTTTCTTGCATCAAACCAATCTGAACGCCAACATATTCAGCTACTTCACGGCTGTCGCCAGTAAGGATTTTGACCTTGATCCCTAACTTTTCTGCGTGCGAAATTGTATTTTTAGCAGTCGGTCTTAATGGATCATCTAAGCTGATATATCCTAAAAAAGATAAACCGTGTTCGTTCTTTAAAATGTCGAGGTCGCGACCGTAAGATATCTCTTTATAAGCTAAACCTAGGTGGTGCAAGCCTGACTTACCCTCATTTTTAATATCGTGGAGATATTCTGATTTTTTTTCAGAATGAGAAAAATCTAATAGCACTTCGGGCGCGCCAAGAACAACTAAATAATGCCTATGATTTTTTAGATCTCCCAACACCACTCTTCTTCTTTTTTCAGCAGGGTCGAATGGAAGTTCTTTAACAATTGATAGTCTTTCTGCTTCCTGCTTTATGTGGCCTGGAACATAATTTATAAAAGCGTCGTCATAAGAATTCTGTCCTCTTCTCTTTTTGCCTTTTAAATCAACAATCGATGCATAGGCAAATTTTAAAAGCAGGTCTTGGTCTTGAGAGATAACTTTATTGACGGCCATCTTGTTTTCGGTGATGGTTCCGGTTTTATCTGTGCAAAGCAAATTAACATTTCCTAGGTCTTCCAAAGCAGATAATCGTTTTATTACTACATGTTTTTTAGCCAATTTTAATGCTCCGATAGACATTGTTACCGTGGCAATAACTGGCAAAACCTCCGGCACCACTGAAACAGCGGTGGCGATGATAAATAAAAATAGCTCCGTAAGGTGGGAAAATCCGCCGTTTAATATCAGTTTCATTATAAAAACTAATCCTAAGCCGAATAGTGTGATTCTTATTAAAGAAGAGCTGAATGACTGCAGTGATTTTTCGTATTGAGTTTGTTTTTTTGTTTCTGTCGCCAGTTTAGCAATAACTCCCAATTCGGTATTTTTTCCCGTTGCATACACAACGCCCGTTGCTTCACCCTTCTCGATAGTGCTTCCGGCAAAAATTAAATCGTTTTCGTTGGTTTTTTGACCATAAGAAAGTTGTTTTTTTATAAGAGCCGACTCTCCCGTAAGCTGGGATTCATTTATCTGCAAATTGTCTGCCTCCAAAAGACGAACGTCGGCTGGCACAATATCCCCCTCTCTAACTATCACAATATCCCCTATTACAATCTGTGATTTATCAATTAAGATATTTTGATCGTCCCTTTTTATTAGAATTTGATTGGTTATAAAATGCGATAATTTTTCAACAACTTTTTCTGATTTGTATTCTTGATAAAAACCGAGCAGGGTGTTTATTAGCAAGATAGCTAAAATGATCGTTCCGTCCGAATAATCCTTGATCCAATAAGAGATTATACTTGCGGCAATCAACAAATATACCAAAGAGCTTTTTAATTGACGGCCCAAAACCTTGAGGGCGTTGACGGTCTTTTTGCCGAATACATTGGGGCCGTATTTTTTGAAACGGTCTTCGGCTTCTTCTGTGCTCAAACCGGCGACATTGGCTTGAAGTTTAAGCATTAATTCTCCTTTATTTAAATTCAAAACTTCTTTTTTATTCATAGCTCGTTTAAACAGCTATATTATTTGTTGAGGCAAAAAACCGCCACATAAAAACGCACATAATAACAATCAAGACCGTTTAAAAACCCAGATAATTATTGTCTCTTTTTGCATACTCTTTGTTATCCTTTATTATACAACCTTTTTATATTTTATTTTAATTTAGCTAAACTCTTTTGATGTTTGTAACATCTTGATTATATCACAAACAAAACTGCCGACGGACGATTTTTGTTTAAATCATATTTTTATCAGTCACACATTGCTATACATTATAGCAAGTCATCTAAAAAGTGTTAATATAAAAATATGGATTTCATAATAATATTTATCGCCCAATATCTCTATCTCGCCGTAATTGTTATTACGGCTATCTTTTTTTTAACGCGGCCGAGAATTGTACAAAAGAGCATGATAGTGTGCGGCTTAATAACAGCGCCGCTTTCATATGTTCTTGCAATGATTGCGGGCGCTCTTTATTACGACCCTCGTCCGTTTGTTATTGGGCATTTTACGCCTTTGTTTTTTCATATTGCAGACAACGGATTCCCTTCTGACCATGTGCTTTTAACTGGAGCTATAGCGGCAGTAATATTTTTTTATAATAAAAAATTGAGCATTGTTTTATGGATTCTTGCTATCCTCATAGGATTGGCAAGAGTATATGCCGGAGTCCACCACCTCATAGATATAGCTGGTAGTGTTGTCATTGTTTTTATCGCAATGACGGTATATTATTGGTTGGCTGATAAAAAACACTTATTTTTCGGACATAAAAACCACCTCAATTAAAAGGTGGCTTTATCTTGAAATTGTTTGTCCTTTCAAAAAATTAGGATAAGTGCTTGGAGACCAACTTTGTCATCTCAAACATATTCACTTCACTCTTTCCTCCGAAAACTGGCTTCAATTTGGCGTCAGCGATTATATTCCTTTTATTCTTTGGATTCTGTAGATTGTTTTTCTTTATGTACGCCCAAAGTTTTTTTACAACTTCAGATCGTGGCATAGGACCCTTTCCTACAACTTCCTCTAAATCGGCAGAGAGTTTCAACGGCTTCATGAAAGCCGAATTTGCTTTTTCTGGCATAGTTTTTTATTTAATTAATAATCACATTAATAATCACTATGATAACCGACCTTTGACTTGGCTTTATGCCCTTTTCTTAATTGTATGCCCTGCTGGAGAATAGTCAAACTCCTGTACTAAAAAGCCCACGGCTACCCTTTCCCAGCCAAAAGGAATACCAATTGCCGATATTCGGGAATCCCTTGCGAGATGCCGTATTTCTTGGCTTCCTCGTATTGTGATTTGTTTGTCCTATTGATTCTAAAAACTTTATTGCGAAAAATTATGAAATGTAATTCACTATTTTTAAAATCGGCGTACCAATTATGTGCGGATTCAAAAGATTTGCTTAGCTCCTCCGCAACTTTCGCCGCCTTGTCGTCACCAATTTCAACCGTATGAAGCGTCCATTGTTTTAGCCAAGGAGTTTTATGTTTACCGACCACTCGCTCAATTTTAGTTGATAAAATTTTAACATGTTCAAAAACATCTTTTTTACCCAAACTTTCTTCAATTATTACGCCCTTATAGCTCATATAATTTACCCTATCAAAAATTCGCCTCAATTGAAAGGTATTTTGAAAAAGCATGGATAAAGGGCTAAAACTTAATCTAAATAAAAACTTCCCGCTATTTCCAGGAAGTTTTGTGAGGGGTGTATCTGTAAATCACCTTCTTGACCAAGCCAATCTGCCTTTTACGGTAACTTGTCTTCTCTCAGGTCAGTCGGGTTCTATTCTTTGGATACATTTTCAATGCCCCAAAGCTAGCCTACTTTTTTGTTGCAGAGAGGATTTAGCTCCAATATGAGCTGTTTTTCCCTGACACTCATTTGCGGATCAGAACACACTTCGTCAACCCAGTGAGTCGGATACGCAGCAAAGATCGCCGGATTGTCTCCGGCCAAATGCGCTAAAAGTCGCTGTCTGACGTCGCCTTTTCCAACGTATATCCATTGTCCTTGTTTATAAATTCCGTAAACTCCTAATTGGTTTGGGTTTATTGCTAACACGTTTGCCCTATTAAGGACGCGAGGTGTTTGTGGTATAAATGCCATTTTATTTTTTTATTTGCCTTTTGGCTTAATAATATGATTATAATTTTAGGCAACGCCGACTTTTAAAATAGATTGCCATAACTAACTAAAATAAATGTTTTTCTGGAACTAAAAAAGCGCATTTCGGTCGCGCTTGAAAACTGCTTAAGAAATTATAAACGTGTTTTGCCTACGTGACCGAAGATGACTTAGTTTGGTTTAAAACGAAAAATCTTCGGTAATATGTTCTCCTTATAAGTATGACGCTTGGTACGGCTGATTTGTTACAATGTTTTGCAGAGATTATTTAGCTCTCTTTTCAGACAATAATGCGATGATGCATCCTTCAATAGTAATCAGCGACCCATAGACGAACTGGTCATTGTCTATAGGCTCGTGATCCCATGCGCTCAAATTCTGGTGAAACTCATCAAGCCCAGTTGCTAAATTTCTTAAACGCTCCGCCTTTTTACTGTCGTAATTAACAGCGTAATAAATTTTAGCCTTTCGAGTCGGTAATCCCTTCTCCGTCTTAGCCTCTGGAGAATCCCTGAAGTAATCAGTTTTAACTACTTCATCTTTTGGGGCTATTTTTCTTAACAATGTGTCAACTAGTCCTCTCATTGAGCTGCTGGCCTGCCTTACATAATCGGATTTCTTCCTTCCAAAAGTTTCCCAACATCCTCTCCTAGCCTCTACCAACTTCGGATCAATTGCTCCTAATAAATCGTCTAATAGCTTGTGCGCCTTTTTAATTTCGAGCTCGTCAAATGCATCCTCGTACCTAATCCTTTCAAGTGTAGGAAATTGAAATTCTGTAGGGAAAATTGGCATCGCCCTAGTAAGCGCGTCTAATCCAGTTGCCGTCATAGGTATTGACATAATCGACGGATTTTTAATGAGGCCTGCAAGATTGTCCGCATTGGCGATACCTATCAACAATGAATCTTGACTCGCCTTGAATGCGTCAAAAGCTATGCTGGAAAATTTTTGTATTTCCAAAAAACCATCTTTTCCAATCACTCCGTCTAATAAAAGCTTATTCGCATTGTTCGCAACTAAGCCCATATCCAAGACAGACCCTGCCATTGGAGCCAAAATAGAGTTGATTTTACTAAAAGATTCACCAACTTGCCCGGCTACTCTAGCTATAGGCTCCACCATAATGCCAAAAGATTTAACAATTTCTTTTTGTGAATCCAAGATTCCCTTGTAGCCATCGAAAATCCCCGCCGGCATTCCAACGGTCAAGGCGCCCGAAATCTCTCCAAGGCTTCCTATACCCTTAAACGTTTCGGAAAAAGGAATTTTAAAATCTCTTGATGCTAAATCAATTTTTAATTCTGGCTCTTTTTTCTCTTCCTTATCTTTTTCTGCCATAACTTTTATTTGCTGTTTATCGCTTTCATAGGATTTTTTCAATTATTTTTTATACTTAGCCTTCCTTTGAAATCTTGTATCTCTATGTCCACATCTAAATCATTCAGATCGTTTAAAGTAAGCCCCACAATTTTAGAACTGGCGAACGCCCAATTAAGCAGTTGATTTTCTATGCTCTTAAATTTATCTTGAACTCTAAGGCGGGATATCCCCTCTTCCCCGTCAGATTTTCTTTTAAGCCGTAGAATTAAAGAATTTTCGCTCATGCTTTTATTTTCAATACTACAATTATTCCAATCCAAAAAAGGAGACCTTCCATCAATCAACTCCGTAATACCGCCTATTCTAAATATTTCTTTTATTTTCATTGTTTTATATTTTATTTTTTATTTACCAGTTAATCTTTTTATAGTTATAGTAGAAATCATTGTTTCGTCTGGTATAACGGACACACGGGTCAAATTTAGTTCATTAATTGCTCCAGATATATAAAACTTTTAAATTATAAACCAAAATCCTTTAAGGGTAATTCTTCAGAACCAGGATTAGGGAATATTTGTACGAACGTAATTATATCGTTGGCCGAAAAGACGACCGCAACTTCTCTGAATGGATACTCCCCATTCTTAAGCCACTCTATGGCTTCTTTAGTATCAATTTCTTCGGTGCCAGGTTCCAAAAGGATCATCAATCTTGTTTGGGTGGAGGCATATTTTTCATATTTTTTAAGAAAATCTATAAATTTATGAGTGTCTCCCCCAGCCTCCTTGCCAAGACCAAAACGTTTGAGCTGATACGGCACTGCTGTTTTTTTTATTAGTCCGCCTACTTTTCTTCCTATAACAACGTCTACATCACTATCCTCATCAAACACCTGTTTAGATGCTAAAATCTTTTCTAATTCCGAAAATTCAAAAACTCCGTGGTTGGGGAAATCTCCTATGCGTTCGTCCCTCAATGGAAGTCCAATTATTGCATCGGTAAATCCCAGCTTCTTTGCATATAATTCCCGGAGAAGCAGTGCAACCAAAAGCTCATAATCTTTTGATTTAAGATTCAGTGTGCCCTTCTCTTTTTTCTTCGTTAGATAGGAGGCAATTGTTTCTTTGTCGAAATAAAGACAGTTTTTATCCATTTATTTTTTGAGTTTGCATATTTTTAATTTTTAATTGCTATTTATTTCTTTTATCCTCAGAGAGGTATAAGAAAAATAATCACCGACGGCCGTACACACTACGCCAACTATCACGGCAATGATTGAAACCAAATTATAATGTAAATTTTGACTATAAGCAGTAAACATCTCGCCCTTCAAATACCAAATTAAAAAAGTAATTAATAATGAATAAACAATAATTCTTAGGCAAAACAAAAATATAACTTTTTTAATTTTTTCGGTCTTTAGTTCTGAGTTGACCCCCTTAAGCTGTTTTTCTTTCTCTCCTTTTTCTTGAACAAGATTATCAATTTCAGTTTGCTTATTTTTTAAAGCCGTGTCTGTTTTAGTGGCATCCTGCCTTAATGTTCTGTCTAGTTCTAAAACCATTTCACGAACAGCTTCTTCCGGAGAACGCCTAAGTTTTACCCTATGCATTTTATTTAGCAAACTAATCGCCTTGGTTTCCGATATCTCGTTTACTCTGTTGGTTTTTTCTATAACAAGCAACAGATCACGTTCATCATATTTTTCTTCCTTTGTGGCTTCTTCAAATTCCATAAACATTTTGATAAATGGTGCCAAATCATTAGGATTGAAATCTGGTCCCGCGCCGTTAATGGCTAAAATTTGTACTAAACTATAAAGACTAATCCAAAGCGGTTCTTCTTTATCACCAACTTTTTCTAAGGCTAGTGCCTCCATAGCACCGTCAAGGGTAAGCACAAAAGTTTTTTTGGCGGAATTTTTTTTAAGCGCTAGTTTCATTAATCTCACATCATGTATTGCTGCATTTTCGCGTTTTTTAGTACCACTGCGTTGTCGGGTAGCTTCCTGTATTTGACTAAATAAAACCTTGTCAGCATCAGGGACATAATCACTCCCTATGATCTTATTGCCACCAAGAACATTTATTTTTGCACCTCCAATTTCTTCTGGCATTTTTAATGTTATATCAAAAAACCTTTCTATGTCTTCAGTATTTGCACATTCCAACCGCAATACCGACTTTGCAATATCATTATTCTGACTCATCCCCTCAAAAATACCCTTTGAATAATTTTTTATGAGAGTAAGAAAGGTTCCCTTTTCACCAATTCTTACTTTTTCGTATTCTTCTTTAGTAAAATCGGTAATGAAAAGTTTTATTCCTAAAGAGTTCATCACTTTGCCGAATGCTTTGAATGCTTGATCTAGTTCGTCGCCGCGATACAAACGCATTGCGAATAAAACGTTAGTATCTAAAAGCATTTCCGCATTTTTATACCTTTCTATATTTAATATCTCTGGGCTAATATTTACTGAAACCAATTTTGACGACAACAACGACCTCATCAAGTTCATAATCTTTTCGCCTTCTTCGCGGTCGTCACTTGTCAAAAATTCCCTGTATCCTTGCAGCAATTCTTTCTCATATTTGCTCAACCCATGCTTTTTTATTATTGGTTTAATTACACTTTCAACATTAAATAAAGGTTTTTGATGACTTGTGTACAAAGCGATGAGTTTGTTTGCACCCGCACTGAAATATTGGCTGTTAGCATCATCAAACCAATTTTGCAATTTCTGTTTTTCTATTAAATTTGGAAATCTTCTAATAAGAATTTGCGAGGTAATATCAATAGAATGCTGTATCTGCCTCTGCATATTGCTTTTTTCTAAAGGCGATAATTCCCAATTTCCCTTTTTCTCAAATGCTAATTTCCTCATGCCTAATATGCCCAAAGCTTTAGATATTGAGTTTATAGGTAAATTGCTGGAACCGACCAATTGGGCGATATTATTGGCAATAGTCGGAACATCTAATGGCTTTCCTTCGGCAAATAATACCCACATTATTGCTTTGACATAAGCCATATCCCTGAGATCAGAGCCCTCACGCGACAAGTCTAAATAAGTATTTAATAAAACCTCTTGTATTTTTGACATATTATTCTTTTTACCATTAAAAATTCTGTATGATTATTTATTTAATAAAACAAACCGGGAGTTACCCGGCTTGGATGCTTCGAGAGTATTCAGGTCGGACGTTTCGTCCCTAAATTATAACTCTAACTTAGCATATTTTCGGTAAAAAATCAATTATTTCTTAGAAACGTATTCTATAATTTTATCCCAGTCCAAGTTGTTTTTTGTATAAAAAAGATTAACAATATCTTTGGTCATTTCATTTATCTTTTTTACGTAAAGTTCCTTGAAAGTTTCGTCTCTCTTTTTGGCCTCTTTATCAAGCGGCTGAATCAGCTTCTTGTAAAGCTCGTTGTCACCGGATATTAATTCCCAAAATACCTGCCCGCAGATTTTGTAATAGCTAAGTTCAGGCTCCTTGTTTTCCTTATAAGGCACATTATCTTTTCCGTATATGCAGCCGTTTACTGCCACCAAATTTTTCTTGCCCGATTCGGATTTGATTAAATCCTTTGCTTTTTTAAAATTCTTTTTCATTGTGTTAACCTGGTCGCTATTGCCCCAGTTAGGCCCAGACTTAATGCCGACGATGTAGGTTTTACCATCTCTATCAAAAATCAAATCGACGCTTATGTATTTACCTTGCTCAGCTTTTTTGCCATTGAATACCTGATGGCAAACATGAATGGCTAAGTTTTCCATCAAAGCTCCAAAAATAGTTTCCTCTTGGGACGATAAAAAAGCATCAAGGATTCCTTTTGCAAGATCACCGGCGGTTTCAATGTTTTTTGCTTTGAATAAGTATGGATTTTTTCTTTTGGCTACATCTGCTAATTTAACGGAATTCAGATGATTCAGCCTTGTTTCATAAAATGGCCTTATGACATCAGATGCAATAAAAGCATTCAACTTTTCGTAGTTTAATTTTTTCATATTATTTTATTTATTTCTTGAGTTATATTTTTAACTGCTAAGTTATAATAATCCTCTTTGATTTCAATACCAATTGAATTGCGGTCAAGGGAAATGGCGGCGATTGACGTTGTGCCGGATCCAAGGAATGGATCTAAAACAACATCACCTTCTTTTGTAAAAAGTTTAATGAACCACAATGGTAATTCTTTTGGGAATACTGCACTGTGATTTTTATTAGAAGATTCAGTTGCCATTGTTAAAACATTTGTCGGATAAGCCATGTCTCTGCCTACCCACTTTGACACATTTTTTCCAAAACCACTGCCTACTTTTGAATTGTCTCTTATCATATCTGTTTCGCTCAAATTCTTCAAACGAGTTTTAGCCCAATCCCCCATTGGAACCATTACTGCATCCTGATACATATTAAACTTTTTCTGTTTATTAAATTGCAGCAATCTTTCCCACGAATTGCGGAAACGATTCGGCCATTTGCCGGGAAAACAATTCTTTTTATTCCAAATTAATTCTTCTGTCCAAAGCCAGCCCTGCTCTCTCATTTTTTTTATTAAATCTATAACGTAAGTGTGCCGTTCGCCATCAACAGTTTTTTCTTTTATGTTAAGTATAAATGTCCCCGTTGGTTTGAGTACCCTTAATAGCTCATTGGTCATCGGCAAAAACCACTCAACATATTTATCCGGATGGATACCGCCATAAGTATCTTTTCTCTGATCTGCATAGGGAGGAGATGTCACAATAAGATCAATACTGTTGCTATCTAATTTTTTAAGAACATCAAGGCAATCTCCGAATATCACATCGGATTTTATTTTTTTCTCCTTTTGGCTAAACAAATTTATTTTTTCTATTGTTTGGACATTCATAATGGTTATTCTATTTTGCACCTTTTATATAAAAAATGCAAAATTTAGCACAAAAAAAAGCCCGAACGAACGGGCTTCTTTAGGGCACTTGAGCAATTATTTGGAGTTTTGTGGGGTTTTCAGGGCCTGGACGGGAGTTTGTCGGTCTTTGAATAAAAATCTAACCGTTGCAGCTGTTTTGCAAGACTATCTACCCGCTGAAAATTTCAATTTTTTTCACCAGCAAACTATCGCAATCTATCAATATTAGTTCTCAGCAAAATTTTAACGGTCTCTAAGTCCTCTTTTTGATTAATTTTAAAGTTTGTCCATTTCTGCTCGTTGTCGGGCGTATAAATCCAAAAGAATTTTCTGCGGGGATAGATATAGGCGAACACTCTGCCGGAAATTTTGGCCGACATGTCATATTTTGTAGGCTCAACAAGAACGTTCGCGGCGTCCCAGCTTTTAATTTCCTCAATCAAATCGCTGGCAATCTTTTTTATGTCTGGACTTGTTATGTAATCAAGCCGGTCTTTAAGGTTATAGGTTTCCATCGTTTCGGGAGTTGCCGGAATGGCTGCCTCGGAAAAAACAGGTATTATTTCTTTTGGATCTTCAAACGTAATACAGCTGTAAGTAAATAAGGAAATGGGCATGTTTATCCACTTACACCGATTAAGAAGAGAAACAGAGAAACTGGGAGCTACGAGAAAAAGCCGGACAGGCTGGCTGGGGTCAATATTAAAATCTTTGTACACTCTTGAGATGCCTTCAATGTTTTTGGATACATAATCATAGTAGTCAATGCCCTGAACCAGCATGGCGTCATCTTCAACAATTTTTAATTCAGCGACAATCAACGCGTTTCCGCTGTCTACCATCAGAACATCAAGCGGGCCTCTTTCGGTGCCTCTCTGATGGTCAATATACCGAACGCCTTCTTCAATCAAATCCGGCCCTTGGCGTATCAAATCCTCAAGCTGTTTCTCTGATACCTCAATTGATTTATATTTTTTCATAAGTTTATGATTTAAAATATTTTTTTGGGCCAGCCAAACCATTAAGGAATTAAAGAATAATCAACAAACCACTGAGCATCAATATCAAATCTGCCGTCCGGATAGGAGGGATCCGAAGAAGAAAGATAAGAATTGTCATTTTTAATATCGACCACTATCCTAAATATAGTTCCAGGAGCCCCGCCTACTTTGAATGTATAAGAGTTGCTTGAAGAGTAGTCTTGAACTACGCCATCGACTGTATCCTGAAATTTATATTGAAGCGGTCTCCCATTGGGATCGGTAGCCACAGTTGTGATAGTTAGTGTCGGATTTGCACTGATTGACAACTGTGTGGGCATAATTGTGTATTGTTCCCACCCGTATCCGCTTGCATAATAATTATAATTACTGGTTAGAGTATTGCCAGCCGAGTCTGTCCATGAAACAAAACGGGGTCCATTGGTTTGCTGATAATTTTGCAAGCTAAAATTCACGGTGTATGTCTGATTGGTTATTCCATTTTGTGCCGTCACTAAAACTGTTGCCGAGCCTGTTGTGCTTACCGCTTGAGTAATAGCTGTTGTTGCATTTGCGTTATTTGTTATTGCTGTAATAGTCGAAATTGTAGTTGTTCCCGCTGGCAAAGAATAATTATAAGAGATAGTGGTCGGAGAAAAATTGGGCACAAGCATTCCATTTACATTCAAACTACTTAATGTGTCGTCATTGCTTAATACTATCGGCGAGGTGCACGATTGAGTTGTTGCTGGCTCTCCGTTTGTAGTATTACAGACATTAGAGTCGTTGCAGGTTCGTGTTTGTTGGGAATTAGTACAAGTTTCCCAAGAACCGCACTGCCAATTTGGTGGGCAGATTGGCGTTGGAGCAGAGCAAGCTCCCTGACTTGCGACCGAAACTCCTGATGGCATATTGTATCCTAAACAATAATTCCCGTAATAAGTTTTACCGTCTGAGCCACAAACAGCAACAGAATATTGCGGGCATACGGGGGTTGGTGTAGGTGTTGGAGTGGGCGTTGGTGTCGGAGTTGGTAATGGATTTGAAGTCGGCTGTTGAGTGGCGGTATTTTTTTGCATTAAAGCTATCTGCTGTTCTAATGCAGTAATCTGTGCCGCCAAAGAAGTCATTAAATCGTTTGTCGTGGTTGGCGTCGTTGATGCTGGCGGAGTTGTGCCAGTTTCGTTTACCGCTTCCTGGTTGGAAGCCGAGAGTTCAGCCGCCAATTCATCGTTAATAGATTTTCTCGTAAGGGTCCCAACATAGCCCGTTGAACTTATGCCTACGCTTGTTTGGTATGCCTTTACGGCTTTTAAGGTTAAGGAATAAAAATTACCCGTTGAACTACCAAATAAAAAACCCTTATCAATTAAAAACTCCTGCAACTGTTTTACGTCGCTGTTTTTTTGCAAGCCGTAATATAGATTTGTATCTAATGAGGCATTGGCAATCAGGGGGATAAATAATAAAGATAATAAGGAAAATAAAATAAGTTTTTTCATATTTATTTTAATTTTAATAATAATTTTTAATAATAAATGTTTGCAAAAGCAGTTTTGCGAGAAACAAAAAAGGTCTCCCGACGCAGTGGCAACTCCTTTCGGAATCACCCTATACTCTTTCGAATATAGACCTAGACAATAAGCACTGGTCAGAAGACCATCTTTATTGTCTAGGATTTTTGTGCCATACCCATAGAAATCTATGGGGTTAGGCGGAAATATTTAGTTGTATTTTTATGTTAGCATAAACCGCAAAAATCGGGTAGCGGGATGAGTCGCCAGGTTTATCGGGTCGGGGAAATATTTGACATGGGTTCTGGCATGGTATAGGGTTAAAATATGGAAAATAGAAATCAACATAACAATAACCGCGATAACCGTATGATATATTGTGACTGCGGCGCCTCTCTCATGGAGCGTGTGGACAGCAAAAAATTTGAGGTTTTAAAATTTCATAATGTACAGCAATCAAAAACAACCATTGAATATTTTGGAGACAAGTTTGAAGTAGAATGTAAAAAATGCCGGCACCGCTTCACGTTTACAAAAGATAAAATAACAGGCACAATCCGAAAAGGCTTGACATATGTCCTCGCAAGACCTAAGATAAAAAATAGATAGTAATAAGTCTTAAAAATTAAATAGAGCTTAGTCCGGAACGCCCGGGCATAGTTCGTACCAAAAGTACGGCCTGTGCCCGGGCGTTTTTTGTTGGAAATAAATGTTAGAGGATAAAGACATTAAAAATTTCATGGAACTATATCAGACCAGATTTGGCAAAGATATCACAAAAGAAGAAGCCGCTGAAAAAGAGGCGAAGCTTGTTCGTTTAGTCGAACTCATATATAAGCCGATGACTAAGTCCGAATTTAAAATCCTTCAAAAACGCAGAAAAGAAACTAATACTTTCCGCAAACAGCGGAAAGACAGAGGAATATGACAAATCATAATCCAAATCCATCCACAAGATTTAAGCCCGGGCAGGCTAAGCCCGCAAATTCAGGCATGAAAAAGGGATATAAGTATCTATCCCCTATTCTTTTAAACGAACTGCAGAAGGAAATAAAAGGCAGTGAAACTAAAGCTCAGCGGCTTATCAAGAATCTTGTGGCTCTGGCAATAAATGGAGACGTTGCAATGATAAAATTAATTTTCGATAAAATCGACGGCAATGATTTGACTATCGGCTTTACTGACGGCCGTTATGTCAGCCCGAATAAAGAGCTGGTAGATAAAATAACCAAGCTGGATGAAGAAGAGCAATCGGCTCTAATGAAAATTTTAAACCAGGCAATAGAAAAAAAGAATTTGCCCAGCGAGGCAGGCAGTTTAAATGAGATAAGCCAGGAGGCAGCAAAATTTCTGATAAAAATATAAAAATTAAAAAATAAAAATAAATAATTAAAACAAAAAAATATGCTGGCGAAAATTGAAACCAAAATATTAAAATTAAGCGAAATAAAACCGAATCCTAAAAATCCCAAAAAACATGATGACGAACTGCTATACCAAAGTATGAAAGAATTCGAGTATACCTCGCCCATGATTGTTGACGAAAAAAATATGCTTCTTGTCGGCGAGGGCAGGCTGGGGGCGATGAAAAGAGCCGGATATACTTCGGCGGAAGTTGTTGTAAAAAGAGGGCTTACTGAAAAACAAAAGGAAAGATATATGCTACTCGATAACAAGCTAACTGAACGCGGCGGCTGGGATGCGGAGTTGTTGAAAGAATTCGAAGTCGAAGAATTGCTTGAGGCTGGTTTTGACAATGATGATTTAAATTCTATGTGGGACGATGTGCTGGAATTAGACGAGGATAACTTTGATGTTGAAAAAGCGGTGAGGGAAATAAAGAAGCCTGCTACTAAAGAGGGTGATCTATACCAACTCGGGAATCATCGTCTCCTATGCGGCGACAGCACTAAAGAAAAAAATGTTTTAAAACTTATGCAAGGGAAAAAAGCCGACATGATTTACTGCGACCCGCCATATAACATTGGATTAAATTACAGCACAGGTATTGGAACTTCAACAAAATACCGCAAGGACTTCCCGGACTTAAAATACAAAGGAGTCAACGACAAGAAAAATGCCGGAGAGTACAAAACATTTTTGGACGCCACCATTAAAAATGCTTTGGTTGCGGCAAAAACAGACGCTCACGTCTTTTACTGGTGCGATGAGAATTCTATCTGGCTTTTACAGCAGCTGTATCAAGAAAATAAAATTCGGCCGGATAGAGTTTGCCTTTGGATTAAAAACAATTTCAACGTTACCCCGCAAAAGGCGTTTAACAAAGTGTATGAGTCCTGTGTTTACGGAACTGTGGGAAGGCCATATTTAAATAAAAACTTCAAAAATTTTAATGAGATACTAAACAAAGAAATAGAATCCGGAAACCAAGGATTGGATGATATTTTGGGAATAATAAACATTTGGCTGGAAAGAAGAGACAACACTTCAGAATATCAGCACCCAACCCAAAAACCAATAACTCTGCACGAAAGGCCGATAAAAAGATGCACCAAGCCCGGAGATATTATCTTGGATTTATTCGGCGGATCGGGAAGCACGTTAATCTCGGCTGAGCAATCGAAAAGGAAAGCGTACTTATGCGAAATTGATCCGATATTTTGCGAAGTCATCATAAAGAGGTTTGAGCAGTATACGGGAAAAAAGACAGTAAAGCTGGCGGTTTAGAGCAATTTCAAGCAACCACACGAGCCCCCAGCAAATCATTTAAGGCTGGGCGGAGCTTGATAGGGTTCTTCTGCCACAACAAAGATATGCAAGTAAAACAAGGGCAAATATTTAAATTAGGGGATCATAGGATAGCTTGCGGAGACTGCAAGGATAAGGAACTGATTAAAAAATTAATCTGCCAAGAAAAGGTACGGCTGATTTTAACGGATCCGCCATACGGCATAGCTTACGTGGAAAATAAGGACTGGCTGGGAATGCGTGGCGTTCAATCAGAACACTTCGCCGGATTTGAAAAAATACAAGGCGACCAGAAACAAACAGCCGAGCAGTATTCGGATTTTACAAAAGAGTGGCTGGAAACAACAAAACCATATCTGGACGTAAAAAATGCATTTTACATTTTCAACTGCGACTTGATGCTCTGCGCGTTGCGGCAAGGAATAGAAAATACCGGCGGATATTACAGCCAAATGATTATCTGGCTAAAGAACCATATCGTGTTGGGCAGAAAAGATTACAATCCGCAGCACGAAATTATAGCTTATGGCTGGTTTGGAAGTCACAAGTTTGAACGGAGCAAATCCAAGTCCGTGCTCTTTTATCCAAAACCCCAAAAAAGTAAACTGCACCCAACCATGAAACCGCCGGGACTTTTGAGAAAATTAATACTCAACAGCACAAAGATAAACGAGGTAGTATACGATCCGTTTTTGGGGAGCGGCAGCACACTGGTAGCTTGCGAGCAAGTCAAAAGAAAATGCAGAGGGATCGAGCTGGATGCGGGCTATGTGGAAAAGACGGTATTGAGATGGGAAAAATTAACTAATTTAAAACATATAAAGCTATGAGCGAGAATATTAAAAAAGATATGAGTATTCCAGAGATTATTGGAAAAAGTCTGAATGAAATCAGCAAGGCGTCTGAAAAAAGAGTCAAAAGAAAGGAGGCTGTTCACGCCTATTATATAAAAAATAGGGAAAAGATTAAGGAAAATGCCAGGAATAATTATTATCGGAAAATAGAAAAAAAGGAAAAATTAAGAGAAAAAGAAAGGATACTCGCTCAAAAACCAGCCCCAATAGCTGAAAAGTCTCAAAAATCTGAAATAAAAGGAGAAAAAATAGAAATTCCTACGCCTTTATTAATAATGGCAATGATAATTATAGCAGAAATAGTGGGGATTTTCCTGGCTTTAACTCAGCCAGCAGATCCGCCTGAGCCGCCCAAGCCCTCCCCGCCAGAGTTTCAAAAACCGAAGTCTCAAAAATACAGAGATTTTAATATTGCAAGAGAAGGAGAGAAGGAGGAAATAATCAAAGATTCCAATTAATTAAGACAAAACAGCGGTTTCTGCTTGACTTATCTATTGGACGCGGCATTCCTCTGTTAAAAGAGGAAAAATATATAAAGCGGAGGGCTAATCAACCGTTGAGAAAAGTTCGGGAGATTAGTCAGCCCGAGCCTCTTTAGAAAAAACATGATTAGAGAAAAAGAGAAAATTAAATATATCCTTTACGCCCGCAAATCTTCGGAGGGCGACGACAGGCAAATCCAGTCAATCGATGACCAGGTAAACAGGCTAAAAGAATTAGCCACTGATTTGAGATTAAATATTGTAAAGATTTACATGGAGGCAAAGTCAGCCAAGAAGCCAAACAACCGTCCCCTATTCGATGAGATGCTAAAAAAGATTGAGAACGGCGAAGCCAATGGAATCTTATGCTGGCAGATAAACCGACTGTCCCGCAATCCGATCGACAGCGGAAAGATAAGCTGGCTTTTGCAAAGAGGGGTGCTTTCAGCAATTCAAACCATAGACAGAGAATATCTGCCGGACGACAATGTTTTGCTCATCAATGTTGAAAGCGGAATGGCTAACCAATATATTCTGGATTTGAGAAAAAATGTAAAAAGAGGCATCGACAGCAAACTGCAAAAAGGCTGGCGTCCGGGCTCCGCCCCGCAGGGATACTTGAACAGCAAGTTCA
This sequence comes from Candidatus Staskawiczbacteria bacterium, assembly GCA_963778905.1. Taxonomy (GTDB): domain Bacteria; phylum Patescibacteriota; class Minisyncoccia; order Minisyncoccales; family Staskawiczbacteraceae; genus XYD1-FULL-39-28. Next base: position 41,546 of record CAVZWH010000017.1, on the reverse strand, counting down.
AGGACAGGGGCGATAATGATATCGCAATAGACCCGGAGCGGTTCAAGCTTATAAGAAAAATGTGGGATCTGATGCTCACGGGAAATTACACCGTGCCCCAAATATTAGAAAAAGCCAATAACGAGTGGGGCTTCACAACAAGAAAGACTAAACGCATGGGCGGCAACCCGCTTGGAGAAAGCTCCCTATACAGAATTTTTACAAATGTATTTTACGCTGGGATTATTGAACATTTGGGAAGGCAGTATCAAGGAAAACACAAGCCGATGATCACCCTCGAAGAATTTGGCCGGGTTCAGTTTATACTGGGAAAGGGCGGCAAGCCGAGAAGAACCAAGCGGGCCTTTGCTTTTACCGGACTCCTCAGATGCCAGGAATGCGGCTGCCTTTATACCGCTGAAATAAAACAAAAAATCATCAAAAAAACCGGCAAGATAAAGGAATACACATACTACCACTGCACCCGCAGGACTACAAAAATAAAATGCACGCAGAAAAAAGTGATGAGCGACGGAGACCTTGAACTGCAGATCGAAAAGGAGCTGGAAAAATATACAATAATCCCGGAATTCCTGCACTGGGCTTTGGAAAGAATCGAGCAAAGGAAAGAAACCGATATTGAAAATAAAGACAAAATTTGCGATATGCAGAAAAAAACTCTTGAGCAGACTGAGAATGAATTAAAAGAGCTTACAAGGATGAGGTACAAATTAATGATTAACGACGATGCTTTCCTGCAAGAGAAAAAAGAATTGGAAGCTAAAATCGTCCAGCTAAAGAGCAAATTGAAAGAACCTGGTGCCAAATCCGAAAAGTACATTAAGCTGGAGGAAAGGACTTTTAGCTTCGCAACTTACGCCAGATCCAAGTTCTTAAACGGAGGGTTAGAACTGAAAAAAGAGATACTAGTAGGACTGGGTGAAAAGCGCGAAATCAGGAACAAAAAGCTGGATATTGAGCCTTATGAATGGTTCGAATTGATAGAAAAAGACTACCCAGCCCTGCAGGCGGAATATTTAGGGTTAGAACCAAGAAAAAAGGGCGATTTTGAGAACAAAACAGAGGCTTTAGCCTCTATTTGTAGCAGATGGCAGGCACTTTTAGACGACTTTAGAACTTTTGACTGGGCCAAGGAAGTGCCTTATCCTGACGTAATGTTAGCACAAATTAAAGAATTTTTGTAGTCGCTAAGTGCCTGGAATAATGCCTGCGTTTTGAATATAACTAAATTTTATTGTTGGCGTTGTTTTATAGCAATAATCGTATAGTCTTCTATCATCTGTTAAAATGGCAGAGTTTAACTCCTTTGCTGTTTCTGCAATAGACATATCGGTAAAACCAAAATCTGAAAGCATTTTAATATCTAGCCCGATTATTTTTTGCAGTTCAATATGATGTTCTTTATAGCCCTTTAGCTTATTTATAAGTATATTAAAATAATTGGTAAAATGCGGGTCTTTTATACTAAGTTTCGATTGATTAGAAATCTCTGCTAGGATTTGGGGTGTTATAATAATTTCTGGCCTAAAATATGATATTATTTCTATTAATAAATCAAAATCCTCTGGCGTGTATTTGTCTGCTGTCAGAGGACACTGATTGAGATAATTTTTATTAAAAGCACCGACAAAAAATAAAAGAAGTATATTAGTATCAATAATCAACGGTCTTCTTCCATATTTATAACAAAACGCCTTTATTTCTGTTAAAGAAAACACAATTTTAAATTATGGATTTTTAATCTTCATATATTCAACAGTCCCATCCTCTGCGTTCATTTTAAATTCTTTATATTCTTTCTTACTCTCGAATGGAAATTGCCCAACTGTTTCATAGCTTAACACTACGCGATAAAATTTATTTGCTTCTATCATTTCGAGTTCTTCAACCCGCCCGTTTTTTATTACAGAAGAACCTACAACTGAGACCATATAATCGTATGCTAATTTTACGATTTCTTGAGGAGTTTTAATAGGCATAATTTATAGATTATTTTTATATTTTATTATACTACAGAGTTTATCATATACCCTAATACAATAACGTTAAAAATTCAAGGAATAGACAACCCCCCACTATTTTTTTATTTGTTTCTTTTAGTAAAAACCCGATTTACGGGGTCGAATATCTATTTAAACTCAATCATTTTCTTTAATTAAGTTCTTCCTATATTCTGCTAATTCTTTTAAAGAAAATTGAGCAATGCCGCCGGACAGATTAACAGCCTGGGCAGGTTTACCCCACGCACGATCGAGAAGCTCTCTTATGGCGGGGATATCGCTCTCATTAACAGCCTTTGAGTACAATGCGTTATAAATAGGCTCAAGGTCTCTTTCCACCCTTTTAATAAACTCTTCGCGCGATGCCATAGATTTAAGCGTACTGAGGCTTCTATAGCCTTTAGGCTTACCCGCTCCTTCCCTATAGCCTCCATGTTTTTTAGTTTGTAATTCTAGCATAAATATCAAGATATCAAGTTTATACAAGTCTATTATACACCCAAAAAGCTCATTTTTACAGCTCAACACAACTATTTATTTTGTAAAATCAAGCTCCCACAACTTCCATCTCGCACCGCTCTCCCTCCGCAATACCGACCATGGTTAAATGAATAAAAAATTGCTTCCAATCATTACCGCCGTCGGTAATCCATTTTGATTTTCCATTTATAAACTTTTCTCCGCAGTACCTCTTGGCTTCTTCATCGTAGGAGATAATTACATGACAATCTCCGCCGTATGCGTTGCGATATTTCATAGAACTTAAACTTCCCTCCTTTTTGTATGTATGAAACTCTGGTTCATACAAGGCTGTACCAGTAATCTTTTTTCCGTTTTCTTCCTTAATCCGCATATACATAATATTGAACGGAAAACTATCATATTGCGGGAGCTGATCAATCTTTAATCTATGGGGTATAAAAGCATAAAAATTTCCTTTGCTCATAGAACTCTTTTCTCTCTTCTTCTGAAATCATAAATAAAAAACCTCATTAATATGAGGAAAGATTTTCCGCGCGGACTAGGCGTGAGCTTATCTTTCCCGACACTTTCGTGTCTGGTTGGATGTAGCACCTTGCATTTGCAGGTTGCTGGCGAGTCATAGGGCCAATTCCCTCTTCGCACTCTTAATACAACTTTAAATTGTAGATTTAGTATAACGTTTGCTGATTTTTATGCAAGCTTATGTATAATTACTTATCAAATAAAAAAACATCATTGCAAAAAATGGTAAAGTAAGAAAATTTCAACGCAGGCAAGAATTAATGCAAACCAAAGGCTGACATTTCTTATAATGCCGAACCAGCCTAAAATCAAAAAGGTGGCAAAAGTAATGGCTAAAGATTGTTCTGCTCTGTAAGAAATTCGGCTCATAAATTTACTGTTTTAAAACTATAATTACTTACCGAATAAACCTTTTATGAAATCCCATGCCTTCTCCAACATACTCTTTTTGGGAGTAGCGGCCGGTGTGGTAACTTTGGCGGGCATTGCGGGTGGCGTAGCAATGTTTTGTTCTGGAACATTATTAACAGTAGGCGCAGGTTCACTTGTTTTTTCCGTAACAATGTTTTTAACTACGGGAGGGGTAGAGGGCTTAGTTATAGGTTGCTGGACAGCTACAGGAGCTGGCTTAGTAACTGGCGGCACGACGTTTTGATTGGTGGTTTGCGGAGGTACTACTGGCGCTATATTGTTCGGACTATTAACGGTTAGATTAAATGTTTTAACTCCAACTTCATTTCCATTGTTAGCACCATTCATCGCGTAGGCTGTGATTTTAAATTGACCACTTTGTTTTGGAGTAACTGTAAAACCAGCGCTTCCGTTACCTCCGCTTCCTCCGGCGCTTGCTGGAGTTATTGTTAAGCCATCGGAGGAACAAAAGCCAATAGCGGGTAATGTTGCATCGAGATTTTTAGAAAAAGTAAAAATCAATCTTTGAGAATACAACTGACCAACAGTTGCATCCGGTAATTGCGCATCATCTGTAAATACCACCGGATTTAAGGCGCCACTTACGGGGATACCGCTACAAATGTCATTCACCTTAAGATCAAATGATTGATTTACTAAAGCTCCATTGTTATCAGTAACGACCAAAGTCAAAGGATAATCTCCCGTTTGTGTTGGAATTCCCGAAAGAGTGATATTATCAACCCCATTATTACCGTAAGTTACGCTGCCCAATTCAAGATCTTGCGGTAAATTAGTACCTACTATTGATACGTGTGTATAATTTGAGCCGGAATAAACATAATTAATAACTACGCTAAAATTTTTGTTGACGGTTGCATTAAGCTGGCTTGGAAAATTCAGCAATTGGATTGAACCAGGAGCGGTAGAAGAAGAATTTTGTACAACAACAGGAGTGGCACTCAAACAATTTTGATATGCCGCCACGGCTGCCTGATATTGAGCCACGGAATTATGGCAATTCTGCATGGCCAAGTCATACATCGTGGAAGTATATTGAGCTGACATCTGTGTGCTCAGTTCTGCACATTGCATATCGCTCGTATAACCAGAACTAGCTGGCGGCACACAAGCTAACGCAACAAAAGGAACTATTGCAAAAATGATTATTGAAAATATTATTTTTTTCATAAGTTTATTTAATTATTTATTTTGATTTATTTCCATAATAATTTTACCTGTTTTCAAAAAAAACATTACGTTTTACAATTTTATTCTCCCGTCTGAATATTCGAAAATAAATTTTTTATAATCGTTATATTTATTAGGGTAATCGAAGGAGGTGATTAGATTATTTGTAAGAGCATCATAAATAAAGTACGAGCTTTTTCCCGCAAATTCTCCTGAGTTAAAATCATTAAAGGTAGTATATAAGCAAGTGTTTTGCTTCGGGCTATAAAATATTATACCAAACGATACGGTTACAAGATTGAGTCCTGTATTTTTATTATATGTATTTGCATCATTTATTCCCTTTATTATTGCCGGAGCGTACTTTTGACAATCCGTTTCTTTTACAAATATTCTATCGTCATTATTTTTATGAGGAAGATAAAAAATGAAATAATATCCGACTGAAAAAGCGATGACAATAAAAGCTAATCCAACAGTTATTTTAAAACAATTATTTTTTTGCCAATTTTTTATTTCCTCTTTTGTCATATGATTAAGGGTTATTTTATAAAATTATTAAATCCCATTAATTGCTTATATTCTTCCCAAAATTTATTAATAACTTCTGTCTTGGCTGTCCAATCGCCCTTATTATCTGTAAAGTTAACAACACTTATTATTGAATCATTTGTGAAACTATTTTTTACCCATCTTTCCCAATAGCTTTTACAACTATGCTTAATAACATCCCCACACTGGTCGGAGCTTAAATCTTCATTGCTATATCCTCCGCTATAAAGACACAAATTTAATTTTTTATTGTAAGTATAGGATGGCTCTAGCATATTATTCGCTCCATAACGTAAAGAGTCTTCCTTATATGCTTTTTCCCCCGCATCATTACATTTTTGTTGTTGCTCTAATTCCAACCGTTTTCCATTCTGAGAAACGGCAAACATAAAATAAAATCCAATAAATACTACAACAATTAAAATGGCAATCGCAACAATAATTTTAAGCCAATTATCTTTGAAAAAGCTTTCCATAAATTTATTTTTATAAACACAAAACCCGCCACTGGGGTGGATCTTGCGACCCTATGCAAGTTTCCCTGCATAACGTTCAACACGACCCCCGAATGACGGGATCTCTATGTTGAACGATTTTTTGCCATGCTCACAGCAAGCTATGAGTTTAGGCCCATTATTAAATTGTTAATTTTACTTTATCACTAATTTCTAAATTTTCCTATCTTTTATCCCTCAATAAAAGTTTTAAGACTATTCACACAATCCTTAATTTCCTGATGAACAGAATTTATATCGGTCAATTCATCAATCTTTTTAACTAACTTTTGGAATTTATTATCACCCGTCACCCCAAGTTTTTCTTCGAAACTTGTTGAAAATTTTACCACTTTTCCAGCCTGAGAATTAAACTCTATGTCACCATTTTCGTTTGCCGGTTCGTCGTTAGACACTTTGTCGACATCAAAAATTGTAAAATAATCAATGCTAAAAACTCTGCATATCATTTGGTAAATTTTTATTTTTGTTTTCCCCCACACTGGAATTATTGAAACAGAATAATTTTCAATATCACAATCCGAAAGATTTAAAAGTATTGGTAATCCGTACTTTTCGGCTGGGCCCTCAACTAAAATACATTTTTTAGTAAAAAACAATTCAAGATTTTCTCGTAAAATTGTACTAATGTGTAGGTTCCTCTTAGCATAATCTTCAAGATATTTTCCCCTTGGCTCGCTTTTTCCATCAGAGGACATTATTTGTTCTTCTAAAATTTCTTTTTGGGGGTAAATTTGAGAGTCAGAGGCTAATCTGATTTGTGGCCAGTTTTTTATAGAAATGAAATTTTCAGATTGGGTGGAATAAATTATTTGTAACTCTTGCTGTTCTGTAAAAATTTCATACATTTTCTTTTGCCAATCGCTATGTAAATGTAACTCCGGCTCGTCAATAATCAAAACTATCGGTATTTTTTCCTTTTCAACAACATAAGAAAAAAGTGCATAAGCAATCAATATATTAAACCCAGAACCTAGGTTAGCTGGGATAAGCAATTTATCGCCCTCTTTCTTTGCTAAAAAAGCGGACTTATACGGTTGCTCGGTATCTATAAAATCTATTTGAAAATCTTTATTATCACAACAAATAGATTTTACCTTTTGATTGATTTTTTCAATTAACTTACCTTTTTCATCAACTATATTTCTTAAAGAGCTTGCAAGCGTGTTATATTCTTGTTGTACGGAAGCTCCGTTCCCTTTGCATTCCTCCCTCTTGTATTTCCAATGCAAATCAGTAAGTATTTTTGAAATTAAAGAATAATCACCGGAAACATCATTGTCCCTGTTTGTTGTGAGGTAATATGATTTAGCCAACCCTTTAATTCTATTAAGATTAAATCCTAAACTATAAGCAGGAAAAGATGTATTCCTTACTTCTCCAGATTTAAGCTTGAACTTAACCTTATAATAGCCTTCAAGACCTTCGATGTTTATGGATTGTCCTAGTTGTAATACTTTTATAAACTCTTTTGCACTATCCAAATCTAAAACCCTTTCATCAATTTTCTCAAGAGAACTTATATTATAATATGCCTTATTGAACGTGCTTCCTTCAAAAACAGAATCGTTTATTTCGCCAGTAAAAGGAATAACGGTTTTTGTAATAATAAAAGGATCATCCAATACTCGATCAGCTTTTTGACGTCTTTTTATTGTTAACCTAACTGCTTTACATGGAACAATAATTACCGCCGGCTGACTAGTTTCAGTGATTACGTCAACCTCATAAAAAAATGGGACTTTTGTTGTTCCCTCAAATAAAATTTCATCTTTTACATCTTTTGCTTCGGCGTTAAAATCTTTTTCGCTAACTTTATTTACAAGGTAGTCTTGTCCAAACAAAAAGTTTATAGCTTCCAAAATAGCAGTCTTACCACTACCATTTTTTCCTATAAAAGCAGTTAAACCATCATCTAAATCGATTTTTATCCCTTGATCGTCAACACCCTTTCCAAAACAACGAAAATTTTTAATTATTAAACATTTTATAAACATAACTTAAATGTGGGTGTGCCTTTTTATATTTTTTATTTTTAGTCTTAAATGTCCTCTCTATTTTTAAACCCCGGACTCTTGCCCCATCTGTCTATCAAAAGATTGCCTTACTAACCCCATAATATATGGCAATTCTTCAACGCTTGAAAGACCAACTTCTACATCACCATTGCCCCATCTGCCGAGGCCTGATACATCTCTGCAGATTGATTTTGGGTCATTAATTTCTGAGTACGGAATATTTAAAGAAAGACATAACCGCTTTGCTTGGGGTATAACATCTACAAAATTAGTTTCCGCCTTGTATGCAACATACAACTTAAGAAAGGTTTCAGTCACACATGGATCAAGCGCCAATACTTGCTTACGAAATTCATTAAATAAACCCTTTACTGGTTCAACCGTAAGGTTTGGATGAGTGTTTATATCGTATTCTATTTTCTCATTTTTTGGCTTATACTTTTCAAGTAAATTCTTATCAACTGCTGGTACAAGCCAGACATTAACCGCTTGCGCAGATAAATTTTCTGCTCTCTCAACAATGTCCTGTTCTGTCCAATGTGTTTTATTTGCAACTTCTTTATTTATCCTTAAGGGGCTTTCAGAAAATCCCCCTTTCATGTTTCTCTTTTCTAAAAACGGCTTATCGCTGTATTCAGAATTATACCCGGTTAAAGTTAAATTCCCCAAAGTGTGCAGATAGGTTTTTTGAACGTGCTCCCACTCCGGCCCAAGATCAGACTGCCACTCAGCAGATAAATTTTCATTTTGAGGCATGATATGCTCAATAGTGTATTCATCTACGGGCACGCGTTCTTTTCTATCATAGTTTTCTAATCGGCGCAGCCAATAACTTCTGCTACGGAAATTATAGACATCCTTTGATTTAATTTCTCTCTTAAATTCTTCATCGTCCGGAAAGCGTCTGTAAGATGGTAAAAGTAAAAATTGAGCTTGGACACTTTCTAAATAATTATCTTTTTTTATATCACGAGAAAAATTGGCGAATGTTTTGTTCATTGAGTTTGTAGGGATCCCACAAATCGCTCGGCGAAATACATAGCTTTCAACAAGACGAACTACTTTTAGAAACTCATCTGCAGACAAAACTTTTTTATCATAATCACTATAGAGTTCCAACAAAAACGGAAATGCAACATCAACCTTTAATTCTTTCAAATCCTGAAATGCCATTTTTAATTCTAAGTCATTTTCCGTATTAAGGGCCATTGCGCAATAATATTCAGCAAATGTTCTAATATCACAAACAAGGGCTTCTACATTGGCCACCTCCGGAGAGCGAGCGTATTTTTTAAATGATTCATAGACTTCACTTTCTCTTGGAATGATTCCAGTCCTTACTGTAAGATAATGCCTCATAAAACCATCAAAATATAAAGCATATCCTTCTTGTCCAAAAGCAATTTCCATTGGTCTCCAAAATTTGTCATATAACCTTGTCTGTAATTCATGCTCCAGGCCCATAAGGATAAAATTCCTGATAAGATCGGCTTGGCTTAGCTCTCTGCCCGTTGAATTCAAGCTCTCAAAAATAAGTTGAGGGTTGTCTTGGTCACGATCCAAAGAAATATCTACAATAATAAGCTTGGCTATGCCATTACAAATAGCTGCAAGATTTTCTTTTTCTTCGTTAATTTTATTGGTGAAAAAATCAAAATTTTCTTTGACTCTTATTGAAAAATCTTGTGGTAATTCTTCTTGATTTAAAATTGCTATTAAAGAATCTTTATCCGTTTGAGATAAAATAAGTTTATACTTTTTCTCCCCTTCTTCCAGTGGATTAAGAAGAAAATAATTTCTTATCTTTTTTGCAGAGAAACCTTCTATCGGCTCAGTCTCCCCCAGCGCACGAGCAAGTGCTTCTATCAACAAATTTACTGTGGTTAATCTCTGTTGTCCGTCAATTACTAAAAGAGGATTATGCCCCGACACATTGTAAAGTCCTTTTTCTACATAAACAATCGAGCCGACAAAATGAGCATTGATTTTTTCATTATTTCCCGTACGCACAATATCGTCCCACAATTGTAAGCATTCTTTTTCACTCCAGTTATACGTTCGTTGATAAATAGGAATAACAAACTGTGGTGATTTTTTAAGAAAAGCTACTAACTTGGTTTCAACTGCTTTCATAATTTTTATTTTCCAATTTTTTTTATTTTCCAGACTTAGTTCGATTATCTTCCTTGCACAACATCTGGCAATTTGTGGCGATAGTTTTTCCTCCTTCGTGCCAAGGCTTTATATGGTCTGCCTCCATTTCTTCTATTTCAAAATGTTTCTTGCATTTTATGCATTTACCTTTTTGTTTTTCGTATGCTTCTCTTTTTTGTTTTTCTGAAAAGGCCCGGATGTTTAAATATTTTTCACTTTTTGTTAAGACATATGAATAAATACCTGATTTTTTCGTTACATCTTCGTCTTGCATCAATTCGGAAATTTCTTTTTCCAATTTTTTAGAATCTATTTTTTTATCTTTGAATTTATTATACAGTTCGCCCCATTGTACACTGTTCATTTCATGGCGATAATTCATAAAAGTTGCCCGCACCCATTCAATTACGCTTTGGAAATATTCCCACAAATCTTCGGCATTTTGATCATGCTGGTGCTTAGCCATATAATCTGCAACATTACCATCGTTTATCCAGGAAAGCGCAGTTTCCAAATAGTCTTGACGAATTGGAGAACCACAAACCAATTGCCCACCATCGCTTGCCAGTAAATAGGCTGCACAATTTGATTTGCTGAATTTTAATTTAGCATCACTTAACCATGGCCCCGTATAAACAGCGTTAAGAATTTCTTGATTTGTTAATTTTTCTCCAGAAATATTGATAATTGTAAACCAGTCTATTCGTTCTTTATCCGTGCCTTCGCAAAAATAAATCATTAGCTCATAATCCAATATTTTATCCTGCTCTTCTTTGGTCAAATTATGAAAAAAGCGATCATTCAATGAAAAATCTCCGTTAACATATTGTCCAATACTGATGGTGCGCTGCTGACCGTCCAACACCTCGTAATCACCATCTTCTCTAATCATCCAATACATCACGTTCAGTGGAAATATTTTTTTGATTGTTTCTATCACGGCATTGCGTTGCCCTTCCTTGTACACAAACTCGCGCTGATATTTGGGACGAATGTTCAATTTGCCTTCATAGGCTGTCACCCCCTCTTCGGCGCTGTCTTTATAACCAGCTATAACTTTACGCACTGGAATTTTGTGTAATTCAATTTTCATACTATTTTTTCACTTTCTTATTTTTAATAATAATTCGTGCATAAGTTGCTTTACGATTTACAATAGCGCCAACATATTTTTTATGTTGTTCATCAAGATAAGTAGGAACACCCTGTATAAGCGCATCTGATATTTCACGCTTATCAGCAAGCAATCCAATAATCTCAAACTGATTAGGATTATATTTATCAACAAACGTAATTGGAACTCCAATAGATCCTTTATAATCCATCGGAATATCTAAAACCCTAGGAACTTCAATCGCATCATAATTATCATATTTTGGGTATTCTTCCGGACTATATTTTTTATATAAAGTCAGTTCTTCGTGTCTTTTTGTGGTGTCTAAGTTTGTAAACCACATTATTCGGCCCATGCTAAAATATTGCACCCCATTCTCAATTTTCTTTCTTGATTCTGTTGGTATGTCGTAATCCATCGGAACTTGGAACCATTTTGTCCCACCATTATCATAGCCAAGCCACAATTTATTATCTTTTATCAATTTAAAAAATTCTTTATATGTAATTGCATTCTGATCGCCAAGAATTATAAACTTCTTTTTATGCTCGACTAACTGCGCGACATATTCGCGAAAGAGCGAAAATGGCGGATTAGTGACAACTATGTCGGCCTGTTTTAATAACTCAACACATTCATTACTGCGAAAATCGCCCGCACCCTTTAGGGGCGTAGCAATATTAGCGTTGTTTTTCAGCAGCGATTTTACGTCTGTAAGATCAATGGCGCCATCCTTGTTGGCGTCTGGCACTTCGCTAATTTCAATCTTAAGCGGCTGCTTACCTTTTGATCCTTTTATCTCGAGTAACGACAATTGTCCTCCAATAATTGGCGAGCCGGAATAGCTTGTGGCAATCAATTTCTTCAATTTCAATTCCTTAAAGTTGGCGGCAAAATACTTAAAAAAATTACTCTCAAACGGATCGTCGCAATTGCAATAAACAATCTTGCCACGGAACTGTTCCTTATAATGTTTAAGCTCTTTTTCTATATCAATAAGCTGAGTGTAAAACTCATCTTTTTTTGCCTGGTTCGCTTTATGTAAGTTTTGGTTTAAAGATTTATTTGGCATTAATCAAATTTACTCCTTTTTTGACAAATATTCAATCTATATTCGTCTCCTTGAAAAAGAGAGCCAAAAGTGCCATATTTACAATATGATAGCGCCCATATCAAAAGAAGAAGAAACAAAACCAAGTATCTCTTACAAGGTTCTTTCGTTGATCCATACTGCGAATATGGTTTACGATTTAGATGCGCTTATAAAACTAAGTGAGGATTATGTAAGAATTAACTCTGAACTGACAAATCTGGCATTGCGCCAACAGAATTTAAGTTCGTCCAAGAAATATGTATTTTTAAAACCAGACCCAGTGTTATTGGCTCTTTTTAAAACAGGTGGCATAGGAATTGATTTTTCCGATGCCCGTTCACAAAATGTACTTTCCCTAATTAAAGACTCACTATCAAAAATGATGGATTTAATTGCGGAAATAAATTTCGATGAAGATGAAAAAGCTACTTATAACCCCGACACTAAAACTTTGATTTTCAAACAAAAGAAAATAATCATAACAAAAAGGGCCCAAAGCTATGCAGCCGATTTATTAGAAACTTTATTTTTTAAAAAAACAATTGGAGAACTTTGGGATTTTTACGATGTCATTAAAGAATGGGATCAAAGCATGGAAACAGAAGACATATCCGAAGATGAAAAGGCAAGAGTTTATCAGGCAGGAGTTAGCGTAAACGAAAAGGTTGAAAAGAAAACGGATTGTAACGATTTTTTAGTTATTACAACAAAAGATGTCAAAATTAATCCTCGCTACCTGTAAAAGTTTGTAAACCTTTACAAATGTCTCTTGTGCTATAAAAAACCTAGTTATTCAAGCTAGGCTTTTTTATTGTTCAGCGCCCTCATTAAATACGTTTTTGTATGGGTGGTTCCGCTGGGCGCGTAGAACTGCCCAGACAAAAGCGTATTTTTTTTATGGAACTATCTCCAAAATTATTTGAAAAATGGCGCGGGATCATGGTTCGATTATATGGGTTCGAAAACCCTACGGATGCTGAAGTTCGCGAATTCGCTTCTGACCTAACAAAATATTTTGAAGTAATACTTGAAGACAGTTTAATAATAAAAATAAATAATTAATAATAAAATTAACTTACTTATCTTTAGTCCTCCCCGCCTGAAGCTTTCACGAGCCTGGGCGGGAGGGACTAGAGAAGGCTCGTGATGATGAAAGAAGAATTAAAAAAGTATGCGCTAGATTATATTAAAAAAGGAATAATTATTGTTCAAGTCTTTGATATCGAGACTTACATAAATGACAAGGGGGAAATAAAGAAAAAGCCTTTTTTGCCACCTTGGGGGGAGATAAATGAAAATCCTGAAAACGAGGCCGAACTTGAACGAAGATTCAACTTAGCTAAAAGCATAGCAGTCCGAACAGGAAAGATAAGCAATTTAACAGTTTTGGACATTGATTGTAAAAATTTTCCAGAATTAGGTAAACTGCCACCAACTTTTACGACTGTCACGCGGAAAGGATTGCATAAGTGGTACAAACACACAGACAAGGTTACACAAACTCAGAATCAAGCAAAAAATGTTGATATTCGTTCGGATGGGGGGCTAATATTTGCCCCACCAACAAAATATCTATTACCGGACGGAACCGAAACTGGCTATGAAATTGCTGAAGATTTACCATTTGCTGAATTTCCAGTAGATTGGTATTTTGATTATTTAAAAAGATGCCCTTTTCAAAAAATAGAAGGGGAAAATCGGCAGGAACAACCCAGAGAAATTTTTGATTATTCTTCGGCTCTATATGGCGTAGAAGATGGAGGTAGAAATAATTTAGCGGTTAGAACAATCGGACATTATTTAGGCGGAGCAAAAACTGAAGAAGATTTTAAAGTTGCGTGGGAAGCTACAAAAATATGGAATACGCAGAACAAACCGCCAATAAGGGAATCCGAACTAAAGAAAAAGTTTGAATATTATAAAAATAAAGAAGCTAAAAAAAACAAAAATGCGGGAGATGTTTTCACAAGAATAGGACAAGCAAAATTATTTATAGATAAGCAACCTATTTATTTTTCCCCTGAAGGATTATTATGGTTTTGGAATTTTGATAGATATTGCTATGAGTTAAAAGATGAAACTGATTTGCTGAATGGAATCCGCAAAGAAATGAATGTTGACACGGTTGGCAGTGGGAACAGAACGCAAATATTAAATGCATTAAAACAAGTAGGAAGAGAACAGGCGCCACAGGTAAAGCCTAAGGGATGGATTCAATTTAACGATGTCCTGATAGATCCTAAAACATTAGAAAGAGTAAAAGCGGATCATAGATACCTTTTAACCAATCCAATCCCGCACAGACTTGGCGAATCAGAAGAAACACCAGAAATAGATAGACTTTTAAGAGAATGGGTTATAAAAGATGGTGTTCAAGATGAAAGTTATGTCCAGAGTTTATATGAGTACCTTGCATATGCCCTAACCGATGACAAGTTCATGCAAAGGATAATTGCGCTAACTGGCGGAGGAAGTAATGGAAAGACAACATTTTTGGGGGCCGTGAAACAATTAATAGGACGATATAATTGTATTTCTGTGGATATAAAAAAATTGTCTACCAATAATTTTGCGATGAGTTCTGTCTACAAAAAATTAGTTGCGTTTGCAGGAGAGGTTGGATATAAAGACCTAGCCAATACAAATGTTTTAAAGAAAATAACAGGAGAAGACCTGATTGAATATGAGTTTAAGGGCAAAACTTCTTTTACTGATGATTGTATCACAACATTTTTTATAGCTACAAATAGCTTACCGACTACGCCGGACAAAACACTAGGTTTTTATAGGAGGTGGGTTATCACAGATTTTCCAAATATTTTCGATATCAAAGCAGACATTCTATCTAAAATATCGGAAAAAGAATACGAAAACCTATGCCTAAAATGCGTGAACATTCTAAAAGGATTATATGAAACCCACAAATTTACAAATGAAGGAAACTATGAAGAAAGAGAGCGAAAATATGAAGAAAGGTCTAACCCGTTGCCAACATTCATTGAAGAGAACTGCGAAGAAGAAGCTGGTTGTAAGATAAAACTACAAGAATTCGGAAATAAATTTAATGCCTGGTTAAAATCTAAAAGGCTAAGGGTTATGACGACAAAACAGATCGGGGAACAATTAAGAACTGCGGAGTATACAATTGGCAACAGGGGTTTTGAGAACGAACCGAACACTACGTCCAAAGCAATCCTAAATCTAAAATGGAAACAACAAAATACGAAAAATACTGGAAATACCGTGCCTTAAACTTATAGCTTATATATAATAGCTATTTTAATATTAAGTATTTCTAGTATTTTTGGTATTTTAATAAGTAAAAATATTGACTATGTCGCTTGATAAATGGTAAAGTTAAGTTGTTGAAGATTATACAGTTTGGCAGAAAGTATTTTTTTTGCTATTATTTAAACGAGGGACTAGGGCTGTGTAATCTTCAACAAATTACTTTTTGCCTCTAGTCCCTTTTGGTTTGTAAAAATATCAATTTATTAAACTTATGAAAACCATAACTATATTATTTTGTCGTGTTTCATCAAGAGACCAAGAAGTTTCCGGCTATTCCCTACCCGCTCAAGAAAAGCTTCTTAAGGATTATGCCGAAAAAAAGGATTTTAAAATTCCGAAAATTTTTTCAATTTCGGAATCAGCCAACGGCAGGAAACAAAGAAAAGTTTTCAATGAAATGTTTGAGTACGCGCGGAAACATGATATTAAAATAATTATTTCAGAAAAAATTGACAGAATTACGCGCTCGCTTCGTGATGCAGTTCTTGTAAATGAATGGCTCAACGAAGATCCGGAGAGGCAAGTACATTTTGTTAAAGAAAATTGTATTTTAGATAAAAATTCTAAGTCTAACGAAAAATTTATTTGGAATATTAAAGTTTCAACTTCTCAATACTATATCGATAATTTAAGCGAAGAAGTTAAAAAAGGCCTAAAGGAAAAATCTGAGCAAGGCTGGTATGCCGGTAGTAAAAAACGGGGTTATAAAACAATCGGAGAGACTAAACACAAAACCTGGATAATTGATGACTCCCCGAATCAGAAGCGCCATTTATTAAAAAAGCTTTTGACTTATATGCCAATACTGATTATTCTTTAAAAAGATTACAACAAAAAATGTTTGAAGACGGTTGGAAACAAACAAACGGAAAGCCCATTCCCCTATCCAATATTGCTTTTATATTAAATGATATTTTTTATTCTGGAAAATTTATTTGGAAAAAAATAATTTATAAAGGAAAACACGAGCCGCTTATTTCAGAAGAACTTTACGAAAGAGTTATCAAAAAATTAAGATCAAAGAATACTCCAAAATATCGCACGCACAATCACCTATTCCGCGGAATGATTAAATGTGAAGAGTGTGGTTGCTCTATAACCGCCGAAGTACATAAGGGTCATACATATTACCACTGCACGCATTTTAAAAATTGTAGTCAAATCAAACATACTAGAGAAGAAAAAATAGACGGACAAATTTATAATATTTTTGATGAAATAACTCCAAACAACGCTGAAACTTTAGAAGCTATTGCTGAAACCCTGGAAGCCAGTCATGCAGAAGAGGTGGCCTATCACAGGCAAGTCGTAGGGGGGATGGAAAAACGCATTCAGACACTCCAAGAACGCTTAGACACGCTTTATATAGACAAGCTAGACAAAAGGATTAGCGTAGAAAAGTACGACCAGCTAGAGGCCCAATTCAAAAAAGACCAGGATGACACAAGGCAGGAATTATCACGGCAGGAAAACAGGGGCTCAGTTTATTTCGAACTTGGGGCTAATATACTCAGATTAAGCACAAAAGTGAAGGAAGACTACAAAGAAAGGTACGTTCCAGAGAGAAAACGCAGACTACTCAATATTGTATTTTCGAACCTTTGGTTAAGGGACGGAATTACGACTAAAAAGTACAAAAACACCTTCCAAAAGGTGTCCGAAAGAGTCAAAACTAACAACGTGCAGGGGCGCTGGGAATCGAACCCAGACCAAGGGTTTTGGAGACCCTTATGATACCATTTCACCACGCCCCTATTTATTGAATAAATATATCATAGAAACTATATTTTTTCAAATAAAAAATCGGGCGGAGACCCGAGTTTTTTGTCGCACAATAAAAATTATTGGCCTTGTATTTGCGCTATCTGAGCTAAAAGTTGCTGTATCTCAAGTTGAATTGCCGAAATTTGTTGATCTTTTGTTGAGTTTGTTGCGCTTATAGTTGAAGTTGAAGACGAAATTTGATTCAAAGCTGTTAAAGTTGACGGACCAACATTTCCTGTCTGCCTAATTCCGTGGGCTTGTTGAAATTCTTTGACGGCCGCGGTTGTGGCAGGACCATAGCGGCTGTTTGGAGTTATTGATAAAAATCCCAACCCTGTAAGTAATTTTTGAAGCTGCAACACATCATCTCCCGTATCTCCATAGCCTAAATATCGTGGAAAAACATAAGTTGGCGCAGTTGTTGCCGGAGTTGTTGCGACAGTTGCGCAAGATTGACCTGTTATAGAACTGTATCCTGCAGTTGAAGCGCAACCCTGAGGCAAAGTGGTGGTTGTTGCTGTTGTTTGCGCACTCGCGCCCGATCCATTTACCAAAACAGACAAAGATACGCATCCGCCCTCGGACGAACATACATTCAACGATTTAGAACCGACACTGGCGCCATAAATTGTTAGAATATTTCCGTTCAAACTTGTTTGCGCGACACTCGTGGACGGATTTATTACATTATACGGAGCTGTTCCGCCGGAAATCACAATGCTTAAAGTTTGTCCGGTCAAAAGCGTCAAAGATGTCTGGCTTAAAGATATGCCTCCGCCGGAAGCTACATAATTTACTGTTATCGTCAGCGAACCGCAACTGCCCAAAGACGAACAAATGCTGACTATTGATGAGCCGTTTGTGTTTCCTATAATAGTTAATATATTTGAAGATATGCTTACTTGCGCGATGCTGGAATTAGAATTGCTGGAAATATAATAAACTCCGCCCGATGCGCCGGAAATTGTTACGCTGGTTCCCTGGCCTATGGACACGGTTGGATTTGACGGACTAAAAGAAATTACAGATGAGTTAGCGGTTCCAATGGTCACATTTATAATTCCGCACGAACTCATATCTGTTGAGCAAACAGTAATTGACGAAGCGCCAGATGTATTAGTTGTGCTTAAAGTTATTGTGGAGCCATTTATGCTTGTTTGCACAGCCGCTGAGTTGGGATTATTTTGCACCATGTAAGCGCCGTTTCCTCCGCTAATTGATATTGGAACATTTTGGCCGGAAACAATTGTGATATTATTTTGGCCAAAAGTAAGAGCTGCAGTTCCGGAATTTTGCACAGTTATATAAATTTCGGCGCAGATTGACGTGCTGCTTGAAGAACAAACCGTTGCCACGGTTGAGCCAAAAGCATTTGCCAAAATTGTAATTGTGTTTTGACTTACATTTATATTGGCAATCGGCGGATTAGAATTATTTGATAAATAAAGCGAGCTAACTCCAGAAGCCGTAACTGTCGCAGATTGGCCTTGCGCCAAAACTACGCCGGTCTGGCTTAAAGAAATTGTGCCAGAAGAAGTGGAACTCGTTGAAATCGGCCATAAAACACTATTTGACCTTGGGCCATTAAGTCCGCTTGTAGTTACATAAACTGAACTGCCCGCAGTAATTTGATAAGAGGATGTGCTGATATTTACTGAAAAATATCCGCTTGAGTTTGTAAGCCAACTATTAGCAATTGGTGTAAGACCAATTGCTACTTTTGTGTACCAAAACATTACGCTCGCATTCGGGTCTCCGTTCACAATTAACTGAACTGTATCGCCATCGCCATTATTTGTAAGCGAAAGCGCAGGAGTCATTGCATGAACCGGCAGAGCTGACAACAACAAAAAACCTGATACAAAAACAGAAATAAATAATATAATAAATACTTTTTTGCAAGAGTACATATAAATATAAAATTAATATTATTCTATTATTGTATCAGGTTTTGCTGTCAAATTAAAATCCAAATAAATGCTTGAAAAAGTTAGTGATGCCGCCCATGATTCCACCCATAAAACCAGCCTGAGGTTTTTTATTATTGTCTGACGGATTATTATTTATGGGGTACCCCTTGGGTCCTTTTTGGTCAATTACAGATGAAGCAACTATGGATGTTCCATTTACTGTTCCCTGAACAACCACATTGTCTCCGACTGCAACATTTGAAATTGATGATGCTTGATTTCCTACTAAAATTTTGGCATTTGTTGCATCAATTATATACGTGACACTGCTGCTGTTTGTAATTGTGATAGAACTTCCGTTTATTGCTGCAACTTTTCCAGCCACAACTGGCTGGCCATTGCCTTGAATAGCCAGCTGAGCTACTCCGTCGCGGATAGTTTTTGCTGTCACGCTTGTGCCGCTTACTGTCCCTTGAACCATTACATTATCGCCCACTTTAATATTTGACACTGAAGAGCTTGCGCCGTTTATTGTGACAGTCGCGCTTGAAGCATCAACCGTATAAGTTGGCACAACTGCGCCATTTGGACGAGCTTTCCCTGTTACGGTAAGAGTTGTTCCGTTTATTGTTGCAACTGTTCCGCTAATTCCCATTGCACCACGCGCCCCAGGTGTCATAACTCCATCGCGAATATTTGTGGCAGTGACATTTGTGCCGCTTACTGTCCCCTGCACAACAATCGTATCGCCGGCAGAAATGCTAGAAATTGTGCCTGCTATATTATTTTTTGTAATCTTTGCATTTGTTGCGTCTATTGTATATATTGTTGCAGTTCCTCCGTTTGGTCCTACTACGCTGGTCACAGTAATTGTGTTTCCGCTAACAGATGAAACTTTTCCGACAACACCCGGCCTCTGCGTTTGTCCGCCCCTGCCTGCCATACCACGACCAAATCCTTGATTTGTTTGTGCAAATGCCGGAGCAGCAATTACAAGGCTTGCCAAAATTCCGGCTACCGCTAAAAACGAAACGTATTTTTTGTTTTGCATATTTTTTAATATGTTAATTAATATTACACTATCAATTAATACGCGCCTTTCTTTAACATTGGTGCAAACAAAACATCCCAGATTTTAGACCAGACACGATAAATATAAAATCTTAAAATTTAGGAGCATTACAACTTTTGAGGTCATCAAGAGTCAATGGCTGATTTGATTTTGCTCGTTCGTCCATAATCGCGCAAGGAAGCGTTAGTGGCGGCGGCCTCATTCCAGCCGCAAAATCTGCGGTGGTAAGCCCGGCTCTGTACTCAAAATGTGGATCATCAACCTGCTCAAGACCGCAAAACGCGGCAATTTTTCCAAGTTTTTTCCAATCAATATCATAACCCCTCCACCTATCCACAACATCAACGGCAAAACCGTAGTTGTGCAAACTTTTCCCGGGCTCTGACCAAGTCACAATATGGCCATTTTCGGTCCGTCCCTGACTAAATGTTTGCTCTTGGTCTGTTATGGAACGAAAACCAGATGTAATGCGCAATGTATATCCGTATACTGCGGCTGTGGGAATAAAACATTCGTTAACTTGAGTTAAAAAATTTTGATTAATACCGGTTGGCAGAGGAACTGGTTCTTCTGCGGTTATTGCCGCCAACTCTTTTGGCAGCCATTCCTTATTCAAAAATAAAATTCCGCTAATAACAAAAATAGCAAGAATGAATACTATCAAAATATACAACCAATTGGTTTTGCCTTTTGCAATAAACATTTTACTTCAAATATTTTTCTATGTTTGCGTCGTGCTCTTGAAGAGTTGTCGCACAATGAATCTGGCCATTTTTATCGTGCAGATAATATAAACAGTCGGTGGTGGTTGAGTTAAGCGTGGCATCTATGGCTTCTATTCCCGGATTATCAATTGGGTGAAGTCCAAGTCCTTTATATAAATAAGTGTTATAAGGCGAATCAATTTTTTCGTCAGCTGGTTTAATCGGAGACCACCAGCTTCCTTGGCTGATATAATTTCCGTCTGCTGAAAAATGAATTTGGTTGTCTCTTGCATATTGTACAGTTGCGTCAATTTCAAGATTCATATTTTTTTCCAGCCGGTTCCAGATAATTCCGGCGATTAATGGCATATCTTCTTTGCCTAAACCTTCTCTTTGGACAATCGCGGCAACTTTTAACGCGGTAGTCCATTTAATATTTGCTTTTGCAAACTTTGCAGCATAAGGCGCAAAATTTTCATTAAATTTATCAATTAATCTCTGGGCAACATCGGCAGAGCTTTCATTTTTTGGAATTAAATATGTGTTGGGAAAATATACGCCTTCAAAATAATCGCTGTTTTGTGCGGTAATATTTGTAATCCAATCGCTTTTTTCCTGGTCGGTCCACGATAAATCTTTGGCAAGAATTTCTGCAATCTGTTCTTTGCGCAATCCTTCCGGAATCACAACCCATATTAAATATGGCCCCTTAGAAAATGTGTCAGCCAATTGCCACGCAGTCATGCTTTTTGAAATTTTATAACCGCCGGGCTGAATTTTTCCATTCAAATTTTTATTGCTCAAAACAAAATTAAAACCTAATTGGCTTTTTATAAAACCTTGGCTATAAAGATTTTGAACAATACTTTGCTGGCTTGAATTTAATTGAATTGTAAATTGCTCTAACCCTGCTTTTGCCTGCGGAGCTCCAAACAAAAAATTATAAACAAAAAATCCTCCGCCTGCAAGAGCAATTAAAATTATTACGGCAACAACTAAAATTATTTTATTCATAATTCTAATATAACAAATAAATCTTTCGCCGTATATTATTGATACGAGTTTGCATCAAAAAAAGATTAAAGAAGCCCGAGTTTGTGGCTCGGGCTTCGTGTCGCACAATAAACTTATCTTTTGGATTCTTTATGCGCTGTATGTTTCAACGTGGCAGGTAGTTTTACTAATCAATCTGGATTACGACTAAACCCTTTTCTTTGATTATCTCTTCCTGACCAAAATCATTGAGATTGAATTTCAAAACAAAGCTTACTTTTTTCTCTATACTTCTGCCAGTATATTCTTTTGTTTTTGGATCCCATTCTTCCAACAATAAGGCGTCCCCTTCTTTCACGTCAAAATCTGCTAATCTCAATTCAAATTTCTTTTTGCCGGATGAAATAAGTTCAAAATATTCCGGCCATACTTTCTTTTTGATTACTGCCATAAATATATTGGTTTAATTATTTTTTTCTAAAAATAAAACTGGGTAACCTTTTTTAATTTCTCTGTCTTCAGCGTTTTCAATTCCTAATTCTTCCAGAAATTTAAGGCAGGCCTGCTTGGCTTGCGTAGCATCTTTAAAATTTCCTTTCGCCTCTGCTTCAATAAAAGTACCCAATCCTTCAATTTTATCTAGTGCAACCTCTATCTCTCCACAGTCCCAATATTCCCTTTGCTTATCAATCGTTACCACTTTTTTGAAATCTAAAAAATTCAATATCTTTCTGAGTTCATCGGCGTCAGAAATTACTGTTTCATATTCCTCCGCATAGTCATAATCACCGTTCGCTGTCATATTTACAGCCTTATCATATTCAAAAATTACTTTATCGGGATTAGTCCTTATGCGTAGCCATTCTGTCGGGCAAGGCTTTTGCGCAAAAAAATCCCTATGGCTGGGAATAAAATAATCATCAACTTGTTTTATCGATTTTACCAGCTTCCCAATAACTGCCACTTTCGCTTTAACCTCTTCAAAATTATTTATTTCAATTTTTATTTCTACTTCAATATTCATATTTTTATCTTATTATCTTATTCTGCCTTTTTAAAAATAAAAATGCAATAACCCATAACGATAATAAAAAATCCCCACATCTATTGATCGATGTGGGGATGGAAGAACGTTTTATTATTTGAACAGATAGGGAGCGCTAAGGGCAAGTCCTTCAGCAACGCTAGTGAAAGCATCTCCTGATCGAAGTTTTTCTTCGCCGAATTTTTCTGCCATTAATCGACGGACTCTCGGCGTCTGTGAAGTTCCGCCTGTCAGGAATACTGCATCCACGTCTCTGGCATTAATATCGGCTGTCGATAACGTCCTATCGATACACAACCCAAGTTTTTCGATGTACTCTTCTATCATCTCTTCAAAGCTCTTTCGGGTGATTTCTTCATCGATGTTGATAATCGAGCGATTGAACTTAACCCGTGAGGTTTGATCAGATGATAGGATACACTTTGCTTCCTGAATACTCTGAAACAGCGGATACCCGAGATTTTCTTCAACCAACGCCTGCAGTCTCATAAACCCCTGCTTGTCATCGGATTGATGAATCATCTTTCCAATTAGAGCAAGGTATCGGCCACCCTTTAGAAAAGAAATTTTGTGCCATTCACAAAGTTCATAGTGAATTGCCGTCGGAACATCCAGCCATTTTGTTTCGCCATGGACCTTGTAATGAGCATCGTAGCCAAAATACTTGAGTAGTTGATGTCGCATAATCGCGCTGTTAAAGGTATCGCCGGCGATTGATATGCCGTTGACGGCCAGAATATCATCATCAGAATCGATGTTACCGACACTATGGGGCGATAAGCGCATAGCCGTAAAATCGCTGGTACCACCACCAAAGTCTCCCACAAACACCAATTCCGGTTTACTAAGTGAGTGTTTGTAGGTTAAAGCCGCGGCGATAGGTTCGCGCTGAAAACGGACGCGTTCGAAACCGACTCGCTTTGCCGCTTTCAGCAAGCGTTGTTCCGCTATTTTTTCTTCATCATCATTTTCGGAAAAAATAGCCGGCCGACCCAACACGACTCCGGCAACATTCTGATCGACGATCAACTCAAGTCGGTGCTTGATTGCTGACAGAATGCAAAAAACCAAATCTTCGGTCGTGTAGCGTCCCCATCCACTGATAGTGGTACTGGCAAAAGTAGTATCGGGAAGTAATGTTTTGATTGACTGCATAAAGCGCCCTTGCGCGTTATCACTCAGATAATGCTCAATCGCCTCATCCCCGAGATAATATTTTCCTCCTTCTTGGGGAAAAAAAAGAAATGACGGGATTATCATTGATCCGTTTTTTCCTAAAGGCAAAACAGTCGCCTCCCCGACGGGGAACGTACTTGATTCTCCTTTAGGCAACAACGCGACCGACGAATTCGATGTTCCAAAATCTATCCCCAGGTAACACTCGTTTTCCATGGTTATATCTCCTGAAGATTGTTCAAATCTTTCAAACGTTTGTACGAGTTGTCAAGTTACAATACCGATACTCACTATACTGTATTTAATCTGATATGTCAATTTGAACTTTTTAACAAAAAACCTTTATGAGAATTGCCACAAAGGTTTCTTTTGTTTGAAAAAAATCCTTATATATTTTTTACCTAATTATTTCTGACTTAAACCATTTTTCTTGGAAGTTGATCAATCCAAGTATTTCTTCATCGCTTATGTTTTCAGAGTTTTCAGGAATAATTATTAGTTTATCATCATTATCGTCTAATCTGTGTATTACAGCTATGCATTTTCCGGTAAATTCATCTAGAGGTTTATCAACTCCCAATAAATAAGCATCTATCTCTTCCCCATCTGGAGCTTTTGTATCCGGCACAAAACCATAATTTACTTCATAAATCATGTCGTGTTTTGGATGCTTTGAACCAAGTGGTCTGTCAATTTTTATTTTTACAATCTTACCCACAAATGCAGTTGCATAATTTTTTAAATTGTCATTCATAAATTTATTATAAGCTATTTTTTTATAATATGATATTACGCGAGTTAAAGCAAATTTTTATATTAAAAAAAGCGAGCTATCCATAGCTCGCTTGTCTTATGCAAGAAAAGGATTGAACTCACCATCGTAAGTCAAGCCTTCTCTGGCGTAGACATTATTTATTTTTTCTCTTATGCTTTCGTGGGCGCCTGCAGTCAGACGGATTTCAGCTTCCGTCATTTCTGCATCATCAGATACACCCTTTGCAATCTGCGAAAGAGTTTTTCCAAAGAATCTCACGTCAAGCGCAAGAAGGTTTGCGCACAACCGGTGAACTTCCTCGTATCCGCCATCAGACATAATCTTTGGAGCGGTCAAAGGATCAATCACCTGGTCATACAGCGGAGCGTGATACTTGTGCCAGACCTTCAGCATTGAATACACTCTGCGCGCCTGCGCATCTTGTATCGCATAGCCATAGTTCTGGTTTTTGCCGCCACCACTCAGCAAATGAGTACCTTTCAAACCTTGTGTAAAAGCAGTTCCCTCTGCCGCAAACATTTCAGTGAACACTCCCTTAATAATCACCCAGGGATACCTGAGTAACGCCTGATAATTTTCCGACAACTCATCAATGGTTGTCATATTATCAAACATGATCAAGCCGATTTGTGTGTACACATTATATTTGCGCAGAAGACCCATTGCCCTGATATTGTCAGTTGAACGCGATGGTTTTCGCATTCGGGACAGGGCAGAGTTGGAAAAATTCTCTACACCTACGTTAGTGGCAAACAAGCCACAACTTGCCAGACTTTCCACAATGGAATCTGTGAGACGGTCAGCGCGAACCTGCGTTCTGAAACGAATATTGAGCCCCGCCCCCTTAAGGGCACTTGCGAAATCGATTGCCCAATTTTCGTCTCTTGGCGGTTCAAGAAAGCTATCGTCGACAAACTTGAAATGGGTTGTCCCAAACCTTTCGTGAATTTCCCTGATTTCATCGACTATGTTTCCGATAGATCTGCCACGCCAGCGCTTTCTAGTCACACCATGATTAAAAGCGGCTACAGAACAAAAAGAACAACTGCCGTTGCAACCTCGCGACGTGCAAATGTGAACAGGATTTTTTCTCCTGATTACATACGGCATCTCGTCTCTAGCCGGAAAAAAAATAGTTTCCAATTCAATGATTGGTTCTTTTCTTTCCGTCCGAAATATTTTGCCGCCCGACAGAAAACTGACGCTAGGAAAGTCAAAAAGACTATTCTTGGCCAACATTTTGGCAATCAGATCCGCAAGAAGCCCCTCGGCTTCTCCGCGAACAGCAACGTCGAAACCAACTTCCAAAAATTCTTCATCATGAAATGTCGGCCCGAACCCTCCGCACACGGTCAGGACATTTTCTGCCCTGTCTTTTGCGCGTCTTATCAATTCACTCGCCTGATCGAGGTTGGAGCGGTAGCAAGACATGCAAATTACAGAAGGATTGCCGTCTTCAAACATCAGGTCCACGGCTTTTTGGCAGTCAATGCCTCTGAGCCATGCATCGATTATTACGACTTCATATCCGGCATTACGCAACGCAGATGCCAGATATTCAATGGCAAGCGTTTCTTCAGCTGTGCGCTGAGAAATTGTCGGCGGAGTTGCCAACACTATCTTAGTGCTGTTCATTTGCGCACCTCCTTATAAGTTTAGCTGTTTCTGTCCAAATCCTTTTGGAGATTTTGTCGATGCTACCATTGGCGCTTATGGTTATCCAATTTGGAAATTTCTTGCTCAATTTTTCATAAGCAAGAGCTTCCCGGGCGCTATCTGGCGTAAGAGCATCTAATCTGTTTTTGCTCGCAGACCCTTTCTTTCTTGCAACTCCCAATTCGATGGGAAGTGAGAGCAGAAAGGTCAAATCGGGAAATAAAACATTATCTTTGTTTATTTCCGTTATTATCTGAGTGAACAAATCCTCGTTAATAGCTCCTTTGCATCGGTATAAAGCGTGGGCATAGGCTGAGCCTATGCCCCGGTCAGACACAACACAGGTGCCTCTTTTCATAAAAGGCACAACCAATTCATTGGCCGTTTGGCAAAAGCAAGCCGCAAAGGCAAGAATTTCTGCCAATTTGTGTGGCGATTGAGCAAGAATCGCATCCATAACCAACTTGCTGAACGCTGTTCCATTCGGATTTTTGACATACTTTGTGGGGACGCCGTAGTCGCAAAGATGCTTTACAAGTATCTTTGCTTGCGTTGACTTGCCGGCACCATTAGTGCCCTCAAAGCTGATGTGAAATGCTTTCATTCAAGGCCTCCTTTCTCGGCTAAATGCCGGAATGTGGTTTCATGATGGTAGTGCACAAATAACCTTCGTGCACCAAGTTGCCGTGCTTATGCACAACGATTTTTTGCTGAACCTTTTCAACTGTTGCCATTTGCTTGTAACGAATAGGGCAATAGTCATCAACTTTAGCGATTCCTCCGTTGTGCAGTATTGCGCGTGTAATGCATCCGCCCGCACAAGATGCACTAAATTTACATCCTTCGCAGTACGGGACTTTTCTGCTCCTCAACTTTTTGAAAGCCGAAGAGTTGTAAATTTTAGCCAGATCAATTTCAGGATCAAGAATGTTTCCCGCCGACCATTCATCTCCTTGCAGAAATGGATATGCGGTAACGCTCATGTCCTGATGAATTCGCGCTGAAAATCGCGCTCCGGGGCAAGGCTTTGACCTCACGCCTAAAGGACCTGCAAAAACAGAATCTAGACAACTGAACACCGCTTTGTCTGACAAAAATTCGACTATTTCCCATGCGCGTCTCGCAGACAAGCGCAAAGATTTCGGACCTCTGCCAGTATGGCGGTACCAATTCAGTCTTAGACATGCCCCGTAGCGGTCTGCCAATTTCAGCATACCGACAAGATCATCATTTGATACTTGGCTGGTAACACACATAGTTACAGTTCTCTGCTTTCTGACTTCATTCAGAATTTCCAGTGCTCGTATAGCCCATTCCCATGCCTGCGGGTGTCGGCGGAACGCATTGTGCCGTTCGGCGTCTGGAAAATCGATAGACACATCGACATCGCTTAGTCTTCGCTTGATGTCGATAGGATCCATCTTTACAATAGTGTAACCGCTTGAAGTCACCGCCAAATCAATATGCGGATACTTATCGGTAATGTAATGCGCCAACTCAATTGCGTTTGGGTTGCATACAAATTCACCGCTACCAAAGTTAATGTCCCTAATGTGTGGACATATTTTGTCTGCAACATCAATGAGCTGACCGAGTGTATATCTCGGCACAGAATTTTCATCCCCGGAACGATTGTAGCAATGTCTGCAATTCATGTTGCACACGCCCAACCCCCAGCCAATTTTCTTAATTCTTGAGGTTTCCACGTTTATCTCCTTAATTTGTTGTCAAAGGACGGGTCAAATAACTGCCTATAATTTACCACTATTTATAATAATTGTCAAAATGCAATTAGGGCTGTATTATTTCTTCAAACTTAAATTCAAAATTAAAGTTTTTAATGTAGCAACCAAAAGAGGCTATCCCCTCGGACAACCCCTTATTACATCACGAGTTTCGTATTCTGTCACCTGCTCACTTGCGACTCTCTTTATGAGGGGTATGTTTTTTGCAGGTTGAACAAAATTTCTTCAGCTCAAGTTTTTTTTCAGCTGATTTTTTTGTTTTTTTAGTAAAATAGTTTGTTGTCTTGCAGACAGAACAAGCTAATTTTGTAAATGGTTTTTTTGTTGCCATAATTTTTTTCTAATTATATTTTTCTGAGCCGATGCGCAGATTTGCACTGCGGACCTCATTCTTACCAAGAATGTGCTCTGCTAACTGAGCTACATCGGCAATGTTATCTGACACTGGTGGGCGCGGCAGGACTTGCACCTGCGAAGGGTAGAACCCGTCAGATTTACAGTCTGATGCCTTTGCTGCTCAGCCACACGCCCCGTTAGAGTCGGCGTCCCGACTCTAACGGGGCACGCCCTACTCATAATATATTTTATATCATAAAAACGATTATTTTTCAATAACTTTGCCATGCAATTTTTTCCATTCATTAATTTTTTTATGGTCTCCCGATAACAAAACTTTAGGAACTTTCCATTTTTTTCCTTTTTTGGGCGAAAAAATTTCCGGCCTTGTATACTGCGCATATTCTAAAAATCCGCCGGATTTTGAAATTCTTTCTTTTAGCAGTTGTGGTTTTCCCAAAACTCCGGAAATCAATCTTGAAATTGTTTCTATTGCCACCATCGCTGGCAATTCTCCGCCCATTAAATCGTAATCTCCAATTGAAATTTCCATATCTGCAATTTTTTCTGCAACTCTTTCGTCAACTCCTTCGTATCTTCCGCAGATAAAAATTATCTGGTCTAATTTTGAAAGTTTGTAAGCTATCTGCTGGTTAAATTTTTGTCCTCTCGGCGTAAATAAAATTACTTTTACTTTTTTATTTTTCTTTAATTGTTTTACTGCTTTGTAAATAGGTTCAACTTTCAAAACCATTCCCAATCCTCCGCCAAACGGCCTGTCGTCAACTGTTTTATGGTTATCATTTGTCCACTTTCTTAAATTATGCAAATTAACTTTTATAAATTTCTTTTTTTGTGCACGCGAAATCAAACTCTCTTTCAAATAAGAGTCAAACATTTCCGGAAAAATTGTGACTACGTCAAACTTTATCATGCATAGGCATCCTGGCAAATAAAATTTCTCGACACGAGAAATTTTAGTATTTGGCAGGATATTCCATTATACCACAAATGAAAACCGCGCCTTGCGGCGCGATCTTCACTTTCTATTTATAAAGAAATATTTTCTATGTCGTCTGAGAGAGGTTTCTTCTCAGTTTTCAGAGCACGTCCGCCTTCTGGTTCCTCAATTTTGAGGTTCACTCTGGCGTGGTTCTTTAGTCCAACAATTCGGACTAAGTTCCTGATTGCCTTGGCTGTTGATCCTTCTCTTCCAATGATTTGGCCCATATCTTCTGGGTTTACTTTCAAAGAAAGCAATACTCCCATTTCGTCAACTTTTCTTTCAACTTTGACGTCTTTAGGATTGTCAACTAATTCCTTGACAATGTACTCAAGAAATTCTTTATCATTATCTTGTGCCATATTTTCTTGAATCAATTATTCTAATATTCATTTTTTCGACCTTGATTATCTATATTAAGATTATACTCCCTTTTATCAAAACTTGTCAACTCGCTTGCAACCCAACAAATTCCAATTTATAAAAACAAAAAGGCGCGGTACGTACGCGTCTTTTTGCATTTACTTTTAAGTCCCGCTCGCGGGACAATCCAATGTCTAAAAAATTTCTACCTCTCTTCCATTTTTTTGTACATATCGGAAATTATTTTTGATGCCGTGTCTTTTCCGCCAAGTCCGATTGCTAATCCCACACCCAATGCTAACGCGCCAACGATGCCGTAAACAATTGAGGTGTAAAGAGTTTTGACCAACATGGAAGCTGGCAAAAGCTGATCTAAAATCAAAAAGAATGTAAACACCCAGATCGCCCATTTTACAATTGAAGCCGCCAAAAATCCGTATCCTACTTTTAATCTCTCAACCGTTGCCCTTACAACTTTTTCAACGATGTCAGAAATAACAATGGCGGCAACAAAAACCAATACAGCTACAATTACGTTTGGCAAATAATCTAACACTTGCGTTAGAAGTCCCGCAAACGCGGTCAAATGAAGAATGTCTACGGCAACAAGCAAAGATACTATAACAAAAATCCATTTGAAAATTGCTCCAATAAATTCTGAAGG
This sequence comes from Candidatus Staskawiczbacteria bacterium, assembly GCA_963778905.1. Classification (GTDB taxonomy): domain Bacteria; phylum Patescibacteriota; class Minisyncoccia; order Minisyncoccales; family Staskawiczbacteraceae; genus XYD1-FULL-39-28. The sequence continues at coordinate 10,996 of CAVZWH010000017.1, read as the reverse complement.
ATTTACCTCAACATTTGCTCTTTGCAATGCTTTTCTCCATCCCTCTTTCTCAAACAGCTTGTTAAATTTCACCGACTTTAATATTTCGGTAATTAATCTGCCGATTCCGACAGATATTAAGTAGCCGATAATAAAAACAACTATGGCTACCACTAAATTAGCGATGAAGGATATCAATTGTTGCAAAAACGGCTGAACAACCGATAACCAATCTGCATATGTCATAATGTTTATTGTTTAATTTAATTTTAATAGATAATCGTAAGGATCAAATGTTTTTCTGTAAAGAAAAACTCGACCTTTAATTATGTTTATTTATTATCCCAACTGCCGAAACTAAAGTCAACCTTTGGGGTGTGAATAACTACACATACTTGTTCCAAGATTCAGGCAGCGGAATTTCAAGATTTACCACTTTATCGTCTGTTGCGGTCTTAAAAGAAATCGCAGTTGCTGACAAAGCAATGTTTTTGTCCGGCAATGGTTTTTGATTGCTATATTTTTCGTCGCCCAAAATTGGACAACCCATATTTGCCATTTGAATTCTTATCTGGTGAAATCTGCCGGTTTTCGGCATTATTTTTAACAAACTATATTTGTCATTTTTTTTAATCATTTGGTATTCCAATTCCGCTGTTCTGGTTTTGGTTGCTTTTTTAATTTCATCCAAAAGTTCTTGGTCTGTTTTATTTGTAAATCCTTCGGCAAAAAAAGATATTTTATTCACCTGCTCTTTTATCACTCCCCTTTCCTCTTTTGGTTTTCCTACAACAATTCCATAATATGTCTTTTGTATTGTGTGATTTCTAAATTGCTCTGATAATCTTGAAGCTCCTTTTGAAGTTTTTCCAAACAAAACAATTCCGGCCACCGGCTTGTCCAATCTATGCACCAAACCCAAAAAAACATTTCCGGGTTTTTTATATTTTTTTTTAAGATAATCCTTAACCATATCCATCAAATTTTTGTCACCGGTTCTATCTCCCTGCGTCAAAACCCCAGCCGGTTTAACCACTGCAATAATATGATTATCTTCGTACAAAATTTTAATATTATCCATGCTTAAATTCTATAACATCGCCGTCTTTTACAACATATTCTTTTCCTTCTGTTCTTAGTTTTCCCTGCTCTCTGGCTTTTGGATATCCACCGGCGTCCAGCAAATCTTTCCAAAAAACGACTTCCGCTTTCACAAATTTATTTTCAAAATCTGTATGAATTGCCGAGCCAGCTTTTGGAGCGGCGTCTCCCTTATTTATTGTCCAAGCCCTTGTTTCATCTTCTCCTGTTGTTAAAAAAGTTATTAAATTCAAAAGTTCGTAAGATTTTTTAATCAAAATATCTGTTTCAGACAATTCCGGCAAACCCAATGACTTTCTTTCTTCCTGCGACAATTCTTCTGCCTCATATTCTGTCGCCACATCAATAATCAAATAATTATCACCAAAATTTTTAGCTAGGTCGGACCTAGCTATTTCTTCGTCTTTGCCGTTTAATAAATATAATCTTGGCTTAAAGGTTAACAATTGAAAACTTTCTAAAATTTCTTTTTCGTCATCTGTAAAATTTTGGTCAATTAAAATTTTTTCTTGCGACAAAAATTCTTTTGCTTTTTTTATAACCGCCATTTCTTTTATGGCTTCTTTTTTTCCAGCCCGCACATCGCCTTCCAACCCATCTATTCTTTTATTTATTGTTTCTAAATCTTTCAAAATTAATTCCACATCCAAAATTTCTTTTTCTTTCAATGGATTTACATCTTGCTGCGTGTTTATAATATCTGCGTTTCTAAATGCGCGCAAAACATACAAAATTGCATCTGTTTCTCTGATATTTGCCAAAAATTTATTTCCCAAACCTTCGCCTTCGGAGGCTCCCTTTACTAATCCTGCAATATCCACAAAATCAACTGTTGCATAAATTTTCTTTTTTGATTTTGATAATTCTGCCAATTTGTCAACTCTTTCGTCGGGAACCAAAACAACCCCGACATTAGGGTCAATTGTTGCAAAAGGATAATTAGCAATCAAAACTTCCTTTTTTGTTAATGTTTTGAAAAGTGTCGATTTTCCTACGTTTGGAAGACCGACAATACCTATGGATAATGACATAATTTATTTTACAACTACTTGCCCGCAATGGGCGCAACGTTTTGCATCAACAGGAATTTCACTAAGGCATTCGGGACATTTTTTTGCTGTGACTGCTTTTGGCTTTGTTGTTCTGGCCAATAAAGCATTCATTGGTAATATTACAAAAAAATAAATGGCGACTGCAACCAGGAAAAATGATATTAAAGCATTTATCAGCTCGCCATATTTAAATATACTGCCGTTTAATGTAAAACTTAGTCCGGAAAAATCTGGCACTTTTGCAATAGCTCCTATAAACGGAGTAAGCAAATCTTTTACCAATGCAGTTACAACTGTTCCAAACGAAGCTCCAATCACAACTCCAACCGCTAAGTCAACTGCATTTCCTCGCAATATAAAATTTTTAAAACCTGACAATATTTTTGGCATTTTTTTTGATTAGTGGACCCGGGGAGAATCTCACTGAGTTGCCCGAAGGCATTGCCTCGCCCGCTTGCAAGCGGGCTCGCAATTCGGGGCCTGGGAGTTCTCAATCTCACCCGAACCTATTTCTAATTTTAATCCAAAATTTTGGATTAAAATTATGAAAGTGGACCCGGGGAGAATCGAACTCCCAGCTTCTCGTTGCAAACGAGATGTGTTGCCACTATACCACGGGCCCTATTTTATCTCTAAAATTTTCACTTTTACTTTTTTATTTCCCGCCATAAAATCAAATTCTTTTCCAACTTCTCTGCCAATTAAATTCTGTCCTAACGGCGAATGATAAGAAATTTTATTTTTCAAAATATCCGCTTCGCTTGGAGCTACAACCTGATAATTTTGTTCTTCTCCATCAAACAAAATTTTAATTTCCGAACCAATTTGAATTTTATTTGTTCCATCTTTTTCTTTAACCATTGCCTCATTAATTGCTCCTTCCAATTCCTTAATTCTCATCCTCAAAAAAGACATTTTGTCTCTTGCGTCGTGATACGCAGAATTTTCTTTTAGGTCTCCAAAAGCAGCTGCTTCAGCAATTAGCTTAACAATTTCTTTATTTTTGGTTGTCTTTAATTCATGCAACTCATCCTTAAGTTTTTGCAGTCCTTCTTTTGTAAAATATTGAACCATAGGTTTCAAATTTAAATTTAATAAGTCTATCTCCCTACCTGGCACTATACCATCAATATCAACTGCTCCCGTTTCGTGGTTATAGGTTATGTAATTTAGTATAAGCTTCAAAAAATCTTTCCTTTGTTCTTTATTCCATCGGTCTAACTGCGTTCCAGCCGTTCTTGAAAAGGACTTTAATGTATTGTATATTATATCCTTTTTTCCCGTTTGTTGCAACCTCATCTCAACATCCTGGATTTCTTTTTTAAAATTCTTCTCTTTTTGGGCGTATTCTGATATTTTTTTAGTTAGAATATCCCTATCAATTCCTCCCTTATCCCAAATCTGCCAAAGCTCGGTGCTTTTCTGCTCTGTATGTTTCAATTTTAGCAAAAGCTCTCCCCTCAAAGCATTAAGCGGTTCTGCCCCGCTATTATCATTAAGGTGCGAAACATATTTCATCAGCGTTTTTGGATTCTGAATTGCCTTTTTTACTTCCTCCCATATAAAATCATCAAATTCCTCCCTATTTATTCTTTTGTGGCACTTGTAGCAGACATAATAACCATATTTGTAAATGCCGTGAGATGTAAATCCCTGTCCGTGCATTTTTTCACCGCAACTGCCCTGCAATAAGCCTGCAACCATATAATAAAACTTAGTATTGCCATACAGACGATAGCGTTTTTTCCTTAATTCCTGCACTCGCTCAAATGTAGCAGTATCAATAATTATCGGAATTTCATATTTTATCCAGTCATTTTTAAATTTATAGCCCGTTTTTAAATGCTTATAAAATTTCTTCTTTCTGGTCTTCGGCTCAACATTTTCACGCATTCCATAATGCCAAATACCCGTGTATGTATTTTCGGCTAAAACTTTTGAAACTTTTTTGGGAGTAAATTCGTTCCCAAACCTTGTTTTAATTTCCCTTGTCAAAAGTTCTTCCCCGACTTTCATTGTGCTTTGATGTTGTAAATACAATTCAAAAATCAGCCTTACAATTTTTGCCTCATCTGGATTTATAATAATCTTTTTTTCTTTTTCTAATCTTTCAAATTTATATCCAAAAGGAGCTATTGATTGCACTATTTTTCCCTCTTTGGCGTGATGTAATTTTCCCCTTCTGGTTCTTTCTCTGCGTTGCTTATTTTCGTATTCTCCCAATAAGCTCTCAATATCCTTCTGCAACTTATTATCTTCTGTAAGCGGGGCGTCCTTAAAAACAACTTGCACTCCCCGCTTTTTTAACTCCCTTAAAACAATACCTTGATCAATATGATCTCTGCCGAGCCTGTCTGGGCAAAGAATATACAAAACATTCCAAATACCCCTATCGGCGTCATCCCTTAATTCGTCTAATCCTGGTCTGGCTAATGTTTCACCGCTCCATCCATCGTCAATATACTCTTTTACGATTGTATCATTCTTTCTTTGGCAAATATCCCTTAATTCTGCTAATTGGGAGTTTATTGTTTCTTTTTCTTTTTGCTGGTCAGAGCTAACTCTGGCATATATAGAAACTTTCATATTTTTAGTTTAAAACTTTTTCTTTTTGCCATCTTAACAAATAGCCCGATTTTTTTCTGTATTTTATATCCCTTGATCCAAATGGGCGTCCTAATTTTTTTCCTTCCTTTTTCGCTCTTAACAAACCCAAATTTATTCTTTCTTTTATAATTTCCCTTTCCATTTCTGCAAAGCCCGAAAGAATCGTAAAAAAGAATTTGCCCATAGCGGTATCTGTATCAATATTTTGTGATGTGGCAATTAAGCGGATTTTTCTATTCTTCAATTCCTCTAAAACCTGCAATAAATGAGCCGTGCTTCTTCCAAGTCTGTCAAACTTCCAAACTATAACCGCCTGGAAATTCTTATTTCTCATATCCTGCAACATTTTATCTAATTCTGGTCTGCTGGTTTTCGTTCCCGAAATTTTATCGCAATACTCCCCCGCTATCTCATAATTATTTCTTTTGCAATAATCTTTTAATTCTAATGTCTGATTATCCAAATTTTGCTCGTTTGTGCTAACTCTGCAATATATTGCTACTTTCATTACATTTTTGCAAATTGATAAATTCCAAAGGATTAACCAGTAAAACTTTAAAACCTATAAATTTGCTGTTAATTTTTTTACATACTAAAAGGGACTGGAAAGCAAAAGGTTAATTGTTAAGGTTAACCAACTTCCAGCCCCTCTTAGTATTCTATTTGATTATACAAATAAAATCCTCTTGCTGAATTGATTAACCTTAACGCTTTAATTATAGCACATAATCCATAGTAAATAAACTACCCCACCTAAATTACCCCTTTTTCCGACAACAATTGTAAAAACAAACAATCATTTGATTATTTACTCCCACGCCCTGCATTGAAATCTCTTGCCAAAAACTCCAATGCCAAACCAAATCTTTTTTCATCTGGCGTATATACCCAGCTATTAAGCTTTAATTTTGTTTTTTTCTTCTTATCTTTTTTAGTAATCAAAGCACGGCTCACATTGGGAGCTTCTCTAACTTTTGGGTTTATTAGTGTTTCTTCTGTTATCATCCGCCATTGCTGGCTTTTCTGTAAGCAAAAAGCCTGTTTATTTCAGGCTAATTCTTTTTCACTTTCCTGTATAAGGATTTTTATGTGCTTCGGAAAATTTCTGTATTACAGTTCTTTTCGCTTTTGCATTTCATCGGATCGTATCTTGCCGATATACTCATAATCCAAACTCTCGCCAAACTTCTCTTCAACCAGTTTTTTGGTTTCACTTATACTCAAATTCTTATTTTCGTAAATAAAATCATTTCTTTCCTGTATTTTCTTTTTTTTCTTTTTTATTTTCCCAATTTTAACATCTGTTTTTATATAAGGTTCTTGATATTTCTTAATCAATGAAAATCTTTTATTAACATAGTCCAAAATATCCCTCTTAGTGGCGTATGGACTTATCCTTAACGCAATCGGATAAAATTGGTCGTTGCTTATTATATTATCTAAGGCGGGCGGTTCTTTTTTTTCTTTCGCCAAATCGTTTATCTGACACATATTAAACATATTTGGGGATATAAAATTTATCAATACATTATAAAACAAATAAGCATTTAAAATATACATCCAGTCAGCATAATGCAAATTATATTTTTTGCATAGCTGTTTTAGCTCCCCCAACAGTTCGGAATATTGTTTAGTAGCACTGTCTTTTGTCTTATTGAATTGATTCTTCCAATCTTCGGGTTCTTTGAAAATTGATAAAAGATCAGATGTGTCTGGTAATTTAAAACCCATCTCTGGTATTTTATATCTTTTTCTTAAATCTAATATCGTGTTTTGAAAATAATCTGTTTTAGATATTTCCACATAATAATTAAAAAGTTTTTCCTGTCCTTTGGTTGAGCAAGTCGTCTTAATTTTTCTTCCGTCTTTTAGTTCTACCTCTTTATCCATTTTACTTTTTTCATTACTTTTTTAGAATCTATTATTTTAGATTACCATTTTCAGCAAAAAAACGCTTTAAAGGCGTATTTTAAAATGCTTCTTTATTTTGAAAATCTTGAAATAACAAGTGTAATTATAGCTCCAATAGTTATAAGTATCACAGCATAAACAAATTCTCCCCATTTTTTTAGAATTGAAAATACAGCTCCCCGATCAATATTATCTATTCTTCCTTTAATTGCATTTTTAACATCTTCATCTTTATTTATCATCTCACAAAATATAGAAGAAAAAATCTTATCAAGTTTTTTTGAATCTTTTGTAGCAGTTTCAATGACATTTGCCAATTGCTCGGGATTAGATAGTTTATTTTCTAAATCAGAAATGCGAGTATTAAATTCAGAAATACTTTTTTCGTGTTGCTCGGTGGTTTTTGTAATCTCCTCCACATTAAAATCTGTTTTTATGTTTTCCTTTGGCATATATTATGTGGGAGGATTATTGAGTCTCAACAACCCTTCTGACGGATTCAAACTAATTTTAGCACCATTCATATTTATTATAGTCAGAGATGTTGTTGCCGATTGAGACAAGACCGCCAATGCAAAACGAATCATAGCCTCTTCACTTGTAAATCCTAATCTTCTGGCAGTATCTCTTAACGCCATAAAATCACCATTATTAAAGGTTAATGAGAGTTCTGTCGGATTAGGATTTTGTGGATCGGCAGATGGTATTCTTGTAATAGCCATATTATTTAATTTAAAAATTATTTGTATTTATCTTATAATCTAACATTACCAAAAAATCAAAATGCTATCAAGTCAATATTTCTTCTAATTTATCCTTGAAATTAGCTTTTTGATTTTCTTGAAAAAATGGTAATCCTAAAATTTTGTATTTATCATCCTCAAACAGATTAACTATCTGTTTCTGCTCTTTAATTTCTAATAAAAATTCCTGCTTCCATTCGTCTACTGCCTCTAATTGTTGCCCCTTCGCCTCAATAAATAGCTGTAAATAAACCGCTTTTGTCTTGCCATCGCCAAGCATTAAAATATAATCTGGCTCAAACCGATCTCCCCTTTTAAAGCTAAATAATTCCAAAAGTTTTTGATTCCTTATTAAATAAACTTCTTTAAAGGATTTTAGCAACTTGCCTTTAATATCGTAAATAAATCTTACCAAATATTTTTCCTCATCAGTTCCATAGTCATCACTATAAACATACCAATCCTCGTTTGCTAAATTAAGCGGAATACCAGTTGCTAAGCCCGTTGAAGATTGTGCTGAACTCATAGAAAGCCCCCTCTCCTGCATTGATCCTTGCTTCGGCTCGCTTATTATTAATTCTTTATCTATAACAGTTTCTTTGACTAAAATAGATTCAAACTCTTTTGTGCCTTTATATTTTGATGAATTTGCCTTTATGTCGTTCTTAATAGCTTCAACCGCACCTATGAGCTTCCGAAATAAAACATTTGCGGGATGATCCTGCTCGGACGCCGTAATCTCTAATGTAATACCGCCAAGATAATTTCCGTTCGCTATAAAGTCGTCAATTGATTTTATGTGCGGAAAATAGGAAGACAAATTGTCAAAGTTAAAAAATGGAAATCTGTCTAACGCTTTCCTCACAATGTGCTTTGGTAGCTCATTGATCTTCTTAAATTCCATCGTCTCGTTTTTTTGCTGTATCACCGCCCTCCCAAATCCTGCAACCATATTTATATTTACGGATGACTCAATGTTTAGTTTATAAGTTTTATCTTTGTTTATATATTCATTTATTGATTTTACGCCTTCTTTTTTATTTATAATTCTTTTGTTTTTCCATAAAACACCCTTCTTGTAAAACCTTGTGTTTTTAAAAGAATCCTTAACTGTTAATTTCTTTTCCGTTCCGCTTTTTCTCATAATTCCGCCCTCTTCAAGTGCTTTTCTTAATTCAGAAATATACCTATGATTTTGTATGCTATGGAAATGCAATTGCTCAACAACCCTTAATTCATTATTCGCTTCATCATCAAATTTTCTAATAAATTTCTCGTCGGGATTATTCAAATAAAAAGGAAAATATCTCGCCCCTCTCCCTACTAATTGAGCCTCTTGTATCGTCGGGTTTCCACTGTCTCTTGTGCCGTATAAACGGACTATATCAAACAGATTTAAAACATCCCAACCCTCATTCAGCATATCAACAGCAAAAACAACCCTTATTTCGTTATCACTGTCTTCAAGCCTATTTATTAATACTTGTTTTTCCTCGCTCTCATCTTTGCTATTAACCTCAATCAACCTATCTTCGTTGAACTCAACTTTTATTTCTTTTACCAAATCAGAATCATCTATTTTCTGCTCATTAAAAAATTTGAAGGCGTTTTTTAAAATATTATCGTCTTCTTTTACTTTTTCAGCAACTCTTCTAATATTTTTTATATCTTTTACTTTTAAATTCTTAATCAACCCAACGAATAACTCATAATTTATCTTTGATTTATCTATCTTGTCCGATTTCATTAATATCACTGGCTTCAATGGTATTTTATTTTTTTCAGCAACTTTTCTTCTGTATTGGGAGATAATAACTGCCTGCAACATCCTTTCCGTTATTACAGAGTCTGATTGAAATAAGAAAACATCTTTTGAAAATTTATCTTCTCTAAATTTCTTTAAATCATACTCCATCAAAACCTTGTCTTTATATTTATCAAAAATCTGCGGATTTTTCCAATCAATCGTGGCTGTAAATTCAAGCAAAACATTATCTTCTCTTGAATTTACTAATTTGTTTGCTGTGTATTCCCAAGATTTTTTTTCCTCCTCCTCTGATTTTGATAATCTATTTTTTGTTAAAGCGTTAATATGATGGGCTTCATCAGATATAAAAACTGTCTTATATTTCTTGAAATCATCAAAAGTCATATAATCCTGTTGCGGGCTATTTAACTTGCTATGTAATCCGCTAATGGTATTGAAATGAATGTTTATATTCTCCCTTTCATTCTTTGAAAAGTTTTCAGTCTGCTTAATCAGAATTTCCTCCCCGTCAATAAATATTCTATCTGCAAAAAGGTATTTTGATGATTTCTTATTTAAAAAATTATCAATTGTTTTTTTAATGATATTTGTCTTATCAACAAAAAAAACAAAATGCCTATAACCTTTTTCGTAAAGATAAAGCATAAAAGCAACCATCAAAAAAGTCTTTCCGCTCCCAGTCGCCATATTAAAAAGCAACTGTATAGGCAACGGCTTTTCTTGCTCGTTTTCAAAGTATTCAATAAATCTTGCAATTGCCGAAATTTGATATTCTCGTAATTCAAATTTAGGATTTAGATTATCTAAAATACTTGTCGGAATTTCCCTTGAAATCTTATTCCTTTTTTCAAGGGAGCTGTATTCAACTGATAGCTTTGTTTCCTCCATTTTATTTTTCTTTGTAAAACATAGTAGTTAGTTTCTTATCGCTCTCGCTAACTTTAAAAGTAGTATCATCCATACTGGATTTATTAACATAAAGATGATTCATATCTAAAATATCAATTAAAACTTCCTTTTGCTTCTTCAAATCAAGCTCTTGAAATTTTTTTAAATCAAAGTTTTTAGGCTCATATTCGGGTTTGTAAAACTTTTCTTTTTCAATCTTTTTATAAATATCTAAAATTTCTTTTTGGGTTTTGGCTTTTTCAAGTTGGCTGATATATTTTTGATTCCATTCCAAAAGCTCTGTATAAATAAAACTCCCACCACCATTCCACCCCACTGCCTTTGAAATTCCTGTTTGATCACCCTTAATAACATTTATCAACCTCTGTTCTGGTAGATCGTGGATATAATCCATTTGCTCAATCAAAATATATCTTCTACCCATTTTGTGAGCAACCGCCCCAGTCGTTCCTGCCCCTGCAAAAAAATCTAAAATAATGTCGTTTTTATCACTTGCAATATCTAAAATCCTCTGCAAAAGTCTTTCTGGCTTCTTTCCATTTTTCATCATAACCCCACCCTCGTTTGCAATTCCTTGCCATAAACTATCAGATGTCCAATACCTCTCTCGCGGTCTTGCGGATTTTGGCATGCCGCAATCGCCGATTTCAAGAAGGCGGCTGATCTGAGTACTTTTCTAAAGCCCTTCGCAAACACAAAAGAGGCGGCCTATGCCGACCTCAGCGCCGCACAGATCGACAAGGGCAACTTTGACGAAGCCTTGTCTGCTTGTAAGACTGCCATCTACTTCGATCCTGGCTTCGCGACTGCCTATCAAAACTGTGGCGTCGCAAACATAAACAAGGGCGACCTCCAAGCAGCTGTCTCCGACTTCTTAGCCGCTATTCACTTTAGGTACTCTGACCTTCCTGACACATACCTTGTCC